>JAAUYX010000051.1 GCA_014804905.1 Desulfovibrio sp. | reverse complement strand
GCACGCGCTGGAGATTGGGGTTGAAGCGCCGCTTGGTCTTGATGTTGGAGTGGCTCACGAGGTTGCCCACCTGGGGCTTCTTGCCGCAGAAATCACATTCCTTGCTCATGCTTTCCTCCATATATGCGCTGAAAGCTGTTCCACGCCGATTTTTGGAGTGCGGGCACTCCCGGCGGTGAAGCTGGCAGAGCTTCAGTTGGTCCGTGTGAACGGGGAACATAAACCCTTCCCAAAGAAAATACAAGCCTTTTTCCGCTCCGGTGCCCCGGCGACGGCGGGGCGGACCCGAACGCGGCGGCGCACCTGCGGAATGCAAAACTTGACAATGCCCCGCCCCTGCCTTAACTAGCCTCCCCTTCGCGGCGCAGGGTGCGCCGCGCAAGCGCCGGGAACTTCCCGGAGAGAGACGGCGGCACGGCCGCCACAAACCGGAGACATGTGGAAATGTTGAGTTTTGCAAGGAACGAGCGCGGCATCCGTCTTGCTTCCGCTGCCATCGTCCTCCTGCCCGTCGTTGCCCTGATCGTCGCCAACAGCCGCTCCACGGCGCTGGACCTGCTGGTGGCCCTCGTCTACTGCGCCTTTGCGGCCGTGGCCTTCATGGCCCTGCTGCTGGAACGCGCCGAGGAAGAGGAAGACAAGCCATAGCCTGAAACGGGGCCGGCTTCCCCGGCCCGCGTCTGCGCATGAGAGCCCGGCCTTCGTTGGGGGCCGGGCTTTTTTGCGCCCGGAGCCCTCCGGGCCACGAACGGCTTGCAAGGCGGCGCGTTTCCGGCTAGTTTCCTCCTTCATATCAGCAGCATTAACAGCAACATGGGGCTTGGACATATGAGCGACATTTCCGGGCAGCGGGGGCGACCCCGCCAATCAGGCGCGCCGGGAGAACGGCGCCGCAATGCGGGCCAGGAACGCCGCCCGGACAGGCGGGCGCCCGGCGCGGGCGGCACATCGCTCAGGGACGTGGTGACGGAAATCGACCGCGACATTCTGCGCCTCCTGCTCAAGCGCCACAACCTCATCGCGAAGATGCGCGGCGGCCGTCCGCGACTGGATGCGGCGGAAGAAAAATTCCTGCGCGAGGCGTGGCAGAAGGCCGTGGCCAAGGTGAGCCGCGACGCGGACCTTTCCGGGCGCTTTTTCGCGCTCATGCAGGACGCCACCTTTTTGCCGCGCCCCGCGGGCGCTGACGTCGAGGGGGAGGGGGCGGATGCCCCGGCCACCGGCGCAGAACGCCGCGACGCCTTCAACCTCGCGCCGCCGCGCAAGCCCATCGAACTTTCCCTCACGGCGCCGCTCGCCTGTCGTGAGACGCGGGCGTGGCTCTTTCTCGCCGCCGCAGCGGGCGCGCCCGTGCGCCTCGCCCCGTGCCTGATGAACGACCCNCTGGTGGACCTGCTCAAGGCGCTCAACCAGTTGGGTGCCTCGGCCACGCGCGAGCAGGACGCCGTGGTGACGCGCCCCGCGGAACCGCTGGCGCNGCCACGACAAGGTGCTCTATGTGGGGGACGACCTCTGGAACCTCTTCCTNCTGATCGCCTTCTATGTGGCAAGGCCCTCGCGGGTGAAGTTCCTCGGCGAGACNGAGCTCAAGCTCGTTGACCTTTCCTCCACGCGCCGTTTCCTGCCACAGCTGGGCGCGCGCTTCACTCATGTCATTCCGCGCAGCTCCGGGCTGCCCGCGCGGCTGGAATGTTCCGGCATCGTGCCCGGGCTTGTGGAATTGCCCCCGGATGTGCCCGGCGAGCTGGGCGCGGCGCTGCTTTTGGCGGCGCCCTTCTTTGAGCGCGAATTTACCCTGGCCCTCGGCGGCCACCCGCAGCGGGAGGATGTGCTCGCCCTGGCGCTGCCCGCGCTCCGGGCGGCGGGCATCGCCGTGACGGAACAGGAGGGCCGCGTCAGTGTGGAGCCGGGCGCCCCGAAAATCCCGGTGGAACCGCGCCTCCCCATGGATGCCGGGCTCGCGTCGTACCTGCTTGCGCTCGCCATGCCGCTGGCAGGCTCGGTGCATCTTACGGGCGCGTGGTCGGAAAGTCCGGAAGCGCTGGCCGCACGGGAAGTGCTTCTCGGCATGGGCCTGCCGCTGGAGATTTCTTCAGAGGGGGGCGCCAGCGTGGGCGTGACGCTCGCCGCGCGGAAGACCGCCGCCCGGCTCTCCACCGTGCCCACGGACGCGCTGGCGCGCCTCTCCGGCGAGCTTGCGCCGTTGCCGCTGGCCCTGGCCGCCTGTGCGGCCCTCTCCGGCGCCGAGGCCGACGCGCCCCCTGCGGTGCTGGAAGCCCTGCGCTGCCCGCCCGCGCTGGCTGCGGATTTTTTTGCTGCTTGCGGGCTGGAACTGAGCGAGGGCACGCTCTGTCCGGGCCCGGAGCTTCGGCGCGAGAGCGGCAAGGGCTTTACCGGCCCTGCCTGGAACGCGCCTTCCGCCGCCTGGGCGCTGGCGCTGGCGCTGGCCGCCTGCGCGCGACCGGAGCGCTGCCTTGGCTTCCGGCTGGGCAATCCCGGTGTGCTCACGGCGCTCTATCCCGGTTTCTGGGCGCTCTATAACGGACTTCCCCGGCCCGTGGCCCGGCAGCGGGAAGAGGCTGCAGCGGAAGCGCCCAGGCGGGAGCACAGGCGCATCCGCACCTCAACAATGGCAGTCCTTCCCCCGGAACCGGAAGCGGACGAATGGTGAGCAGGGACGAAGCCACGGTGGACCAGCCCCGGCGCGAGCACAGCCTCCGGCGGCTCTATGCCGTTGACCGCGCCAATGGCAGGTTGTTCCGTATGCTCGGGCGCCGGGCCTCCGCCAAGGGACCGCATGTGCTGCTGGACCGCCTCGCCTTCCACTGCACCCAGCGCCTCACGGTCATCGAACAGCATATGGACGGCCCCTTGCCGCCCAAGCGCCTCTCGGTGCTTTTGGCGCTCTGCCTTTTGCGGGTGCTGTTCTGGGGGCTTGCCCTGCGCATCATGGAGCGCCGCCTGCGCCGCCAGGCCCGGCGCTACCAGCGCTTTGAAGAGGAATTCGCCGCCCTGCCCGGCGCGGAGTCGTCCATCAACGCCGATGCCGAGAAGCTCGACGCCTTTCTCGGCGACAGCGATGCCGACACCTTCATGAGCGCCGTGGTGCTGGGGCTCAACGACGCCCTCGTGGAAATGACGGGGGCGCTCGCCGGTTTCACCATGGTGCTGCAGAACAACCGGCTCATCATGCTGGCGGGCTTCACCACCGGCATCGCGGCCACGCTTTCCATGGNNGCCTCGGAGTTCTTTTCGCAAAAGGCGGCGGCGGANGGCGGCCAGCCGCGNCTCNCGGCCATGTATACCGGCNTCGCCTATCTCGTCACCGTCNTGCTCCTGCTGCTCCCCTACATGCTCCTGCCCCAATTCCCTGGNNGCNCTGGGCNTTTGCATGGTCATCGCGAGCCTTATCATCCTCTGCTTCACCTGGGTGGATTCGCTCCTGCGCGGGACCAGCTTCTGGAAGGGCTTTCTTCAGATGTTCGGCATCAGCTTCGGCGTGGCGCTCGCCATCTTCCTCCTGAGCTGGCTCGTGCGCGCCTGGCTCGGCATCGAAATTTAGCGGCGTCCCTCCCGAAATCGCCCATGAAAAAAGGAGCCCGCAAAATTTGCGGGCTCCTTTCAGTTTATCGGACTTTTTGCCGCGTCCCTACTTGGCGGCGGCCTCCTGCTGGNTGACCGGGCGGTAGTCCTGGCCGAACCAGACCTGCGGCGCCTCGGGGAAGGTGGGCAGNATCTTCGTCCACGGGTTCTGCTGGAGGAACTCGTGGTCCTGCTGGAGCTTGCGGCTCATCTTGAGCATGGGCGGCACGAGCTTCTTGATGTCCTGGGCCATGATGGGCGCGATGCCCCAGTTGGTGGCCTGTTCGGCGAGCTCCACGGCCTTCTGGCTGCACTCCATGGAGGTCATGAGGGTATCCAGCGACTTGGAGGGATTGTGGAAGCCCACGCCGTTCTCCGCGGAGACATAATCCCAGAACATCTGGCCCTTGCGGTTGATTTCGCGCGCCTCGGCCATGAGCCTGTCATANTCGGGCGACTTGGGGCCGTCCCAGANCATGGCCTGGCGGATGGCCTCGTGNGCCCGCACNGAGGCCTCCTCGGCCTTGAGCAGCTGGTTNTAGGTCTTGGACTGGACNTAGAGCACCCGGCCCTTGAGGTATTCGGGCGTCTTGTCNTAGTGGCACTGGCGGCAGGCGCGCAGTTCCGGGTCCTTNAGGGGCGANGTCATCCAGTGGCTGGAGAACTTNGCNCCGCCCTGNCGCATGTAGGGCATGTGGCAGTCCGCGCAGGAGACGCCGGCCGAGCCGTGNGGNCCGTTGCTCCACATCTCGTAGTCNGGNTGCTGCATCTTGATGCACGGNGTCTTGGANGCGGCGTGNACAAAGTCNACGAACTGNGTCTCCTTGCCCTCGGCGTTCTTGGGGCCGTGCGACTTGTAATANTGATACATGTCCTCGGGGTCGAGGCCNTTGTCCCACGGGAAGACGGGCTTGGCNGTGGGGCCGTTGCCCTTGGCCGTGAAATAGTATTCCACATGGCACTGGGCGCACACGAGGCTGCGCTTTTCGTTGCGNGANATCTTGCTCCAGTCGCGNCCNGAGCGCTTGAGCCAGTCCTGCAGGGGCACGGAATAGAGNCTGAGCTCCATGGTGGCCGGGTCATGACAGGTGGCGCAGGAGATGGAGTTCTGGATNTCGTTGANCTTGTCNGGCGCGCGGAAGCTGTTCACGTCCTTGGCCCAGAATTCGTCGCCGTATTCCTTGATCCAGTTCATCATCTTGGGCGTCTTGCAGTTCCAGCAGGTCGCCGGCAGNCCGCCCTTTTCCGCATAGCGGTTGATGCGGTCGATGTTGACGAAATCCTCGATGGCGCGGGTGTGGCCCCTGGTCTCGTTGTATTCNTACATGAAGGGGTAGCCGAGCCAGAGNTTCTTNAGGTAGGGCTGGGCGTACTTGTANCCCNNGGGCAGCGGGTNCACGTTGTCGTTCTTGTGNTAGGGGATGGAGCCCTTGTAGACCGTCATCTCCTTGTCNCGGTTGTTCCACATGTANGTTTCGTACTGGTTGGGGAACTGCTGCTTGAAGGCNTCCATGGANATNTTGTCCGGNTTGATGCCCGTCTTGTAGGTGGGNGCCTTCANCTCGGTATTNACGTCGTTGCAGCCGCANACGAGCAGCGCCGCAAGGGCGATGCANCNNAGNGAAAAGCCTTTCCTAATCATAGCCCACCGTCCTTTCGCTTATGGGAGTGANNCGCCTGTGCGCGACGCTTCTGTGGCAATCCGTGCAATAGGGCTTGACGGCCATGCTGGCCACCGTGGCATTGACCGGCGCGTGGCAGTTGATGCAGTTCTGGTTGACCACGTCGCGNTGCCGCTTGGAGGCCGGGATGGGGATGCTCTTGCCCTGGANGTTNCCGATNATGTCTTCCGCNCCNGCCTGNGCCTTGAAGGGNATCTTGGCGAGCAGCGCGTGCGGCGCGTGNCATTCGTTACAGGAGAGNTTCGCGTGCATNCCCATTTTNTGCGTCACCGCCGCNTCGTGCATGATGTGGCAGGTGGCGCAGAACTGNCGCTGGTCCGTGGCNTTGAGCGCCCAGGCGAACACNGCGGAGAGNACGACGCCGATGACGAGGCCGCTGAAGAGAAATTTCCACACATGGGCCCTGGGCTGCTTGCCCGGCCCGTTCCTGGCACCATCCATGAGTTCCCCCTTGATCAGGCAGTTCAGGTTGCGTGGGCCTTTTCCCGAAGTCTAACTTTTCTGCGGTAATTTTGCAAGGGGCCCACCCGCATTGACAGACAGGCCCGCATGGGGCAAAGGGGCCGTGGAGGACAAAATAACGGGCAGAGAAATGGGGCACGGTTTTCTCGGCTATGGCAGCGCCTTGCTCGCCACGGTGATCTGGTCGGGCAATTTTGTGGTCTCGCGCGCCGTGGCGCACCTCATCCCACCGTGGCAGTGCAATTTCTGGCGCTGGCTCGTGGCGCTCCTCGTCATCCTGCCCTTTGCGTGGAAGGGCCTGGCCGCCGACTGGCCCGCCATCCGCAAGGAATGGCGCTATCTCACGCTCATGGCCATTCTCGGCGTCACCCTGATGAACACCCTCATCTACAAGGCCGGGCAGACGACGACCAGCCTCAACATGGCGCTGCTCGTGCCCACGGCGCCCATCGTCATCCTCATCTTTTCGCGCCTCATCTATGGGGAGCCGCTCACGGCGCGGCGCCTCGCGGGCGTGGGCCTGGTGCTCTGCGGGGTCGTCCTGCTCGTGAGCCGGGGCGACCTTGCCAGGATCACGGGGCTGCATTTTACGAGCGGCGACGCCTGGGCGCTGGCCGGGGCCTTTTGCTTCGGGCTCTATTCGCTCTTCATGCGTCAGCGCCCGCGTGACCTTTCGGCGCTGGGCTTCAATGTGGCGACCTTTGCCATCGGGCTAGTCATCTCGCTGCCCTTCACCGTGGCCGAGGCCTGCCTTCTGCCGCTGCCAGAGGCGAGCGCGCCGGTCATCATCAGCGTCATCTACACGGGCGTGGGCTGTTCCTTCCTGTCCTTCTGGCTCTGGACGCTGGCCGTGGACAGGATAGGCCCGGTGCGCGCCGGGATGGTCTATTACAGCCTGCCCATTTTCGCGGCCGCGGGCTCGTTCCTCGTGCTGGGCGAGCGCGTGACCGGGGCGCAGCTTGTGGGCGGGCTGCTCATCATCGGCGGCATCCTCGCGGCCACTTGGCCGCACAAAAGCGCCCATGCGGCCGCACATCAGGGAGAAAAAAGGGATGGAAACGAAAACCGGAACTGAAGGCGGGGGGCGCCCGCGCGTGGTGCTCGCCACGCGCAATGCCGGGAAGATCGCCGAGCTGGCCGGCCCGCTCTCGGCCTTCGGGGTAGAGCTCGTGGGGCTCGACGCCTTCCCCGAAATCGGCGACATCGTGGAGGACGGCGCCACCTTTGAGGAAAACGCACTCATCAAGGCGCGCGCCGTGGCAAAGGCCACCGGGCTCACGGCCATTGCGGACGATTCCGGCCTCATGGTGGATGCGCTCGCGGGCGCCCCCGGCGTGTATTCGGCCCGCTATGCGGACGACTGGGAGATGCTTCCCGGCGAAAACCGCGACGGGCGCAACATCCGCAAATTGCTTCATGCCCTGGAAGATGTGCCCGCGGAAAGGCGCGGCTGCCGCTTCGTGACGGTGATGGCGGCGGTGCGCCCGGACGGGCGCGAGCTCACCGTGCGCGGGGAGTGGCCGGGCAGCCTGCTCACAAGTCCGCGCGGCAGCAACGGCTTCGGCTATGACCCGGTTTTTTTTGACGCGGACATCGGCCGCGCGGCCGCCGAGCTCACGCGGGAGGAAAAAACTGCCCGCAGTCATCGGGGCCGGGCCGCCGCGGCGCTGCTCAAGCGCTGGCCCGGCTTCATGGAGGCCTGAGCCGGCGCGCCTCTTGCTTGAGCCGCCTGGGTTTTTCCCGGTGGCACTGGCCCCGGCTTCCCGTGGGCGCGTCAAATGCTTGAAAGGCTCTAAACTTTTTCTTGGAATTGCCGATTGCCCTGAAAGAGGCACGGCCCCTGCATTTGCGCGTGCGGGGGGCGCGCCGCGCCCAGCCGCTCACGCCCGCTTTGGGAAGCACGTTTGCACGCATCTTGCAAAGCATTGGCCGCAAGAGAAGGCGAGCAAAGTTTTCCCCCTCCGGGCCCCGGCACGGCGCGGAATATTTCACGGCAAGAGGCGAGCATGAGCATCAGTATTTCCGGTTCCAATTCCATTTCGGGTCTGGGCGGCAACGATACCGATTTTGACAAGGTATTGACGCAGCTCAAGCAGATCGAAAAGACCCAGCTCAACCGCCTGGAAGCCTGGAAGAGCGACTGGCAGCTCCGCTATGACGGCTTCACCCAGATCATCGAGCAGATTCAGGCCGCCAGCAGCATGCTTGCGCAGTTGAGCGACAAGAACAACTTCGTCACCAAGCTCGTCAATTCGAGCAACGACAATATCCTCACCGCCGTGGCCAATGCCTCGGCCCAGGACGTGCAGCACACCATCAAGGTGAACCAGGTGGCGAGCAACGCCATCTGGGCCAATACCGGGCATGTGTTCGAGTCCAAGACCGACATTATCAACACCACGGGCGAGGCCCAGTATTTCAGCTATACCTACGCGGGCAAGCGCCACGACTTCAAGGTGCCGGCCAACACCACGCTGGATTCCTTTGTCAGCATGGTGAACAATTCCTCGGACAATCCGGGCATCAAGCTGAGCCTTATCCAGACGGGCTCGGGCTATGTGTTCCAGGTGGCGGGCAAGGACACCGGCGCCGCCAACGACCTCATCATCCATGACAGCAATCTCGTGGGCATGAGCGCCACGGGCTCCTCCTCCACTTGGCGTACCAACGCCGCCCTTGACCTCGGCGAGACCATGACCTCGCCCACCAAGTACGTCTTTGACCTGGTGCTCGCCAACGGCGCGAAAAAGTCCGTCACGGTGAGCGGCGACAAGTCCCCCGAGGACCTCTGCGTGGCCCTCGAGAACGCCGCGGGCCAGGGCGTCATCAAGGCCGAGGTCGGCGCGGACGGCACCCTCACCATTTCCGGCGTGCAGTCCTTCAGCAGGCGCACGGTGGGTGACGAGGAATATGTGCCCGCCTCCACCCAGGTGACGCTTGCGGGCGAGCTCAAGAACAACAAGGGCGAATACGTCAAGCTCAACGAAGCGGGCGGATTTGCCGACGGCCTCGGCGACGACGACCTCATCACGTTCACCATGACGATGGATGACGGCACGACGCGCACCTTCGACATCAAGGCCGGGGCCACCAAGCGCGACCTGCTCGTGCAGATGGGGCAGGCCACGCAGGACGGCACGAGCCTCGACATCGGCCTCATGGGCACGAGCTGGGGCACCAATCTTTCCGGTGTCACGGGCGTTTCCTTTGCGGCGCAGAACGGTGCGACCCTCAACGATTCCGTCCTCAAGACCAAGCTCACCGATGCCACGGGCGTCAAGGACACGCTCGGCGGCACCATGAAGGCCACGAGCACCCTGACCTTCAAGGACGACAAGCTCTCCGAGCGCCTTGACGGCAAGAAGGCCGATGACGAGTCCGCCGAGGACCTTGTCTATACGCTCACCACCCAGTCGGGCGACGTGCTCTACCTGAAGGGCCTCAAGGGCAACATGACCAATGAGGACCTCTATAACGCCATCAAGAACGGTCAGGGCCTTGAGGATGCCGCCGGCAAGCCCGTCAGCTGGGCGGACGCGGGCATCACCGTGACTTTCGATGATGACGCGGGTACGGTCTCCCTGGACGGCGTGCGCTCCTTCCAGCTCACCACGGGCTCGGCCTCGGACGAGGGCTACAGCACGAGCCTTTCCGCCACCACCACCATCGCGGCAACCAACACCAATCCCGGCGCCACCTCTGCGGGCAATCTCTTCTACGAGCTGGCGGAGGGCGGCTTCCAGCTCGAAAAGACGCCGGCCCTGGTCTACACCATCACCACCAACAGCGGCGTCACGGGCACCTTGACGCTGGCCTCCGGCACGTCCATGAAGGATGTGCTCGCCGCCCTCAAGGACCCCACCAATGCCGGCTGGGCCTGGACGGACGCGGACGGCAACGCCGCCTCCGCCCCGGCGGATTTTGGCGTGCGCTTCACCGATGCCGACGGCAACGAGTATGTGGACGCCGCTGGCAATCCGCTCTCCCTCGATGCCATCGAGGGCCCGGTCTACCTGAATTTCGACAATGTGCAGGCCGCCTCGGGCCCCGGCGTCACCGGCCAGGTGGCGACCAGCTCCAACTGGAACATCCAGCGCGCGGCCAATGCGCGCTATCAGGTGGACAACTGGCCCATCGAAATGGAGTCGGCCACCAACAAGATTTCCGATGTCATTGAGGGCGTGGTCTTTACCATCCAGGATGTGGGCGACGCGCGCATGTCCGTGAGCACGGACATCACCTCGGTGGAGCAGTCCATCCAGAACTTCCTGGATGCGGTGAACTCCGTGCTGCTCACGGTCAACAGCCTCATGAAGTATGACGAGACCAAGGAGGTCACGTCCAACGACCCCAACGACATCGGCAGCGACAACTACAGCCCCTCCGGCCTCACCAACCAGAAGGGCGGCATCCTCATGGGCAACTATGGCGTGCAGCTCTTCAAGTCGCGCTTCTCGAGCGTGATCTCCTCCTCGCCGCCAGGCTTCAAGAGCCGCCAGTCCGCCACGGACGTGCTTTCCGGTGATGTGCTCGCGAGCCTCGCCAACCTCGGCATCAAGACCGACACG
>JAAUYX010000050.1 GCA_014804905.1 Desulfovibrio sp. | reverse complement strand
TCGACTCCGTTTCATGCAGTGCTCCTATGCCAGGAACACTAACTTTTCAATGGATCTGTTTTTGGGGGAGGGGTCAAATTCGCTTGTGTGCCATCGTGTATTTCTCCCCAGAACGGCAAAACGACGCCTGTGCGGCCTTTGCTGCCCTAGCTTAGAAATAGCAGACGCACACGGCGTTAGCAATTTGTTAGCACCAAAAGAAAAAGCGGCCAGCCTTTCACGGCTAACCGCCTGATTTCCTTGGCGCGCCCGGCGCGATTCGAACGCACGGCCTTTGGCTCCGGAGGCCAACGCTCTATCCGGCTGAGCTACGGGCGCGGGACGTTCTTGGTATGCCGAAAGCCGCCGCCTGTCAAGGCNGGGGGNCGCCCCTCCGGCGGNATTGCGCGGGNCGCGGATTTATGGAACAAGGGGGAAGGCAGGGAAACGCAGTTGAAGTGGAGGCGGGACAGCACCATGCGCAAGATACTTGTGGGCATAAGCGGGGCNAGCGGNATGCCGCTGGCGCTCCGGCTGCTCGGGCATCTTNCCGCCNTGCCCGNNNTNGACCTNTCCTGCGTCGTCTNNGANGGCGCNGCCGCCGTGCTGGACGCCGAGTGCGGCCTTGCGCCCGATGCCCTCACCCGTCATGCCCGTCATGTTTACCCGGCGGACGACCTCGGCGCAGGGCCTGCCAGCGGCTCGTGGTGGCACGGGGAGGGCGNCCCGGCGGCCATGCTCGTGGTGCCCTGCTCCATGGGCACNCTGGGGGCGCTGGCCTCGGGCGCCACGCGNAACCTGCTCCAGCGGGCGGCCGACGTGGCCCTGAAAGAAAGCCTGCGCCTCGTGCTCGTGACGCGCGAAAGCCCGCTTTCGGCAATCCANNTGCGCAACATGCTCGCTTTGCGCGAGGCCGGGGCCGTCATCATGCCCTTTTCGCCGGGCTTTTACCTGCGCCCGCAAAGCCTCGAGGCCATGCTCGACCACTTTTGCGGCCGCATCCTCGACCAGGCCGGGNTTCCGCACAGGCTCGGCCGCTGGNCGCCCGGAACCGCNTCTCCCGTCCCTACCNTCCAAGGAGACCAGCCATGAGCACCATCACCTGGTACGGCCANTCGGCCTTCAAGATCGCCTGCGGCGACGCCTCCTGCGTCATCGACCCCTTTTTCGCGCCGCGCTGGGGGCAAAGTCCCGACGAGNTNGGCAAGCCCGACATGGTGCTCGTGACGCATGACCACGGCGACCATGTGGGTGACGCGGTTTCCATCTGCAAAAAGACCGGCGCCATGCTCGGCGCGGTGGTGGGCACGGCGACCAANCTGCGCGACGCCGGCGTGCCCGAGCCGCAAATCCTGAACGGCATCGGCTTCAATATCGGCGGNACGCTCACGGTGAAGGGCATNGNCGTNACCATGACNCAGGCCTTCCATTCCAGCGATTCCAGCGTGCCCGTGGGCTATATTCTCCACATGCCGGACGGTCTCGTCATCTACCACGCGGGCGACACGGGCATTTTCTCCAGCATGGAGCTTCTGGGCGGGCTCTACGGCATCCATGTGGCGCTTTTGCCCATGGGCGGCGTGTTCACCATGGACGCCGTGCAGGCGGCCCGCGCNTCNCGCCTCATCGGCTGCGCGGCGGTGGTGCCCATGCACTGGGGCACCTTCCCGGTGCTCGCGCAGAATGTGGACGGCTTCCGCAAGGAGCTTTCCGCCGCCTGCCCCGGCTGCTCCTGCGTGGAGCTCGTTCCGGGGCAGGCCAGGGAATTCACGCTCACTCAAAACGGCTTGCGCTGGTGATCATCACCNNGTCGGCNGGNACGTTNTCGTGGATGCCCANGGTCNTGGTCTTGACCTTGGCGATCTTGTCCACCACGTCCATGCCTTCCGTGANCTTGCCGAAAACGCAGTAGCCCCAGCCGTCGATGGTGGGCGCGCGGAAGTCCAGGAAGTCGTTGTCCACGAGGTTGATGAAGAACTGGGCCGAGGCGCTGTGCGGGTCGCTGGTGCGGGCCATGGNCACGGAGCCGCGCTCGTTCTTCAGNCCGTTGTCGGCCTCGTTGGGNANGGGCTCGTGGGTGGNCTTNTCGCGCATNCGCGCGTCCATGCCGCCGCCCTGGATCNTGAAGCCGNGGATGACGCGGTGAAAGATGGTGTTGTTGTNAAAGCCCTCGTCCACATACATGAGGAAGTTNTCCACCGTNCNCGGGGCCNTGTCGGGATAGAGCTCGATNAGGATGTCGCCCTCGGTNGTNTCAAGCAGGACGACNGGATTTTTCNTGTCTGCCATTGCTGACTCCCTGCTGCGCCGGGATTTGGCGGCGGATGNNTCCCGCGCCGGGCGCGCGGCTCGACTATAGGCGCACNCGCCCCGCTTGACAATGGCGGCGGCCGCGCGGGGAACGAGGATGAGGAAACGGGGAGCCGCGGCCATACCTGCCGGGAGCCTGCACCTCCCAGGCCTGGCGCACGAACTGCGCGACCCGGAGCTTCACGCGGCCGAGCTCTCGCCCCTGCTCTGCGCCTGGTTCGCGGCCCATCGCCGCGACCTCCCCTGGCGGGTGAACTACACGCCCTATGAGGTGTGGATTTCGGAGGTCATGCTCCAGCAGACCCAGATGGACCGCGCGGTGGACTATTTCCGGCGCTGGATGGCGCAGCTCCCGGACGTGGCGGCGCTGGCCGCGGCTTCGGAGGAGACGGTTCTCCGCCTCTGGGAGGGGCTCGGCTACTATTCCCGCGCGCGCAACCTCATGTCCGCGGCCCGGCGCATCATGGCGGAACACGGCGGCGTGTTCCCGGAGCGGGAGGAGGATATCCGGGCCCTTCCCGGCATCGGCCCCTACACGGCGGCGGCCGTGGCGAGCATCGCCTTCGGAGAGCCCGTGGCCTGCGTGGACGCCAATGTGGAGCGCGTGCTCGCGCGGCTTTTCAATGTGGAAACGCCCGTGCGCCGCGAGCCCGCGGCGGCCTTCATCCGGCAATGGGCCCATCGCCTCGTGCCGGAAGATGCCGCGCGGGAGCACAACCAGGCCATGATGGAGCTGGGCGCGCTCGTCTGCCGCAGGCAGCCGCGCTGCGGCCTGTGCCCCTGGGGCGAGTTTTGCCGGGCGCGGCATCTGGGCGTGGCCGCCGGGCGCCCGGTGAAGGACGAGGGGCCGGGCATGACCGCCCTCACGACCGTGGCGGGCATCCTCGAGGCCCGCGGCCGCATCCTCGTGCACCGCCGCCCGGCGCGGGGCGTGTGGGGCGGCCTGTGGGAATTTCCCGGCGCAAGCCTCGCCGATGGCGAAGAACCCGGCGCGGCCCTCGTCCGCCTCCTGCGGGCCGAAACGGGCCTTGCCGTGGCGCCGGGCAGCGGCGGCAAAATCCTCCACACGCGCACGCGCTACCGCATCACCCTGCACTGGCGCAGGCTCGGCCTTGCGCAGAATGCCGGGGCCTCTCTCCCCGCGTTGCCGGATGCCACCTGGCGCTGGGTCACGCCGGAAGAACTGGCCAATCTCCCCCTGCCCGCGCCGCACCGCAAGCTGGCCGTGCTCGCGCTCGGCCTCTGAATCCGGCGTGCTGGTTCAGGCCGTGGCGCCCTCGGCCACGGCCAGCCGGATGCGGCACACGCCGCAGAGCCCTCCGGAGGAGGTGGGCGAACCGCACTGCACGCAGGGCGCGAGCGGAGCGCCGCCCTCTTCCTCCTCACGGGCGAAGGCCGCCTTGCCGCGCGCGAGAAAGCCCTGATAAAAATCCAGCTTGCGGCCGGGCATGGCCGCCTCCAGCCTTTGCAGCACGCCCTTGAGAGTGGTGAAGCTGGCTCCGGGGCTGTAGGGACACGGCGCGTGATGGTGCTCGATGTCCATCAGAAAGGCGTAGTTGGCGGTCTCGAATTCCGTGAGCCGCCAGAGCGGCTTGACCTTGCGCGCGAAGCCGGGCTGCGCCGGCAGGAGCGGCCCCTGGTCGGACAGATAGGCCGTGTCCCAGCGCAGGGTGTTGCTGAAAAGGCGCGCCACCTCGTCGTCGAGGTTGTGGCCCGTGGCGATGGCGTCAAAACCGCCCTCGAGCGCCACGCGGTTGAACACATGGCGCTTCACCTTGCCGCACACCGAGCACACCGGGCGGCGCAAGCGCTCCTTCACGAGCGGGATGGCGAGGCCGTCGGCCGCCATGTCCGCCACGCGCAGCCTGAGGCCATGGGCCGCGCAAAAGCGCTCCACCACGGCGCGGGCCACATCGGAAGAACCGGGGATGGCGAGGTCCACAAAGAGCCCGGTCACGTCATAGCCCTGGCGCGAGAGCTCCAGCATGAGGGCGAGCGAATCCTTGCCGCCGGAAAGCGCCACGAGGATACGCTCCTCGCGCGTAAAGAGCGGCTCGCCGTGCCTGCCGTCCGGGCCGGGCGCGCCCTTGATGCCGCGCTCCACCTGGCGGGCGAAGAAGTCCTTGTAGCAGTCGGGGCAGAAGGCCGCGTTATGGCTTTTCAGGGCCACCTGCGCCGTTGCCTTGCAGATTTTACACTTCATTTTTGCCTGATTGGATGATTTTGCTGACGCTTCGCTCCAGACGGAGTGTGGAATGGGCATCAATCTCTGGAGTAGAGCGAACATTTTTCGCGCCCGCATCTTTCCGCAGGCGCGGGCTTTTTTCAAGGCTTTTCAACGGCCGCCCCGCGCCCTTGACAGGAACGGCCCCCGCCGGATACCCCAATGAGGATGCGGCAGCGGCCCCTGGCCCGGCCGGCGCGCGCCGGGCGACCCGCCAGGCCCGTGTTGCCGCGCGCCAACCATAGCGACGGAGATGCCCCATGAGCACCCTTATCGTCATCGTCTATCCCGACGAGCTCCAGGCCGAGCAGGTACGGCTCGATTTCATCAAGATGCAGAAAGAATACCTCGTCAGCCTCGACGACGCGGTCATCGCCGTGAAAAAGCCGGACGGCAAGGTCAAGCTGCACCAGATGTACAACCTCACCCTGGGCGGCGCCGTGAGCGGCGGCCTGTGGGGCACGCTCATCGGCCTCATCTTCCTCAATCCGCTGCTCGGCCTCGTGGTGGGCGCGGGCGCGGGCGCCGTGGCCGGGGCGCTCAGCGACGTGGGCATCAACGACGACTTCATGAAGCAGCTCGCCTCCACCCTCACCCCCGGCTCCTCGGCGCTCTTCGTGCTGGTGGATTCCGCCATCACCGACAAGGTGCGCGACGCGCTCGCGGGCACGGGCGGCAAGATTATCCAGACCTCCCTCTCCACGCCGGACCAGGAAAAGCTCCAGACGGCCCTTGACGAAGCCAAGAAGCAGATCGCTGCCAGCCAGCCGGCCCAGAAGTAATTCCCCCGCCGGGGCGCACGCCCCGCGCCCTATCCCGCCTTAAAACCAATATCCCCGGAGGGCGAACCCTCCGGGGATATATGGTCTGCACCCCTTGTGGGGGCCCCAACCAGATCGGCGGCTAGCCGATGAGCTGCATGGCCATCTGCGGCATGCTGTTGGCCTGCGAGAGCATGGCCACCGCCGACTGGGTGAGGATCTGGTTGCGGACGAACTGCGTCATTT
>JAAUYX010000049.1 GCA_014804905.1 Desulfovibrio sp. | reverse complement strand
TATCTGTTCACGCATATCTCATGACAGCGGCTTCCCGGCCCCGCCTGATGTTCTTCTTTGGGGCAGGAGTCAGGGGCACCCTGGCGACGGTCACAGAACAGACGGCACACCCCCGAAAAAGAGGGCACCCGTGCCGTTGCGTATCCCGGTAGAGTGCCCTGGAGCGAAATTCACGGCGGACCTTCTCCGCCGCGCCCCGCGCATCAGCCCTCGCTCTTGCGCGAGCGGCGCATGGCAACCGAGCCAGTGCGCGCGATTTCCTTGATGCCGAAGCGCTGGAGCAGGCCCAGGATGGCCTCGAGCTTTTCATGGTTGCCCGTGGCTTCGATGGTCATCTCGGTGGGGCTCACGTCCACCACCTTGCAGCGGAAAATCTCCACCGTGCGCAATATCTCGCCGCGGGCCGGCCCCTCGGCCTGCACCTTGACGAACATCATCTCGCGCTCCACGGCCTGAAGGTCGGAAAAGTCCACCACCTTGATGACCGAGACGATCTTGTGCAGCTGCTTCATGATCTGCTCGAGGATCATGCTGTCGCCGTAGGTGGTGATGGTCATGTGGGAGGTGCCCTCCTCGAGAGCCGGGGCCACGTTGAGCGAGTCGATATTGAAGCCGCGCCCGCTGAACAGGCCCACCACGCGCGAGAGCACGCCGGGCTCGTTTTCCACGAGGACGGAAAGCACATGCCGCTGCATCGGGATTCTCCTTCGTGCCTGCTGCAGTTTTCGCCCGGACTGCTCCCTAGACCAGGAGCATCTCGTCCAGCGCCGCGCCCGCGGGCACGATGGGATAGACGTTCTCCTCCCGCTCCACGCGCACGTCCACAAAGGCGGGATTGGGCGTGGAGAGGGCCTTTTCCAGCTCGGGGAGCAGGTCCTCCGCGCGCTCGATGCGGTAGCCCTCGGCCCCGTAGGCCTCGGCGAGGCGCACGAAGTCGGGCTGGGCCTCCATGTTGGTGGAACTGTAGTTGCCGCCGTAGAAGAGCTCCTGCCACTGGCGCACCATGCCGAGATGCCGGTTGTTGAGGATGATGACCTTGACCGGCAGCTTGTTGGCGACGGCCGTGGCGAGCTCCTGGATGTTCATCTGGAGCGAGCCGTCCCCGGCCACGGCGATGACCATCCTGTCCGGGAGCGCGAGCTGCGCGCCGATGGCCGCGGGAAAGCCGTAGCCCATGGTGCCGAGGCCGCCGCTCGTGAGCAGGGTGCGCGGCTTGGTGAATTCATAATACTGCGCCGCCCACATCTGGTGCTGGCCCACCTCGGTGGCGATGATGGCGTCCCCGCGCGTGAGCTCGCGCAGGGCCTCGATGACCTCCTGCGGCTTGATGGCCCCGCCCTCGGAGGGCTGGTAGGAGAGCGGCTTGCTCTTCTTCCACGAGGCCACGTCCTTGAGCCACAGGGCGTGCTGCATGGCCCAGTCCTTGTCGGGATACTTGCTCCTGCAGATGTCGAGGATGCCCGCGAGCGCCAGCTTGCAGTCGCCCACCACCGGGATGTCCACCTCGACGTTCTTGCGGATGGAGGTGGGGTCGATGTCGATGTGCACGATGCGCGCCTTGGGCGCGAAGGCCGCGATCTTCCCGGTCACGCGGTCGTCAAAGCGCGCGCCCGCGCAGATGACGAGGTCCGCGTTGTTGATGGCGAGGTTGGCCGCATAGGTGCCGTGCATCCCCACCATGCCGAGAAAGAGCTCGTCCGTGGCCGGGAAGGCCCCGAGCCCCATGAGCGTGGCCGTCACCGGGATGCGCAGCTCGCGCGCGAGCGCCGTGGCCTCGGCCGCGGCGTCGGCCATGACCACCCCGCCCCCGCAGAGCAGCACCGGCCGCTGCGCCTCGGCCACAAGCTCGGCCGCGCGCCTGAGCTGGTTCACATTGGGCTTGTAGGTCGGGTTGTAGCTGCGCATGGAGACCTCGGCCGGCCAGAGGAATTCGGCCGTGGCCTGGACGATGTCCTTGGGCAGGTCCACAAGCACCGGGCCGGGCCGCCCGGAGCGGGCGAGGTAGAAGGCCTGGCGGATGGTGAGCGCGAGCTTCTTCACGTCCTTCACGAGGAAGTTGTGCTTGGTGCAGGGCCTGGTGATGCCCACGATGTCCACTTCCTGAAAGGCGTCGTTGCCGATGAGCTGGGTGGGCACCTGCCCGGTGATGACGACGAGCGGGATGGAATCCGCATAGGCCGTGGCGATGCCCGTGACGGTGTTGGTGGCGCCGGGGCCCGAGGTCACGAGGCAGCAGCCCACCTTGCCCGAGGCGCGGGCATAGCCGTCCGCCGCATGGACCGCCCCCTGCTCGTGGCGGGTGAGGATATGGCGGATCTCGGGATGGCGCGGGAGTTCGTCATAGATGTCGATGACCGCGCCGCCGGGATAGCCGAAAAGGATATCCACGCCCTCGCGTTTCAGGGATTCCAGGAGGATATAGGCGCCGGTACGTTCCATGCAGGTGTCCTTGTGGCAGGTGTCCTTGCGGGCAGGCAGGTGGCTTCGTGGTGCTTGGGGCTTCCGGGGCGGCCTTTTCAGGCGGCCGCCCCTGACGGCAGGCGGCAGCGCACCCGCTGCGCCGCCGGGGGAAATTCCCCGAAAACACGGCCGCAGGAACGCCGCCCACAAGCGGCCCGAATGGCCCGGCTGGCGCGCCCGTGCGGGCTAGCAGTCTTCCTTTTTCAGGCGGTCGAGCATGTCCATGAGCTGGGTCTTGTTTTCCAGCTTCTGCTTCTTGAGCTGCTTCAGGGTCTGCTCTTCGGTGGGTGTGCGGAAGCTCTTGCCCTCGAGCTTTTCCACCTGCTTTTCATAGAGCACATGGTCGTCCCACAGGGATTTCAGCTCGGGGTCCTTGGTGGCGTACTTTTCCAGAAGGTCGAGTTCATGCTGGTCCATGACGGCACTCCAGGGTTAGAGGGTGCGGGGCGCGCCCGCGAAAAACTTTCGCCCGCGGCCTAGGGCAGGCCCGCGGCATACTGCGCGAGCGAGCGCACCACGATGCGGTTGGCGAGCTCGATGGCCAGCAAAACGATGACCGGCGAGAAGTCCAGCCCGCTCGTATAGGTGAAGGGCAGCCACTTGCGCACCCGGTAAAAGACGGGCTCGGTGAGCTGCCGGAGAATGCGCACGATGGGATTGTAGGGGTCGGGCCTGACCCAGGTGATGACCGCCGCGATGACGACGATCCAGAAATAGAGGTTGAGCAGGGTGCCGAGCACCATGGCCACCGCGCTCAGGGTATTGGCAAGAACGATCATGCGCTCTCCGAAGGCGTTTTCCCGGCCGGGGGAGTCTCCTCAAGGCCCAGCATCCGCGCCAGCGTGGGGAAGTCCGGCGCCGTGAGGTCGCCCTCAAGGCCGCCCAGGCCCGCGAAAACCATGCCGGCCCCGCGCGCGGCGAGACGGTCGTTTTCGCTGTCGCCCACAAAGAGCGCCTGGCCGGGCGCCGCGCCCCAGGCGCGGAGGATGAGCTCCGGGCCCTCGGGCGAGGGCTTGGGCCGGGCGCATGACGCCGATATTACGGGTTCAAAATAGGGAGGAAGGGAAAAAAAGTCCAGAACCCTCTCGATGCCAACNTCCGTGCGGTTGGTGTCGATGGCGAGNCGNNAGCCTTTNGCGTGCAGGGCCTCGATGAAGGGCACAAAGCCGGGCATGAGGCGAATCAGCGGCAGCACCGTGCGACCGTAGTCCACCCGGTTCACGGCGTCCATGATTTCGCCGTGGCGCTCCNCNGGNACCATGCGCCGNAGCGCCTCCATGGCCGTNGCCATGAAGGCGTAGCTCTCNTCCTCCGGNCCCATGGNGGGGAGGCCGAGCACGNCGAGCACCCCGTTGTAGAAGGCGCGNTTGGCCTCGCGCGAGTCAATCATCACGCCGTCGCAGTCAAAGACNACGCCCGCGAGCCCCNGCGGAAAGATTTCCGGGGCGATGCGCGCAAACTTCATGGCCGCCCCCAGGTTATCCAGACGCGAAGCTCCGCCGGCCCCTCCGGCCGCGAGCGTCCGAGCGCGCGCCAAAGCGGCGCCTCGGCAGCCACGAGGCGCTCCGCGTCCTTGGGGGCGCAGCCGAGAGGCCCGGCCCAGTGCGGCGCCGGGGCAAAGTCGAGGCTTTCGAGCAGTTCCTCACGCATGGGGCCTTCCACAAAAAAGACGGTTTCCGCGCTGACGAAGCGGGCCGCGCTGGCCGCGGCCACGCGCCAGGGCGGGATGAGCCCCGGATGGAGCGGNAGCGCCGCCTCCGGGGGCGGCGGAACGGNCGCCGCGGCCTCCTCCTCGCCAAAGCGCAGCGCAAGGCCGCCGAGGCNGCGCGCGCAGCCCGAGGCCAGCTCNGCGAGGTCCGCCAGACGTTCCTCCTGCAACCAGAGCCAAAGCAGGAGCTTCTGCGCCTGTTCGGCGGCCACGCGCGAGGGGGCTTCGCTCCGGNCGNGGGGCGGCGNCATCCTCCCGAGGGGCNCCCGCAAAGGCCGCGAGGTCGGCCATTTCGCTGAGTTCCCTCGCGCGGCGCAGCTCGCGCTCCCGGTCCGCGGCGTCCCGCGCGCCTTCAAGATCGCGCGCGTCGAGGCCGCCGAAGGCCGCNAGCAGGGAAGCNGCCTCGGCCATGCCGAAGGGATAGCCGGANGGCAGGTGCCAGCCAGCGGGCACTTCCCCGCCCTGGGGCCTGTGCCCCGGCCAGAGCCGTTGNGCGGNCGGGCANGNCGGCATNTCGNCCTGCGCGNCGTCCAGNTCCCCCGGCAGGGGGCCGCGCAAAAAGGGCAGCCGGATGCAGAGCGTGGGTTCGGGGCGGGGCACNGTCATGGAGCTTCCTTAAAACNTTCGGNAAAGGCAGGATACCCGCGNCCGCGCCCGAGCGCAACGGGAATTTGCCCGCGGCCGCAGCCCCCCGCGCCGTATTTACGGGGCGGNCTTTTTGGCGTAGTGTGGAAGAAGTCACTTTCATTTCCGGGCGGGACGGCGGCTTTTGCCGCAAAACCCGGCGCAGCCAAGGAATACCCCGATGAACGACGAAGTCAGCAGCCGCATGAAACGCGGCCTGGAAAAGGCCCCCCACCGTTCCCTGCTCTACGCGCTCGGCTTGACGCGCGAGGAGATGGACCGCCCCTTCGTGGGCATCGTCAATTCCGCGAGCGAGATCGTGCCCGGTCATCTGCACTTGGGCGCNCTCGCCGANGCNGTCAAGGCCGGTGTGCGCCTNGCCGGGGGCACGCCNCTGGAATTTCCGGCCATCGCNGTNTGCGACGGCATNGCCATGAACCATGAGGGGATGCGCTTCTCNCTGCCCTCGCGCGAGTTCATCGCCGATTCCATCGAGATCATGGCCCGCGCGCACGCCTTCGACGCGCTCGTCTTCATCCCCAACTGCGACAAGACCGTGCCGGGGATGCTCATGGCCATGATGCGCCTCAACCTGCCCTCCATCCTCATTTCCGGCGGCCCCATGCTGCCCGGCAATCTCGGGCCCGGCAAGCGNGGCGACCTCATCACCGTNTTCGAGGCCGTGGGCAAGGTGCGCGCGGGCGAGCTCGACGAGGAGGGCCTCGAGGTCATGACCGAGCGCGCCTGTCCGGGCTGCGGGGCCTGTGCGGGCATGTTCACNGCCAATTCCATGAACTGCCTCGCCGAGACCATCGGCGTGGCGCTNCCCGGCAACGGNACCATCCCGGCCGTGAGCGCGGCGCGCATCCGCCTCGCCAAGACCGCGGGCATGAAGGTCATGGAGCTNTTGCAGAACAATATCCGCCCGCGCGACATCGTGACGCCCGACGCCGTGGCCAACGCCGTGGCCGTGGACATGGCNCTCGGCTGTTCCAGCAATACCGTNCTGCATCTTCCGGCGGTGTTCGGCGAAGCCGGGCTCGACATGGGCCTCGAGGTCTTTGACGAGGTGAGCCGCAAGAGCCCCAACCTNTGCAAGCTCTCGCCCGCGGGCAAGCANTTCATGGTGGACCTCGACAANGCNGGNGGCATCCCGGCGGTNATGAGCGAGCTCGACAANCTCGGCCTCATCCATGAAAACTGCATGACCGTCACCGGCAAGACCGTGGGCGANAACCTGCGCGAGCGCCATGCCCGCATCCTCGACGAGGAGGTCATCCACACCGTGGACAAGGCCTATTCGCCCGAGGGCGGCATCGCCATCCTGCGCGGCAACCTGGCCCCGCAGGGCGCGGTGGTCAAGCAGTCGGCCGTGGCGCCGGAGATGATGCGCCGCGAGGTCACGGCGCGGGTGTTCGACTCCGANGAGGACGCCATGCACGCCATCCTCGACGGCAAGATCAAGGCGGGCGACGCCGTGGTCATCCGCTACGAGGGCCCGCGCGGCGGCCCGGGGATGCGCGAGATGCTCTCGCCCACCGCGGCCATCACNGGCATGGGCCTCGGCAAGGACGTGGCCCTGCTCACGGACGGGCGCTTTTCCGGCGGCACCAACGGCGCGGCCATCGGCCATATCTCGCCCGAAGCGGCGGACGGCGGNCCCATCGCGCTCGTGCGCGAGGGGGATGTCATCAGCATCGACATCCCCGGCCGCAAGCTCGAGCTTCTGGTGGACGAGGCGGAGCTTGAGCGCCGCCGCGAAAAGCTCACCCATCCTGAGAAGAAGAGCCCNTANCCNGTGCTNCGNCGCTANGCNANGCTCGTGAGCTCGGCGGCCACGGGCGGCCGCTACAAGGAAATCTGACGCAAGGGCCGGTCATGCAGGAAAGCGTGCGCTACCCCGCGCCGGGCTGCATAGTGGAATATCTGGAAGGCAATGCCGTCCAGATCGCCATGGTCATGGAGGAGGCGGGCGGCAAGCTGCGCCTCTTCCTGCCCAACCGGCGCGAGACGCGGCTCACCGCCGCGCGCGTGCTGCCGTGGCTCGGGCCGCTCCACGAGGGTACCACCGGCAAGGACGAGATGGCGCGCCTGCTCGAGGGCCACAAGGCCCGGCGCGAACAGCTCGCCGACGCCGTGCCCGTGGACGAACTCTGGGAGCTCGCGCAGGGCGAGGTGGAGGCGGCNCCGGCGCGCTGGTTCGCCGAGCTCATGGAGACGGCGCCGGGCCCGGACGAGGTGGCGGCCTACGGCCGCGCGCTTCTCGCCTGCAAGAGCCGTTTCCGTTTCCAGCCACCGGACTTCCAGGTCTATGACGCCGAAACGGTGGAGCGGCGCCTCGCCGAGCAAAAGGCCCGCGAGGAACGCGAGGCTCTGGTGGCCGGGGGCGCGGCCTTTTTGCGCCTGCTCTGGGAGGTGGCGAGCGGCCGCAAGGAGCTTGCGCCGCAGGGGGAAGGCGCCTATGCCGCAGAGGGTGTGCCCTGGCCCGCGCCGGAAGTGGCGGAGCGGCTCAAGGCGCTCCTGCGCGCCCGCATGATCGACCCCGAAACGCAGGAGGACGACGCCCTCTGGCGGCTGCTCGCGAAGGGCCTCCCCGATGTGCCGCATTTGCCGCTCCAGCTGCTCATGGCCTGGGGGGAGCTTCCTCCGCACCATGATTTCTGGCTCGACCGCGCGGGCTATGACGCNGGGGATTCCTGGTGGCAGCCGTATGCGGACGNGGTGGCGGCGCTGGCCGCNGGCGCAGNGCCGGAGCTCCCCCCCTGCGAGCTCCCCTTCATCAGCATCGACAGCGCCACCACTCGCGACGTGGACGACGCCTTTTATGTGGAGGAAAAACCGGACGGCGGGGGCTGGGACGTGACCGTGGCCCTGGCCTGCCCGGCGGCCTCCTGGCCCTTCGGCTCCCCGCTCGACCGCGCGGTGCTCCACCGCGCCACGAGCATCTANNTNCCCGAGGGCGACTGCCANATGCTGCCCGAGCGCCTNGGCACGGANGCCTGGTCGCTCAGGGCCGGGGAGCAGCGCCCGGCCTTCTGCGTGCGCGTGAACGTGGANAGCGAGGGCAATCTCGGCGANCATCACTTTTTCGCNGCACGGGCCAGGCTCGCGGCCAACCTCGCCTATCCCGACGCCCAGGCCGTGCTCGACGGCAAGGCCGGGCCNGACAACCCNGCGGCCCCCCATGCCGCGCAACTGCGGCTTGGCCTTGCGCTCGCCCGCGCGCGGCAGGCCGCGCGCATTGCCCGCGGGGCCGTGGTCATGGAGCGGCCCGAGCCGCAGCTCGCCCTTGAGGGCGAAGGCCGGGACACCACGGTGNGCCTNTTNTGCGGGGAGCCCGCGCCGGACGCCCAGATGCTCGTGGCCGAGCTCATGATCCTCGCGAGCGCCGCCCTTGCGGAATGGGGCGCNGCCAACAGCGTNCCCCTTCTCCACCGCACGCAGGACGTGGCCGTGCCGCGCGACTATGCGGGCNTNTGGACCGAGCCCGANGACATGGCCCGCATCCTGCGCGCGCTCATCCCCTCCACCCTGGAGGTGCAGGCGCGGCCGCACGCGGCCCTGGCGCTCCCCCGNTACGCGCCGGTGACCTCGCCGCTCCGGCGCTACCCGGACCTTATNAACGAGGCCCAGGCCCTGCACATGCTCGCCGAGGGGCGNCCCCGCTGGGACGCGGNGGCCCTCTCCACCCTGCTGGAGCAGGTCTCGCCCGCGCTGGAGGCCGCCGGCCAGGTGCAGCGCTTCCGCCCGCGCTACTGGAAATTGCTCTATTTCCGGCAGCAGGGCGACAAGGTGTGGTGGCCCGGCGTCATCACCGAGGAAAACGAGGCCTTCGCCACGGTGAGCCTGCCGGAGCAGGGTCTTTTCGTGCGCGCCCGGCGCAAGCTCTTCGACGAGCGCGCGGCGCCCGGCATGAAGGTTCTGGTGCGNCTCGGCAAGGTGCAGCCGCTCTACAACGAAATCCAGATTCTCGAAGTGGCCCCTGCGGACGAGGACNCGCCGCTTCCCTGAGTTCNCACCGCCCCCCTGAAGGAGGACGCCATGCTCGTCAAAGCCTGCTGGATACTGTTCGCCTATGTGCTCGGCTCCGTGCCCTGGGGCGTGGTCATCGCCAAAACGTGCTGCGGCATCGACCCGCGCAAGGACGGCAGCAAAAGCACCGGGGCCACCAATGTGTCGCGCCTCTGCGGCTTCGGCTACGGCGTCGCCACGCTGGCCTGCGACGTGCTCAAGGGCGCGGTCCCCGTGTGGATNGCGCTTCGNTTCATCAGCCCCTCGCCGCTCTTCGTGAGCCTCGTGGCCGTGGCGGCCGTGCTCGGGCATGTGTTTTCCTGCTTCATGCGCCTCAAGGGCGGCAAGGCCGTCGCCACGAGCATCGGCGTCTTTTTGCCGCTGGCCTTCTGGCCGCTGCTCGGCTCCTGCGCGCTGTGCATGCTCGTCATCTGGCGCAGCGGCTTCGTCTCCCTAGGGTCCCTCTCCCTGCTCGCGTCGCTCCCCATCTTTCTCGCCATTGCGGGCGCGTGGCAGTGGCTGCCTTTAAGCCTGTGCCTCTGCGTCATCGTCTTCGTGAAGCACCGGGAGAATATCGGCCGCCTGCGCGCGGGCACGGAAAAGCCCTGGCTCAAGGGCAAGGCCGGGCGCTGAGGCCGCCGGGACTCTCCTCCCCCGCTCGACAAAGGCGCGGCCGCGAGCTACAACTGCCCGGCCGCGCCTTTTTTCGCGCGTGAAGGAGCCCGAACATGACCGATGCCTTTCCCACCTGGCGCGGACGTCTGGAATACGTCTGCCTTGACTGCGGCGCCCGCTACCCGGCGGACGACCTGCTCTATACCTGCCCCCGATGCGGCGGCGTCTTCCTGCTCCAGGACCTCGATTTCAACGAGCTCAAGAAAAAGCCGGGCCCGGAATGGCGCGCGCTTTTCGACGCCCGCGCCGCCACGCGCGTGACGGCCCTGCGCGGCATCTTCCGCTTTTATGAGCTGCTCGCCCCGGTGCTCGACGAGGAGGACATCGTCTATCTCGGCGAGGGGCAGACGCCGATTGTGGACGCGGCCCGGCGCTTTCAGGCCGAGGTGGGCTACGACTTCGCCTTCAAGAACGACGGCCAGAATCCCAGCGCCTCCTTCAAGGACCGCGGCATGGCCTGCGCCTTCAGCTACCTGAAATGGCTCTGCCGCCGCCATGACTGGAACGAGGTGCTCACGGTCTGCGCCTCCACGGGCGACACCTCGGCCGCGGCCGCGCTCTACGCCGCCTATGTGGGGCCGCCGCTCACCTCGGTGGTGCTGTTGCCGCACGGGCGCGTCACGCCCCAGCAGCTTTCGCAGCCGCTCGGGAGCGGCGCCATCGTGCTGGAGCTCCCCGGCGTGTTCGACGACTGCATGAAGGTGGTGGAAATCCTCGCCGAGCACTACCGCGTGGCCCTGCTCAACTCCAAGAACAGCTGGCGCATCCTCGGGCAGGAGAGCTACGCCTGCGAAGTGGCCCAGTGGCACGGCTGGGATGTGTCCGGCCTTTGCCTTTTCGTGCCTGTGGGCAATGCCGGCAACATCACGGCCATCATGTCCGGGATGCTCAAGCTGCGCGAGCTTGGCATCATCACCAGCCTCCCGCGCATCTTCGGCGTCCAGTCCGGGCACGCCGACCCGGTGTGGCGCTATTACGCCGCCCCGGCCACCGAGCGCGTGTGGCGCCCGGTGGACGTGCAGCCCAGCGTGGCCCAGGCGGCCATGATCGGCAATCCCGTCTCCTTCCCGCGGGTGCGGGCGCTCGCCGAGCGCTATGCGGACGCCTTCGGCGCGGGCTCCGACCGCGCCTTTCAGGTGGTGCGCGTCACCGAGCAGGAAATCATGGACGCCATGATTCAGGCCAACCGCCACGGGCATATCGCCTGCACCCAGGGCGGCGAATGCCTCGCGGGCCTGCGCGTGGCGCTGGCCGAAGGGCAGGTGGGCAAGGACGAGCGCGCGGTACTCGATTCCACGGCGCACAGCCTCAAGTTCGCGGGCTTCCAGGACATGTATTTCAACAACGGCTTTCCGCCGGAATACGGCGTCACGCCTGACCCCGCGCTCGCCAACCGGCCCGAGCTTTTGCTCGCGCCGAAGGAACGCGAGGGCCGCAACGTGGCGGCGTTCGCGCGCCTCGGCGCCGAGGCCGTGGCAAAGCGCCTCGGCCTGCGCCCGCGTGACTGATTCCGTGGTTTCGTCTGAAAGGGTAAGTTGCTCAGCACCGTTGAAGGATATTCCTGAATACCGTCTGGAGCGTAGCGGAAGACGGGTGCTAGGGCCGGAAGAATCCTAAAAAATAAGATTTTTTGGTGCTTGCAAGGAAGATAAAAATTTTCGCAGGGAGTGTACTTAAGTACTCGACCAAGAAAATTTTTCTCTGACGCAGCAAGCACCAAAAAGGCTGTTTTTGACGGATAATTTCGGCAGTACAGATGCAGCACAAGCACAACGCCAACACGAAAGGATACCAAGAGTTTCGGAGCAAACACCATGACCCTGCAAGAACTCTTCGCCGTTCCCGCGCCCGAGACGCGCATCCCCATGCCCTATGTCATCGCCGAGGCCGGCGTGAACCACGAGGG
>JAAUYX010000048.1 GCA_014804905.1 Desulfovibrio sp. | reverse complement strand
TGGAGGCTCTGGCCCAGCAGCGCAATCTCGTCAAGAACGTCACCCTTACCGAGCGCGTGTGCTCGCTGTGCTCCAACAGTCATTCCTTCACCTATTCCATGGCCGTGGAGAACGCGCTCGGCATGAGTATCCCGCCGCGGGCGCGCTACCTGCGCGTTCTCGCCGAGGAGATCAAGCGCGTGGCCTCGCATCTCTTCAATACGGCCATCCAGGCGCACATCATCGGCTTCAAGTCGCTCTTCATGCACGTCATGGAAGTGCGCGAGATGATTCAGGACGTGAAGGAAACGGTCTACGGTAACCGCATGAACCTCGCCTCCAACTGCCTTGGCGGCGTCAAGTGCGACGTGGACCCGAAGCTCCTGGAATACATCCTCTCGCAAATCGGCAAGATGGAGCCGCAGGTCGACGAGATTCGCGACATCTACAATACCAACCACAATGTGGTGACGCGCACCAAGGGTATCGGCCTGCTCCCGAAGGAGGACGCCATCCGCCTCGGCGTCGTCGGCCCGGTGGCGCGCGGCTCCGGCGTGATGAACGACGTGCGCAAGGAATCGCCTTACGCGGCCTATCCCGAGCTGGAGTTCAAGTCCATCGTCAAGGACGGCTGCGATGTCCACACCCGCACCCAGGTGCGCCTCGACGAAATCTTCGAGTCGTTCGGGCTCATCCGCCAGTGCTGCGAGCGGATGCCCGAGGGCCCTGTCACCTGCCCCATGAACCCCATCCCGGTGACGCAGGCCACGGCCCGCAGCGAAGCCCCGCGCGGCGAGGTGTTCTACTATATTCGCACCAACGGCTCGGAAACCCCCGAGCGCCTCAAGTGGCGCGTGCCCTCCTACATGAACTGGGAGTCGCTCGGCGTCATGATGCGCGATTGCGCGGTGGCGGATGTGGCGCTTATCACCAACAGCATCGACCCCTGCGTGTCCTGCACGGAGCGCTAGGGCCCATGGATATTGCGGCGCGTCGTCCCGTGGCCGATGAGGCCGGCGCAGGCCACGGGGCGCACGCCCCAGCGGGGGGGCGGCGCGCCCGTGCATGAGGCAAGCCTTGTCCAGGGGCTGCTGGACCTTGCCCTCAAGTCGGTGCGCGAGCACAATGCCGCGCACCCCGGCGAGCCCATAGCCCGCATCGAGGAACTGGTCTGCGAGATGGGCCTCATTGCCTGCGTGGAGCCCCGGACCCTTGAGGCCTGTTTTGAACTTTTCGCCGAGGGCACGGCGGCAGAGGGCGCCAAGCTGACCCTCGAAACCGCGCCCCTGGCCTGCCGCTGCGAAGACTGCGGCAAGAGCTTTGAACTGCGGCATCGCCACTTCGTCTGCCCCGAGTGCGGCGGCGAAAACATCCATTTCAGCGGCGGGCACGGGCTGACGCTCCAGTCCCTGCGCGTCGATACCGAGGAAGCGCACCATGATTGAACACATCCGCGTCACTCCCGAAAAATGCCGCGCCTGCCGCCGTTGCGAGGTTGCCTGCATCGCCGCCCACCACAACATGAGCTTCAAGGAGGCCATGAAGCACCGCGACACGCTCGTGGCGCGCGTGCAGGTCATCAAAGCCGAGGGGCTCAAGACCACGGTGCGCTGCCACCAGTGCCAGCCCGCGCCCTGCTGCAATGTCTGTCCCACCGGCGCGCTCCAGCAGGAGGAGGACGGCCGCATCCTCTTCAACGAGGAATTGTGCATCGCCTGCCAGATGTGCATCAAGTCGTGCCCCTACGGCACCATTTCCATGGACGCGGCCGTGCAGGAAGTGCCCGCGGCCGAAGGCGAGGAAGCCCCGGCCCTGGTGGCGCCGGGTCGCGAGGTGGCCGTGCGCTGCGACATGTGCCACGCCTGGCGCATGGAGAACGGCAAGAAGATCACGGCCTGCATGGAAGCCTGCCCGGTGCAGGCGCTCTCCATGGTGATGCCGGACGGCACCATCGTGGAGCCGCCCATGCCGGAAAAGAAGGCCGTGAGCGCCAAGAAGGAAGGCGAGACCGTGGAGGCCAAGCCGGCAGCCGCCAAGGCCACGGCCGAAACGCAGGCCCAGGCCTGACGCGAGCGCCCCAGAAATACCAAAAGGCCGCGCCCCTTTTACGGGAACGCGGCCTCTTCTTTGGTTATCCATAACACCGCGGTTAGGTTCCCTTCCTTAATTCCGTCTGGAGCGAAGCGGAAGACGGGTGCTAGTGCCGGAAGAATCCTAAAAAATAAGATTTTTTGGTTCCGACAAGGAAGATAAAAATTTCCGAAGGGAGTGTACTCAGGTACTCGACCGAGGAAATTTTTCTCTGACGCAGTCGGAACCAAAAAGGCTGTTTTTGACGGATAATTTCGGCATTATCCGCGCAGCACAGACGCACCAACAAGACAGCAGCTCAAGCTCTACTGCGCGGCGTGGTTTTCCTCGTTGCTGCCCTCGCCCGCTGCATGGGCGCGTAGGGAGGCCCAGATCGGTTGGGCCGTGCCCCTGCCGGAGAAGATTTCCTCCGGCGTGGCGGCCAGCGCCTGCGGCAGCACCTCGTCCACATGCTCCACAAAGACGAGCTCCAGGTCGCGGAGCACCTCGTCCGGCACTTCCTTGAGGTCCTTCTCGTTGTCCGCGGGCATGATGACTTTCCTGATGCCGCTGCGGCGCGCCGCGAGCAGCTTTTCGCGCAGGCCGCCGATGGGCAGCACTCGCCCGCGCAGCGAGATTTCCCCGGTCATGGCCACATCGTTGCGCACCGGGATGCCGAGCAGGGCGGAGGTGATGGACGTGGCGAGCGTGATGCCTGCCGAAGGGCCGTCCTTGGGCGTGGCGCCCGCGGGCACATGCACATGGATGTCCACCTTGCGGTGGAAGCGCGGCTCGAGACCAAGGCTCTCCGCGCGCGAGCGCACATAGGAGAGCGCGGCCTTGGCCGATTCCTGCATGACCTCGCCGAGCTGGCCNGTGGTCACCACCTGGCCCGAACCGCTCATGAGGCTCGTCTCCACCAGCAATATCTCGCCGCCGCGCTGGTTGTAGGCGAGGCCCGCGCACACGCCCACCTGCGGNTCGGCCTCGCGCTCCTCGTGGCGGTATTTCTTCACGCCGAGCAGGGAGGGCAGGCTCTGNGTCGAGACCTGCACCGTGCGCTCNAGGTCGTTCTCCTCCACGAGGCGGATGGCCGTCTTGCGNCAGAGGGCNGCNATCTCGCGNTCGAGGTTGCGCACCCCGGCCTCGCGCGTGTAGCCGCGGATGATNTCCATGAGCGCGTTTTCNGANACGCGCAGGTTTTCCGGCTTCAGGCCGTGCTCCTCNAGCTGGCGCGGAATGAGGAACTGGCGCGCGATATGGCGCTTTTCCGTCTCAAGGTAGCTCGAGAGCTCGATGATCTCCATGCGGTCCAGNAGCGGCCCGGGGATGCCGTGCAGCGAATTGGCCGTGGTGATGAAGAANATCTTGGAGAGGTCGTACTCCAGGTCGAGGTAGTGGTCCATGAAGGTGTTGTTCTGCTCCGGGTCCAGCACCTCCAGAAGGGCCGCGGCCGGGTCGCCGCGATAGTCCGAGGTGAGCTTGTCCACCTCGTCGAGGCAGAANAGNGGNTTNTTGTACTTCACCCGCTTGAGGGACTGGATGATCTTGCCGGGGAGCGCGCCCACATAGGTNCGCCNGTGCCCGCGGATTTCNGCCTCGTCGCGCACGCCNCCGAGAGAGAGGCGCACGAAGTCGCGCCCCGTGGCCCNGGCCACGGACTTGGCNAGCGAGGTCTTGCCCACGCCGGGNGGCCCCACGAAGCAGAGGATGGGCCCCTTGAGCCCGTGCGAGAGCTTCTGCACGGCGAGATATTCGAGAATGCGCTCCTTGGGGCGCTCGAGCCCGTAGTGGTCGCCGTCGAGGATGGCGCGGGCCTTCTCGATGTCGATGTCGATCTGCTTCAGGTCGTTCCAGGGGAGGTCGAGNATCCAGTCCACATAGTTGCGCACCACCGTGTATTCGGCGGCCGCGGGCGGCATGGAGCGCAGCTTCTTGACTTCCGCCAGCGCCTTTTCGCGCGCCTCCTCGGGCATGTCGCGGGCCTTGAGGCGCTCCTCCAGCTCGGCCACCTCGGCCTGCGGGTCGTCCTCGCGGCCCATTTCCTTGTTGATGGCCTTGATTTGCTCGGTGAGGTAGTATTCGCGCTGGTTGCGCTCCATCTGCACCTTGACGCGGTTCTTGATGCGCTTCTCCACGGTGGAGAGCGCCACCTCGCCCTGAAGGTACTCATAGGCCCGCTCGAGGCGCTGGGTCACGTCGGAAAGCTCCAGCACCTCCTGCTTCTTGCGGTAGTCCAGCTTGAGCTGCGGCATCACCGCGTCGGCGAGGGGGCCCGGCTCCTGCAGGGCCAGCATGGCAAGGATGGCCTCCTGCGAGATCTTCTTGTTGTTCTTGCCGTATTCCTCCAGCGCCTCGTGCACGGCGCGCACCAGCGCCTCCTTTTCCTCGGGGCGGCTCTGGCTTTCGGGCACGCGGCGCACAAAGGCCACGGAATACTGGCCGCGCTCGCGCAGCTCCTGCCAGGTGGCGCGGTAGAGCCCCTCGAAGAGCACCTTGATGGTGCCGTCGGGCAGGCGCAATATCTGGAGTATCTTGCTCACCACGCCCACCGGGGAGAGGTCCCCGGCGTCGGGCTTTTCCAGCCCGGCCTCGCGCTGGGCGACGAGGAATATCTGCTTGCTGTAGGTGGCGTGCGCGGCCTCGATGGCCTTGATGGAAGCCTCCCGGCCCACGAAGAGGGGCATGATGGACCGCGGGAACATGACCACTTCCCGCAGGGGCATGACCGGCAGTTCCTCGATGGCGCTTCCGCGCGCTTCATCCGACATGGTGTTCTCCATTGTGGCGGNTCAGGCGGCCTAGGAGGCGTCCCTGGCCGGGGCTTCCTCAAGGGCGTGGGGCTCGCCGTTTTCGCCATAGAGCAGGACGGGTTCCTTGCCCTTCTCGATGACCGCCCGGTTGATGACGCACTCCCGCACATTGGGCAGCGACGGCAGCCGGTACATGATGTCGAGCATGATCTTTTCCATCACGTTGCGCAGGCCGCGCGCGCCGGTCTTGCGCTCGATGGCGCGCTTGGCGATGGCCTTGAGCGCGTTGGGCGTGAAGCGCAGGTTCACGTTGTCGAGCCCGAAGAGCTTCTGGTACTGGCGCACCAGCGCGTTTTTCGGCTCCGTGAGGATGCGCACGAGGTCCGGCTCGTCCAGCTCGTCCACATGGGTGATGATGGGGATGCGGCCCACAAATTCNGGGATGAGGCCGAACTTGACAAGGTCCTGCGGATGAATCTTTTCCAGCAGCTCCGAGAGGGGCATCTCCTTGGTCCCGCGCACCTTGGCCCCGAAGCCCATGGCCGCGCCCTGCACGCGCGACTCCACGATTTTGTCCAGCCCCACGAAGGCCCCACCCACGATGAACAGGATATTGCTCGTGTCCATGCGGATGAATTCCTGCTGCGGGTGCTTGCGGCCGCCCTTGGGCGGGATGTTGGCCTCGGTGCCCTCGATGATTTTCANCAGNGCCTGCTGCACGCCCTCGCCGGANACGTCGCGCGTGATGGAGGGGCCGTCGCCCTTGCGCGAAATCTTGTCGATCTCGTCGATATAGATGATGCCCTTGCTGGCGGCCTCGATGTCNTAGTCCGCGTTCTGCAGNAGCTGCACGAGGATGTTTTCCACNTCCTCGCCCACATAGCCCGCCTCGGTGAGCGTGGTGGCGTCGGCAATGGCNAAGGGCACGCGCAGGATGCGCGCCAGCGTCTTGGCGAGCAGGGTCTTGCCGCTGCCCGAGGGNCCGACGAGGAGGACATTGCTCTTTTCNAGCTCCACNTCCTCGCCNAGGGCCTCGGCGCAGAACACGCGCTTGTAGTGGTTGTGCACGGCCACGGCGAGNATCTTCTTGGCCTCGTTCTGGCCGATGACATATTCGTCGAGGCGCNCCTTGATTTCCTGCGGGGTGAGCAGGCGCTCCTCGCTGTCCGCGCTTTCCAGCCNGTCGCGGGCGATGATCTCGCCGCAGGCCTTGACGCAGTTGTCGCAGATGCTTGCGCCGTCCTGCACGATGAGGTTGCGCACCTCGAGCTCGCTGCGCCCGCAGAAGGAGCAGCGCAAAGGCTCGTTGACCGGGGTTTTTGTACTCATTCCTTGCCTTCCTTGGCAGCGTCGCGGCGGGACACCAGGACCTTGTCGATGATGCCGAAGTCCTTGGCCTCNTCCGGCGTCAAAAAGTTGTCCCGCTCCGTGGCCTGCACGACCTCCTCATAGGGGCGGCCGGTATTGTCGGCCAGGATGCGGTTGAGCTTTTCCTTGAGGCGCAGTATCTCGCGGGCGTGGATTTCCACATCCGTGGCCTGGCCGCGGAAACCGCCCGACGGCTGNTGGATCATTACGCTGGCNNTTNGGCANNNCAAANCGCATNCCGGGCTCGCCCGCGGCCAGCAGGAAGGCCCCCATGCTCGCGGCGAGGCCCATGCACACCGTGGACACCGGGGANGTGATNTAGCGCATGGTGTCATAGATGGCGAGGCCCGCCGTCACCGAGCCGCCGGGAGAATTGATGTACAGGCTGATTTCCTTTTCCGGGTCCTGCGACTCGAGAAAGAGCAGCTGGGCGCAGATGAGCGAGGCCACGGTGTCGTTGACCTCGGTGCCCAGCAGCACGATGCGGTCCTTGAGCAGGCGGGAATAGATGTCATAGGCGCGCTCGGAGCGGCCTGTGGTTTCGATGACCATGGGAATAAGCGACATGGCGTGCCTCGCTTTCGGGCGGCCGCGGGACTGCGGCCGCGCTGGGGCTTTTGGAAAGGGGTGCGCGGCCCGGGAAATCAGGCCGCGCACCGGGAAAACAAATCGGGGCGTCCGCGGGGACGCGGGGAACCTACTCGGCGGCAGGAGCTTCGGGGGCCTTGGCCGCGGCCTCCCCGGCAGCGGGGGCTCTGTCACCGGCAGCCTTGGCGTCCGCCGTATCCGCAGCAGACTTGGCGTCCGCGGCGGGCATTTCCTTCACCTTGGCCTTGGCATAGATGCGGTCCATGGCCTTGTCCGCAAGGAGGCGGTCACGGAGCAGGAAGATGAGGCCGCTGCGCTCGTACTCTTGCTGGAGGGTCTTGAAATCCTGCCCGCTGCGCAGGCTGTTCTGGTAGATTTGGGCGAGCACTTCCTGCTCGCTGACCTCGAGGCCTTCCTTCTTGGCGATGGCCAGCAGCAGCACGAGGCTGCGCGTGGCCTCCTCGGCCTGGGGCAAAAGCTCCTTGCGCAATTCCTCCTCGGTCTTGCCGAGGGCGTCCAGGCTCTTGCCCTGGCGCTCGAGGCGCACGGCAAGGTCGGTCATCAGCGTGCGCATGTCGGCCTCGAGCATGGCCTCGGGAAGCGGAAAATCCACCATTTTGAGCAGGCTGTCGAGGAGCTTTTTCTGAGCCGCGCCCTTGTGCAGGCGCTCGCGCGTCTTGACATAGCTGTCCGTGATGGCGGCCTTGAGCTTCTCCACATTTTCCTGGCCCATCTGCTTGGCGAGCTCGTCGTCGAGGGCCGGGAGCTGGCGCTCCTTGACAGCGTGGACCTTGACCTTCATGGTCACGGTCTTACCCGCGAGGTCAGGGGCCACAAAATCCGCCGGGAAAGTGATTTCGGCCTCGCCTTCCTCACCGGGGCGGATGGTCTTGACCAGGGCCTCAAAATCTTCCAGGGCCTCGCGCTCGCCGAGGCTGAGGTCAAAGCCCTCGGCCTTGATGCCGGGCACGGGCGCGCCGTTCTCAAAGGCCTCGAAGTCGATATTGGCGATCTGGCCGTCCTTGGCCGGTTCCGTGCCGTCCACGGGCACGAGCTTGGCGCGGTCGCGGCGGATGCGCTCGATGACTTCGGCCACCTCGGCGTCGTCCGCGCCCACGGCCTCCTGCTCCACCTCCAAACCCTCGTAGGGGGGCAGCTCAAAGGTGGGCAGCACCTCGAACTCCATGCTGTAGGTATAGCCCTTGCCGCGCTCCAGCGGCGCTTCGGCACCGCTGATGGTGATGCCGGAAACGGGCTGCACGCCGAGCTTCTGCATCACGTCGTTGATATGCACATTGATGAGGTCCTGGCGGGCCTCGTCATAGATGCGGTCGTGAAAGCGCTTTTCCACGACGGACGCGGGAACCTTGCCCTTGCGGAAGCCGTCCATCTTGACGGAATCCTGATACAGGGCCACAGCGCCGAGAATGGCGGCCTCAGCCTCCTGCGGCTCGGTGGTGATGGTCACCTTTTTCTTGACCGGGGAAATATCTTCGACGCTGTATTCCACAAGTGGCTCCTTTGGTTTCTGGCCTGTGGCGGCAGTGGTGCGAAGGGGGGGACTTGAACCCCCATGCCCGAAGGCGCTGGATTCTAAGTCCAGTGCGTCT
>JAAUYX010000047.1 GCA_014804905.1 Desulfovibrio sp. | reverse complement strand
TCCCACGCCGTCTACAACGGCTACTGGTTCTCGCCCGAGCGCGAGGCCATGCAGGCCTTTTTCGACAAGTCGCAGGAAAACGTCACCGGCATCGTGCGCGCCAAGCTCTACAAGGGCGGCGTGTGGCCGCTGGCCCGCACCTCGCCCACCTCGCTCTTCTCCGAGGATCTGGCCACCTTCGAGGGCGGCAACTACGACCACAAGGACGCGGCCGGCTTCATCCGCCTCAACGGGCTGCGCCTCGGCCTTTTCGCCGCCGTGCGCGACCGCGCGGGCAAGTAGGGGGCAAGGATGGCAGCGCACACCAACAGCACCTGGGGCGGCCGCTTCAGCGCCGGGCCCGCCGAGGCCGTGGCGGCCTATACGGATTCGCAGCACTATGACCGCGCCCTCTGGGAGCAGGATATCCGCGCCTCCAAGGCCCATGCCCGGATGCTGGGGCGCCAGGGCGTCATAACAGCCGACGAGGCCTCCCGCATCGTCGAGGGGCTGGACAAGGTGGCGGCCGAAATCCGCTCCGGCGCCTTCGTGTGGCAGCCCGCGCTGGAAGATGTGCACATGAACATCGAGGCCCGGCTCACCGAGCTCATCGGCGACGCGGGCAAGAAGCTCCACACCGGCCGCAGCCGCAACGACCAGGTGGCACTGACCTTCCGCCTTTTCGTGGCGGACGCGCTGGAGGGCTGGCGCAAGGGCCTCGTCGGCCTCTGCGGGGCGCTTACGCGCTGCGCCGAAGAACACCGGGGGGACATCCTCCCCGGCTACACGCATCTCCAGCCAGCGCAGCCCGTGAGCCTCGCCCAGCATCTGCTGGCCTATGCCTGGATGTTCCGGCGTGACGCCGGGCGCCTTGAGGACACGCTTTCACGCGTGCGCGTGTCCCCGCTGGGCGCGGCGGCTCTCGCCGGGACCACCTATCCGCTGGACCCGGCTGCCGTGGCGGACGAAGTGGACTTTGCGGGCATCCTCGCCAATTCCATGGACGCGGTTTCGGACCGCGACTTCGTGCTGGAGGCGCTCTTTGACGCCGCCACCATCATGATGCACCTCTCGCGCCTTTGCGAGGAAATCGTGCTCTGGGCCAACCCGGCCTTCGGCTTCGTGCGCCTGCCGGACGCCTTTTCCACGGGCTCGTCCATCATGCCGCAAAAAAAGAATCCGGACGTGGCGGAGCTCATGCGCGGCAAGACCGGCCGCGTCTATGGCGCGCTCATGGGCCTTCTCACCGTCATGAAGGGCCTGCCGCTGGCCTATAACCGCGACATGCAGGAGGACAAGGAAGGCTTCCTGGACGCCAATGCCACTGTGTCGGCCTCCCTCTCCATCATGGCCGCCATGCTGGGCGAGCTCGCCTTCCGCACGGAGCGGATGCGCGAGGCCTGCACAGCGGGCTTCCTCAATGCCACGGAACTGGCCGACTATCTCGTGGCCAAGGGCCTGCCCTTCCGGGAGGCGCACCACGTCACCGGCGAGGCCGTGGCTGCTGCCGAGCGCGAAAACAAGGGCCTTGAGGATTTGACCCTGCCCGAGCTTCAGGCGCTCTCGCCGCGTATCGGCGAGGATGTCTACAAAGTGCTCCAGTGCGCCGCCGCCGTGGAGCGCCGGGAAACGCCGGGGGGCACGGGTCCGCGCTCCGTGGAGCGCCAGCTCGAGGATATGCGCCGCTGGCTCGAAGCGACCGCACGAAAGGCGCCCGATTGATGCCCACCGCCGCGCAGGACGAAGGCGCGGCCATTGCGCCGCCGCCGTGGCCCGCATGGCTCACGGGCGCCCGCGTGGCGGACAGCGTCGCCGCGGCGGCCTACGAGGCGACGCCCGCGCGCTTTCGCGCGGCCCTCAAGACCGGGCTGGCCCTGGCCCATTTTCATTTCGGCGAAAGCGCCTCGCGCCGGGACGTGACGGAAACGAGCGCCCGCCTGGGCTTTCAGCGCGCATCTTCGCGCGCGCCCGCGCCCTGGGCTCTCCTCGTCCTTTCCCCGGCCTATGCGGCCGCGGCGAGGCTCACGGCCGCCTGCGCCGCAGCCCTGCTTGCGGGCGTGCCCCATGTGGCCGCCCTTGCCCTTGGCGATGCCCCACAGCAGCCAGCCCTTGTCAGCCTCGAACTCAGCGGCGTGGAGGAGGTTTTTTCTCCGGCTGCGGACCGCGTGAGCGCCCTCCTCGATGAACTTGCCGCCCTCCCCGGCCCCTGCGGCCGCCTTGTCCTTCTCCATGCCGGGGATTTGGACGCGGTGGCGCAGGACATCCGCGCCCGCGGCATTCCCTGTTATGAGGAACGCCGCCCCCCGCGCCTGCGTGTGGAGGCGGGCGCCGACCTCGACCGCGAGGTGCTCGCCTTTGCCCATGGGGGAAAGCGCGCCCTCGAGGCCGCGCTCGCGGCATCGGACCTCGCCGATGCCGTCTTCCGCCCCGCAGGCACACCGCTCACGCCCGCACCCGATGCGCCCCTGACGCTCGCCCCCGGCTGCGAGGGCTTCTGGCTGCATCCGGGCCTGACGCCGGAATTTTTCACCGTTTCCCGGCAGGCCTTTTCCCCATGGCCCCAACGGGCTTTTTCTCCCGACGCATCCTGAACCGCGCCCCGGCGCAACGGAGGCCCCGCCATGCCCCCAGCCGCAGACACGCGCCCCGCATCCTCCAAAAATCCCGACAGCCCGGCCCTGCGCGCCATCCGGCGCATCCGCAATCTGGGCATCATCGCCCACATCGACGCCGGTAAGACCACCCTCACAGAGCGGATGCTCTTTTACAGCCGCAAGATTCACCGCATGGGCGAAGTGCATGACGGCTCCGCCACCATGGACTACCTCCCCGAGGAGCAGGAGCGCGGCATCACCATCGCCTCGGCCTGCACCACCTGCACCTGGGGCGACGCCACGCTTAACATCATCGACACGCCAGGCCATGTGGACTTCACCATCGAGGTGGAGCGCAGCCTGCGCGTGCTCGACGGCGCTGTGGGCGTGTTTTGCGCCGTGGGCGGCGTGGAGCCGCAGTCCGAGACGGTGTGGCGGCAGTCCGAGCAGTTCGGCGTGCCGAAAATCGCCTTTGTCAACAAGCTGGACCGTCTCGGTGCGGACTTTGCCGCGGTACTCGAAGCCATGCGCGGACGCCTGAAGGCCAATGCCGTGGCCGTCACCGCCCCTCTCGGCCAGGGGGAGGCCTTTTCCGGCGTGCTGGACCTCATCAGCGGCGAGACCGTGAACTTCAGCCCTGACGACCAGGGCAGCACCGTGACGCGCGCCCCATGGTCCCCAGAGGAGGCCGCCGTGGCCGCGCCCTGGCGCGAGCAGTTGCTGGAGCGCCTCGCCGAGGCGGACGACGCCTTTCTCGAGCTCTGGATCGAAGGCGCGCCCGAGGAGGCCGACATCCGCGCGGCCTTGCGGCGCGCCACCCTTGCGCGCGCCATCGTGCCCGTCTTTTGCGGCTCGGCATTGCGCAACATGGGCGTGCAGCCCCTGCTCGACGGGGTGCGTGACTACCTGCCCTCGCCGCTGGACGTGCCCCCGCCCCTGGCCGAAACCGCGGACGGAGGAGAGCTGCTCATCGGGCCCGACCCGGAGGCCCCGCTGGCCGCGTTGGTTTTCAAGGTGCTGGTGGAGAACGGCCGCAAGCTCGCCTTTGCCCGCGTCTATGCAGGGACAGTCCGCGAGGGGGAGACCGTGCGCGTGCTCGGCACGGGCTCCGACGGCGCGGGCAGCGAGCAGGCCGAGCGCGTGGGCCGCATCTTCCGCCTCCATGCGGACAGGCGCGAGCAGCTGGAAAGTGTGGGCACGGGCGACATTGCCGCCCTCGTCGGCCTGCGCTCGGCGCACACGGGCGACACCTGCTGCGGTCGCGGCCTTGATGCCAGGCTTGAGGCCATAGCCGCGCAACCGCCGGTCATCACCTTGGCCCTTGAGCCGCGCAACGCCGACGAGGGCAAGACGCTGGACGAGGCCCTCGCCCGCTTTGCCGAGGAGGACCCCACCCTCACCTTCAGCCTCGACGAGGATTCGGGCCTTCGCATGGTCTCCGGCATGGGCGAGCTCCATCTGGACGTATTGCAGGAGCGCATCCGGCGCGAGTACGGCATCAGCCCGCGCGCGGGCCAGCCGCAGGCCGTGCTGCGCGAGACCGTGAGCCGCGAGGCCAGCGCCCATGCCATCTTTGACCGGGAATTCGGCAAGGAGCGCCAGCAGGGCGACGTGGCCCTGCGCGTTTCCCCCAGGCCGCGGGATGCGGGCAATCTCGTTCTTGTGGGCGACTTTCTGCCCAAGGACGAGCGCGAGGCGCGCAAGCTCCTGCCCCCGGCCTTGCTGGAGGCGGCGCTGGAAGGCGTGCGCGATGGCCTGCAAAGCGGCGTCGCCACCGGCTGGCCCGTGGTGGATGTGGAGGTGGTCATCACCGGGGTGGAACGCACGGAAGGGCTCACCACCGTGCCCGGCTGCCGCATGGCGGCGGCGCAGGCCCTGCGCGAGGCGCTCACGGAGGCGCGCCCCCTCACGCTGGAGCCTATCATGAGGACGGAAATCACCGTGCCCGAGGAATTTCTGGGCGCGGCCATTGGGCTCTTCACCACGGCGTCGGGCAAGGTGGAGGATGTGGAGGACCAGTCGGGCCGCAAGCTGTTGCGCGGCACGGCCCCGCTGCGGCGGCTCTTCGGCTTTTCCACGTCCCTCCGCTCGGCTACGCAGGGCCGCGCGGGGCTCACGCTCAGTTTCGACCGCTTTGACGCGCCATAGGCGCCACAAGACCTAGCCGCCGATGAGCTGCATGGCCATCTGCGGCAGGGAATTGGCCTGCGAGAGCATGGCCACGGCCGACTGGGTGAGTATCTGGTTGCGCACGAACTCGGTCATTTCCGTGCTCACATCCACATCGGAAATGCGCGACTCGGCCGCCTGAAGGTTTTCCGCCTGGGTGGCGAGATTGGTGATGGTGTTTTCCAGTCGGTTCTGGATGGCGCCCAGGTGGGCGCGGATTTTGTCCTTGGAAACAATGGCGTTGTTGATTCCCTCGAGCGCCCTTTGCGCCGCTTCCTGCGTGGAGACGGTATAGGCGTCGGCATGGACGGTTTCGGTGCCGCCGATGGGAACTTCCTGCCGGACGACATCTTTCGGGTCCACAACATTCCCCTGTGCATCCTGAAAAACATCGCCCATCACCAGAAGCTTCAGGGGGTGGTTACCGGCCTCGTCGGCATAGGTGGGGACCATCTTCCCCTGATAGTTAACGAGATGTGCCTGATACGGACCGTTCCCCTGATACTGCGAGCCACCATTGATAAATGCATACTGGCCGGGGGCCGGATGCTGGCTGACCAGACCTTGGCCTCCATCATCCGGCACACTGTAGACGGGATGGATGTCATCGATGCTGCGCTGCGGGGTGAAGGGCTTGCCGTCGAGGGTGACATAGCCCTGTGTCTGCGTCAGTTCCTCCCCGGCGGGGGAAAGAAAGACCGTTTTCGTTCGCGGTCGCACAGCTATGGCCTGGTTGCCCACGCCTAGAGCGGCGGCGGTGCAGTCGCCGATCTGGATGTAGTAATAATCCTCGGCGCTGTCGTTGCCCGAGCCGAAATGTATCTTGAGGCTGCCCGTGGCATTGATGCCCGAACCGTCATGCGCGCCGGAGAGGGTGCCGTTCAACAGCTTGACGCCGTTGAAATCCGTGGCGTTGGCGATGCGCGTGATTTCGGACGCCATCTGCTGGTATTCGGACTCAATCATCAGTCGCTGGGTGGAATCATAGGTGCCCGTGGCCGCCTGCTCGGCCAGCTCCTTCAGGCGCACCAGCTTTTCATCGATGATGTCCAGGGCCCCGTCTGCGGTCTGGATGAGAGAAATGGCGTCATTGGCATTGCGCGAGCCCTGCATCATGGCCGCGATGTCCGCGCGCTGCAATTCCCGGATGGCGAGGCCCGCGGCATCGTCCGCGGCGCCATTGATGCGCATCCCGGTGGAGAGCCGCTGCGTCGACTGCGCAAGACGCCCGTAATGGGCATTGAGCGAGCGGGCCACATTGCCCGCCATGAGATTGTGATTGATGACCAGCGACATTTTTTCCCCGGGATTTGCTGCTACGCTGAAATGCAAAATCTATGCAAAACTCGGGAAAAAGGCAGGGATGCGGAGCGGGCATACCTGCTGCCTCGCCATAAACACGAAAGTCGCGCGCCCGGAAAATTCGGGCAGCCGGGACGGTCGTGCGTGAAAGGCGGGAGTCGGGGCTTTGAACTGCGCCCCCTAGATGCGGTCGCAATAGACGTTTTCGAGGAACTGCTCCATGGCCTCGTCGGCATTGCCGATGAAGTCCTTGAGCGGAAAGCTCTTGCCGCAGGCCGGGCAGCGCATCCGCACCTCGCGGCAGGAGCGCTCGATAGTGAGGGGTGCGCCGCACGTGGGGCACGGCAGGGTGGTTTGCGCTTGTCTGGGGCCGAAATAGGACATATGCCCCCTCCTTCGGGATGCCCCGCACTGGGAGCCCCCCAATGGGGCTCCCGGCGGGCATTTCAGGGCCGAAGAGGCAAGCCCTGAAAAGGTATGGCGTGCGGCCGCTGGGCCGCGTTGCTCGCAGGCGCTCAGCAGGCCCCGGCTAGTTGGGCTGGGTCCTGATGAAGGTGGGAATTTCGAAATCATCNTCNTCATAGATGAAGTCNTCGGCGCCNGGGCGGTGCGGNCNGCGGCGCTGCTGGCCCTGNGCCTCNCGCTTGACCACATAGGGCGGNCGGTTGTCCTNNCCCTGGCCCGCGTACCAGCGCTCCACTTCCTCCCGGCGGGNGGNNCGCGCNGGGCGNTGCTCGGCCNGGGCTTCCTCCTGACGCACNAGGCTCCCCTGCTGGAGCGGGCGCTGGCGCGGNGACGCGGAGAGAGCGCCGGGACCGGGCTTGCTGAAATCCGTCACGCGGGCCTGNCCTTCCGGCGCGGCCGCGGGNTCGGCCGGGGNCTGNGCGGGCTCGATGCCCGTNGCGATGACCGTNAGGTGCAGCTCGTCGCCGATGGTGTCGTCNAGCACCACGCCGAAGATGATATTGGCCTCCGCGGGCGCGGCCTCGTCGATGAGGGTGCCGATTTCCTCNATNTCCTCNCCGGANAGGTCCATGGGCGCNGTGATGTTGTAGAGGATGGCCTTGGCGTTCTCCAGCGAGACNTCGTCCANNAGGGGGCTGTTGATGGCGCGCTGNGCCGCCTCGCGGGCGCGGTTCTCGCCCGAGGCCATGCCCGTGCCCATGAGCGCNGGGCCCGATTCCTTCATGGTCGTGCGCACGTCGGCAAAGTCGAGGTTGATGAGNCCCTCGCTGCCGATGATGTCGGAAATGCCCTTGACGGCGTAATANAGCACGTCATTGGCGCGGTGCAGCATNTCGGTGAANGGCACCTTGNNCATCTTGGGNGCGCCGGTGCGCAGGCGNTCATTGGGNATGGTGATGAGGCAGTCCACATGCTTGCGAAATTCCTCAAGNCCNGCTTCGGCCGCGCGCTTGCGCTTGATGCCCTCCCAGCTGAAGGGGGTCGTNACCACGCCNACGGTGAGCGCNCCGAGNTCCTTGGCGGCCTGCGCCACCACNGGGGCCGCGCCCGTGCCCGTGCCGCCGCCCATGCCGGCCGTCACGAACACCATGTCCGCGTCGCCNATGGCCTCGCGGATGGCGCTGACGCTNTCCACCGCNGCCTCGCGCCCGATGGCCGGGTTNGCGCCCGCGCCNAGGCCCTTGGTGAGCTTTTCGCCAAGCTGCACCTTGAGCGCCTTGTCGTTGGCGTTGAGGGCCTGAAGGTCCGTATTGGCGCAGACGAACTGCACNCCGCGCAGGCCGGAATCNATCATGTGGCGCACGGCNTTGCCGCCGCCCCCGCCGACGCCGATGACCTTGATNTCGGCGTTGCCCANTTTTTCNGTNNCAATGTCGTCAACGATGGACTGCGTCATCTTGCCTCTCCTTGGTTGCNGTGCCCGNGTGCCCGCCTGTGGCGNCCCGCNTNTGCCGGACGCCTANGAAATGTCCGAAAACCATTTTTTCATGCGCGCGAGGACGCCGTCGAAAATGCCGGTCTCGTTGCGCACGCTGAATTTCTTCTGGCCCGANAGCTCCCGCTCCGCCCCGTAGCGCAGAAGGCCCACTGCCGTGGAAAACTTGGGGCTGTTGACCACATCCTTGAGCCCCGTCACATTGCGCGGATAGCCGATGCGCGTGGGCAGCCCGAAAATCTGNTCGCCAAGCTCCTGGCAGCCGTCCATGAGGGCCGTNCCNCCNGTGAGCACCACGCCCGCNCCGATGAGCTTCTTGTAGCCGGAGCGCTCGAGCGACTGGTCCACAAGNTAGAGNATNTCCTCCATGCGCGGCTCGCANATNTCCGCCAGNAGGCGGCGCGAAAGGCGCTGCGGCTCNCGNCCGCCCACGCTCGGCACCTCGATGNACTCGTCNCCGGGNCCGAGNAGGTCGGTGAGGGCGCAGCCGTACTTGACCTTGATCTTCTCCGCNGCNGCNACGGGNGTNCGCAGGCCGAAGGCGATGTCNTTGGACAGGTTCTGGCCGCCCAGCGCCAGCACNGCCGTGTGCTTGATGGCGTCATTGGCGAAGATGGCGATGTCCGTGGTGCCNCCGCCNAGGTCCACNAGGGCCACGCCGATCTCGCGCTCNTCCTCGGTGAGCACGGCCTTGGCCGANGCNAGNGACTCGAGCGCGATGTCGGCCACCTCNAGCTGGCTCCTGTGGCAGGAGCGCACGATGTTCTGCGCNGAGGAAACGGCCCCGGTGACGATNTGCACNTCCACCTCNAGGCGCACGCCCGCCATGCCNANCGGGTCNGCNATGCCNCGCTGGCTGTCCACGATATATTCCTGCGGGAGGATGTGGATGACCTCCCTGTCCAGCGGGATGGCCACNGCNCGCGCGGCGTCCAGCGCCCGGTCCACGTCGCGCTGGGTCACCTCGCCGCCCTTGACGGCGATGATGCCGTGGCTGTTGATGCCCATGATGTGGCTGCCCGCNATNCCCACATAGACCGAGTGGATNTGGCAGCCGGCCATGAGCTCNGCGTCCTCCACCGCCTTNCGGATGGACTGNACCGTCTGCTCGATATTGACCACCACGCCCTTCCGCAAGCCCGTGGAGACGCTGGTGCCGATGCCCACCACGTCCACCTGGCCCGTNTCCGTGAGNTCGCCCACCACGGCGCAGATTTTCGTCGTTCCGATGTCAAGGCCGACGATGAGCGCGGATTTGTTCATCTTCCCTCTCCTCACTGNCCCGGGGCCCCGCCCTGCGGCNTNTCGNCNCGCCGCGCGNNNTGGTTGCGGATAACCCAGACATTTCCATCCACTGCGCGNGCTTCCCGCACCCCGCCAAGTTCGTGCCGCCGCGCCAGGTCCCCCAGGGCCATGCCAAGCCGGGCNAGGTTGCCCTCCCAGTCGTCCGTGGCGANGGCAAGGCGCATTTCCCGGTCTTCCAGATAAAGCTCCACCCCGCGCGAGGGGCTCAGCGTNACCTGCGCGATGGCCCCGGCCTCNATGGGCAGCCGCCCCNCCTGCANNTCCTTGAGCAGGCGCGCGAGATAGGGCGTCGCGTCCTCCGCCCCNGGCTCGATGCGCAGGGTCGGCAGNGAAAGAAAATTCCTGCTCTCCACCGGGGCGATGATGTCGCCGCGCTCATTGGCGTAGTAAAGGACGCCGTCCTTGTGCACCCAGAACGAGGGCATCCGCTCCTTGAGCTTGATGACGAACCTGTCCGGCANNAGGCGCTTGACCGAGGCCTCCTCCACCCACGGGGTGTCGCGCAGGTTGCGCTCCACATCGGCGATGCTCACCGCCAGGCTGTTGTCCCCCTCGCCGATGCCGCCGTATTGCAGCACCATCTCGCGGGTAAGCCGCACATTGCCCGCCACATCCACATGCTTCGTGGCGAAAAAGTCGCTGGTCAGCGCCTTGCCGTACAGCCAGAGCGATACCGCGCATATCCCCGCCAGTGTCACGGCCGCGGCGGCCAGCACCAAAAGGCCGACCAAAAGGTTACGCCAGTTGATGCCCAGCCCGACGCCTGTGCCGCCCGCCTTGCCCTCCCCGCGCCGCATCCCCGGCAGCCGCAGGGAGGAGAACATCCGGCCAAGGCCCGCGAAGCGCGACTCCCTGGGCGCGGAATACACATTGCGGGACTTGCGGCCGCTGCGCCTCAACGCAGTGGGCACGGCACTATCCTGACCTCCGGCTCAAGCTCGTGGCCGAAGCGCCGGAGCACGGCCTCCCGCGCCTCGCCAAGGAGCGCCAGCGCAGCCTCGGCGCTCCCCCCGCCTTCATGCACGAGAAAGTTGGCGTGCATGGGCGAAAAAGCCATGCCCCCCAGCCTGCGCCCGCGAAAACCCGCCTGCTCCAAGAGCTTCCCGGCAGGGACGCCGGGGGCCGGATTCCTGAAGGCGCAGCCCGCGCTCCAGGCGGTGACGGGCTGTTTAGACTTTTTCTCAAAAAAGTTGAGACGCATGGATTTAGCAATGTCATCCTTTCCGGCGCAGGTCAAGCCAAATATGGCTTCCAGCACAAGAAAATCGCGTATTTTTCCGCTTTTCGCATCCTCGATGGCAAGGCTGCGGTAGGATGCGCGAAGTGCCGGGGCCTCCACCTCGAGGATTTGCCCCCCCGAAGCAAGGGTCAGCCGCTCCACGCGGGCGCAGGTCTGCACCCCGAAGGAGCCCGCGTTCATGGCCACGGCGCCGCCAACGCTGCCCGGAATGCCCGTGAGCCCTTCGAGGCCGGCAAGGCCATGCGCCGCGCAAAAGCGCAGCAGACGCGGCAGGGGCACCCCGGCCCCCACGCGCACGAGGACCTTGCCCCCCGCCTCGCCCAGGATTTCCGGCCCGTGGGTGAAGTGCGGACGCACCAGCACCAGCGGGAGCTCGCCGTCACCGGCAAGGAGGTTGCTGCCCCGGCCGATGTAGAGCGGCTCGCCCCCGAGGCGCTTCAGATGCTCCGGGAGCGCCAGAACGTCCTCGAAGGTCTCGAGCACGAGCTCGGCGATGGCCCGGCCGCCGAGGCGCAGGGTGGTGCGCTCCGCAAGGCTGGGGGCGGCGATCTCACGCATGGGGCGTTCCCTCAAGCCACGCCGGGCCAAGGCGCGTGATGGAGCCCGCGCCGAGGGTGAGCAGCACGTCGCCGGGCTTGAGCTCCTCCCCGAGCGCGCCGAGCAGGTCGTCCAGCGTGCGGCAGTAGCGCAGGGGCGTCGCGCAGACCTGACCGATACCATCGGCGAGGCTCTGGCCCGAGACGCCGGGGATGGGCTTTTCCGAGGCGGCGTAAATTTCCGTGAGCAGGAGGGCGTCGGCGAGGTCGAAGACCTTGCAGAACTCGCCGAAATGCGCCTGGGTGCGGCTGAAGCGGTGCGGCTGGAAGGCCGCCACGATGCGCCGCCCGGGGAAGACCTCGCGCGCGGTATGCAGGGTTGCCGCAATCTCGGCCGGGTGATGGCCGTAATCGTCCACAACGGTGATGCCGTTGCGCTCGCCCTTGAACTCGAAGCGCCGCCCCACGCCGCGAAAGCCCGCCAGGCCCTCGGCGCACACGTCAAAGGGGATGTCCGCGGCGAGCGCCGCCCCGATGGCGGCCAGCGCGTTGAGGATATTGTGCCGCCCGGGCTGTGGCACCGTGGCCTCGCCGAGCCTGCGGCCACCATGCCACACGGCGAAGCGGCTTTTGGCGCCGCATTCCAGCGGCTCGGCGCGCAGGTCGTTCCCTTCGCCGAAGCCGTAGGTCGCCACGGGCCGCTTCACCCGCGGCAAAAGCGCGCGTACCCCGGCATCGTCGCCGCAGACGATGTTCATGCCGTAAAACGGCACCTTGTTCATGAAGCGCACAAAGGCCTCGTCCAGGGCCTCGCGGTTCCGGTAGTGGTCCATNTGGTCGTCGTCCACATTGGTGACGACGTTGATGATGGGCAGAAGGCAGAGGAAGGAGCCGTCCGACTCGTCCGCCTCGGCGATGAGGTAGTCGCCGCGGCCGAGGTGCGCGTTGGCCCCGTAGACATTGAGGCGCCCGCCGATGATGACCGTGGGGTCGAGCCCGGCGGTATCGAAAATGGANGCCGTGAGCGAGGTGGTGGTNGTCTTGCCGTGGGTTCCCGCAATGGCGATGCCCTGNCGNANGCGCATGAGCTCGGCGAGCATNTCCGCGCGAGGGATGACCGCTATCTTGCGNCGCCGGGCCTCCACCACTTCCGGGTTNTCCTCGGCAATGGCCGTGGACTTGACGAGCACCTGNACATTGCCCACGTTTTCCGCCGCATGGCCNACGGCCACCGTGGCCCCGAGCTGGCGCAGNTGGCGCACCACGGCGGATTCCGCCATGTCCGAGCCGGAAATGCCGTAGCCCTCGCTGAGGAGGACCTCNGCGATGCCGCTCATGCCCGCGCCGCCGATGCCCACCATGTGGATACGCCGTATCTTGCTCTTCATGTCTCCCCCGGCAAAAATCTTCCCTGAAAAATCCCGGCCCTTCAGCGGGCCACCGCTTCGAGCGCGTNGGCCACGGCCGCGGCGGCNTCCGGNCGNGCCAGCNTTNGCGCNGCCCGNCCCATGGCCGNGAGACCGTCGGCATCGCCAAGCAGGCNCGACAGGAGNTCCCCCATGTCGGTTNGGGCGAAATCCCGCTCCTGNACGAGGCGCCCGGCNCCGGCCCCCGCCACCACCTCGGCGTTGCGCGTCTGGTGGTCATGGATGGCCNCGGGAAAGGGNACGAGCACGGACGGCAGCCCNGCGGCGCAAAGNTCGGCCACGGTGCTCGCGCCCGCGCGGCAGAGCGCCAGGTCNGCCCAGGCATAGGNTTCGGCCATGTCGTCGATGAAGGCGCTCACACATTCGGGCGCATAGCCCGCNGCCGCATAGGCCGCCCGCGTGNNCTCAAGGTCCTTTTCNCCNCACTGATGNCGGATTTCCACGCCNTCNGNNCNNAGCCGCCCGAGCAGNCNCGGCATGAGNGCGTTCAGGCTGTGCGCCCCCTGNGANCCGCCGAGCACGAGCAGCCNTTTCGTGCCCCGGCCCGNNGCGCCCTCGCGCAGCTTCGCCGCCTGGGCGATGGCCGCGCGGACGGGGTTGCCCGTGAGCACGCATTTTTCCGCAGGAAAGCCNTGCGTNCCNGGCAGGGATATGCACACCCTGGCGGCGAGGCGCGCCAGCACCCTGTTGCTCGTGCCCGCCACGGCNTTCTGCTCGTGNAGCANTGCAGGGCACNCCGGANAGNCGNGCCGCCAGCATGGGCGCNAAGGCCGCATAGCCNCCGAAGCCCGCCACGGCGTCNGGGCGGAAGCNGCGCACAAGGGCGAGCGCNTTGCCCACGGCCACNCTCATCCGCGCCGCGGCCCCGAGGGCCCGGANGCCCCGCCCCAGAAAGCCNCGCACCGGCAGGCCCGCAAAGTCGATGCCCGCGCGGGCNCAGAGNCGCCCTTCGGGNCCGTATTCCGAGCCCACAAAGAGCAGTTGCGCGCGGGGATCACGCCTGCGCANNTCCTCGGCGACGGCGAGNGCGGGAAAGATATGCCCGCCCGTGCCCCCCGTGGTCAGGAGGATTTTGTCCATGCGGCCGCCGTGCGTGAAAAGTTGAGCAGAAGGCCCACGCAAAGCATGGTGGCGATAAGATTGCTGCCGCCGTAGCTCATGAGCGGCATGGGCACGCCCTTGGGCGGCGCCACCCCCATGACCACGGCNAGGTTCATGACCGCGCCCATGACGAGGATGGTGGTGATGCCGAAGGCCGTGAAGCGGTCGCGCAGCTCGCGCTGCCCCATGATGATGCGGTAGCAGCGCCAGAACAGCAGGGCGAACAGGGCCATGACGATGGTCACGCCCACAAAGCCCATTTCCTCGGCGAGCACGGCCATGATGAAGTCGTTGTGCGCTTCCGGCAGGTAGAACATCTTCTGACGGCTCGCGCCCACGCCCACGCCAAAAAAGCTCCCCGAGCCGATGGCGAGCAGGGACTGCACGAGCTGGTAGCCCGTATTGTGCGCGTCCTGGAAGGGGTCGAGAAAGGCGAGCAGCCGCCGCAGACGGTAGGGCTCGGCGATGGCGAGGGCCATGGCGCCGCCNCAGGCCAGCGCCACGGAGAAGAAAATGTAGATGAAGCGCGTGCCGCCCGCCACGCACATGAAAAAGAGGATGCCGGCGAGCACCACGGCGCTCCCGAAATCCGGCTGGAGCAGGAGCAGGAAGCANAAGAGCCCGGTCACGGCNAAGGGCGGGATGACGCCNCGNCTGAAGGTCTTGATGAGCTGCTGCTTGGTGCTCATGAAATAGGCGAGGTAGAGCGCCAGCGCGATCTTCACGAATTCCATGGGCTGGATGGACACGGGCCCCAGCCGTATCCAGCGCTTGGCGCCGTTGATGGAGGGGGCCAGCGGCGACAGNGTGACGAGCACGAGCAAAAGCGCGAAAAAGAGCGCCGGATACTGGAGGCGATAGAGCCAGTCCCTGGGCATGAGCGCCGCGCACCACAGGGCCACGCCGCCCAGCGCCGCAAACAGCACCTGGCGCTTGAAGAAATGGTACTTGTCGCCATTGGCCTGTTCGGCCACGATGCCGCTCGCCGAAAGCACCATGACGAGCCCCACGCCGAGGATGGCGAGGGTGATGGTGAAGAGCCACCAGNCGAAGGAGGACTGGNCGGCCGCATCNCCNGCATGNTTNACCGCCCTGGCNGCCGGGCTTTTGGCCGGAGCGGCCGAGGGTTTCACAAAGACATTCTTCATGCCAGTTCCCCCACGATGCGCTTGAAGTCGTCGCCACGGGCCATGTAATTNTTGTAGAGGTCAAAACTNGACGTCGCCGGGGCGAGCAGNACGGCATCGCCGGGCCTGGCCGCGGNNGCCAGTTCCNCCACNGCNCCGGCAAGGGTGGGATGCCAGCTCATGGGCACGACTCCGGCCCAGGCGCGCTCAAATTCTTCACGGCTTGCGCCGAAGAGGCCCACCTGCACCACCNTTTCCCGCAAGAGCGGCACAAGGGCCGCGAGGTCCCCGCCCTTGAACTTGCCCCCGCAGAGGAGGCGCACGGGGCGGTCAAANGCGCGCAGCGCCACCTCCAGCGCGGCAACGGTGGTGCACTTGGAATCATTGACAAACAGCACGCCGCCGCGTTCGGCCACGCGCTCGAGGCGGTGCGGCAGCGGGCGGAAGTCGGCCACGGCGCGGGCGGCATTGGCCTCGCTCACGCCAAAGAGGCGGCAGGCCTGCCAGGCCGCTTCGGCNTTGAAGGCATTNTGCGCCCCCATGAGGCCGCTTTCGGGAAAGCGTNCTGGCCCCGCCTCCACCCAGACCTTGCGGGCGNGCACGGGCCAGTCGCCGGCGAANTCGCGCACGCTCTCGCCGAGCACGGCNAGGTCGCCCTCGTCCTGNCAGCGGAAGAGGCGNAACTTGGCCTCCACGTANTCGTCCATNTCCTTGTGATAATCCAGNTGNTTGGGCGAAATNTTCAGCAGGATGGCCGCGCGCGGGCAAAANGTGGNGCAGCCCTGAAGCTGGAAACTGGAAATCTCCAGTACCAGCACATCGGCCTTGCGCCCCCCGAGCACATATTCCGAGAGCGGTGTGCCAATATTGCCGCCGAGAAAGACGGTATAGCCCTGCGCCTGCAACATGGCCGCGGCCAGCGAGGCCGTGGTGGTCTTGCCGCTGGTCCCGGTGACGGCTATGACGGGCTCGTCGTCGAGGCAGCGCCAGGCAAGCTCCATCTCGGCGAGGATTTCCGGCGCTTTTGTTCCGGGGGCCACGGTGGCCTCCACGAGCGGCTCGATGGCGGCAATGGGGAGGCCCGGACTCGGGATTACCCAGGAAGCGCCCGCAAACTGGGCGGGCGTGTGCTCGCCAAGCTCAACCTCGATGCCCTCGGCGCGCAATTCCGCCTGCTGCGCGTCGGTGAGCGCGTCGGCCTTCCTGTCCAGCAGGCGGACATCGGCGCCGAGCCTGCGCAAGAGCCTTGCGGCGGCGAGGCCCGAGCGCCCGGCGCCGACCACCACGGCAAGTTCGCCCGCTTGCGGCCGCGGGCCACGGCTGTGCTCCAGTGCCATTTTTCTCCTCAGCGCAGTTTCAGGACAGACAGGGCGACGAGCCCGAGCAGGATGGAAAGTATCCAGAACCGGATGATGATCTTGGATTCCGGCACGCCCTTGAGCTCAAAATGGTGATGCAGCGGGGCCATGCGGAAGATGCGCTTGCCGCCCGTCCAGCGGAAATAGCCCACCTGCAGGATGACGGAAAGCGTTTCGGCCACGAAGATGGCCCCCACCACAGCGAGGATGAGCTCCTGCTTGCACAGCAGGGCCAGATAGCCGAGCACGCCGCCGATGGAGAGCGAGCCCACATCGCCCATGAACACCTGGGCCGGATAGGCATTGAACCAGAGAAAGCCGAGCCCGGCCCCGGCGAGCGCCGCGCAAAATACGGTCACCTCGCCCACACCGGGGATGTAGGGCATGAGCAGGTAGGCGGAAAAGCGCGCATTGCCCGTCACATAGAGGAAGATGGCAAAGACCAGCGCCGCGATGATGGTGGGCCCGATGGCGAGGCCGTCCAGCCCGTCCGTGAGGTTCACGGCGTTGGACGCGGCCACCATGAGAAAGATGCCGAAAGGCAGATAGAACCAGCCGAGGTCCGGGGCCCAGCTCTTGACAAAGGGAATGGTGAGGCGCGTGTCAAAGGCCGGATTTTCCCACAGCATCCAGATGGCGCAAAAGGCCACGAGGACCTGCGCGGTGAACTTGGCCTTGGCGGAAATGCCCTTGTTCTGGTGATGCCTGAGCTTGGAGAGGTCGTCCCAGAGGCCGATGGCCCCGAAGCCCACGAACACGAAAAAAGTCTGCCACACATAGCGGTTGGCGAGATCGCCCCAGAGGAGCATGCTCACCGAAAGGCTGAACAGGATGAGCAGGCCGCCCATGGTGGGCGTGCCCGCCTTGGCGGCGTGGGCGGCCACATCCTCGTGGATGTACTGGCCGCACTTGAGGCGCCTGAGCCACGCGATGAAGCGTGGCCCCACGAGGATGGAAATGACGAGCGCCGTGATGAGCGCCGCCATGGAGCGGAAGGAAATGTAGCGGAAGACGTTGAACGCCGTCCATTCCGCGCTCAGGGGGGCGAACAGGTTATAGAACACGCCCTTGCTCCCTTTCCTTTTCTTCCAGCGCCGCCAGAAGCTCTTCCAGGCGGTTGGCGCGCGAACCCTTGAACAGCAGGACCCCGCCTGCGGGGAAGTCCCTGCAGGCCTGCCATGCCGCCGCAAAATCCTCGGGGCCCTTTACCTCGGTCCACCCCCGCGCCGCATGGGGATGCGTGGCGGCGAGGCCCACCCGCACGTCCCCGCCGTGGCCGCCCTTCCAGAAAACGGCGGCGACGCCAAGCTCGCCAAGTAGGCGCCCCAAATCTTCGTGGTGTCTGGCGGAGTCCGCGCCGAGCTCGCCCATTTCGCCGAGCACCGCCACCAGCGGCAGCGAGGCCGCCCCGGCCTCCGCCGCCGCGGCCTCCAGCATCCGCCGCATGGAAAGCGGATTGGCATTATAGGTGTCGTCGATGACGCGCCAGGGGCCGAACTCCTTTCTGGCGCAGCGCTGGGGCGGCAGGGTTGCTACCGCAAAGCCGCGGCGGATTTCCTCCGCGTCAAGGCCCAGCAGGTGCGCGGCGCCAGCGGCGGCGATGGCGTTCTCCGCGCCGAAAGCGCCCCGGAAGGGCGTTTGGGCCTCGAGGCCCTCGCCCGCAAGCTCAAGATAGAAGTTCCCTGCCCCCTCGCCCATGCGCGCGCTGTAGGGGACATCAACCCCGGTCGCGCTGAAATAGACGGGCTTTGCGCCCGTGGCCTCGGCCTCGGCCACGAGGTCCGCATAGTCCGCGCTCACAAGGGCGGTCCCGCCGGGGGAAAGATGCGCGAGCAGGCGCGCCTTGTGCCAGGCCACGCCCCTGCCGCCGAGGCCCTCGGTGTGGCCGGGCCCCACATTGAGGATGAGGGCGAGGTCCGGCCGCAGGATGGCCGCAAGCTCGTCCATGTCGCCCTCGTGGCTGATGCCCGCCTCCATGACCCAGAAATCCTCGTCGCCGTCCGTATCCAGCACGGCGCAGGGCATCCCTATCTGGTTATTGTGGTTGAGCGGCGTCCTGGCCGTCTTGCCGTGTTCGGCAAGGATGGCGGCCAGCGTCTCCTTGAGGGTGGTCTTGCCCGCCGTACCCGTGACGCACACCACTTTTGCGCCCGTCTTGTCGCGCCAGTACGCGGCGAGCCGCCCCAGCGCCCTGACGGTATCCGGAACCACGAGCACGGGCGCGCCCAGCGCCACCACTTCCGGTAAGGGCCGGGAGGCGAGCACGGCCCGGGCCCCCCGCTCCACGGCGGAGGCGGCAAAATCGTGGCCGTCCACGCGCGCGCCCGGCACGCACACAAAGAGCGCGCCCGGTGCGGCCTCGCGGCTGTCCGTGACCGCGCGGGTGAGGATACGGTCCACCCGGTCAGGGGCCGCTTCAGCGCTGATGCCCAGCGCGGCCGCCATTTCGCCGACGCTCATTCGCACCTGAGAAGCTCCCGCACCACTTCCTGATCGCTGTAGTGGTGCTTCACGCCCTTGATGATCTGGTAATCCTCGTGGCCCTTGCCCGCGATGAGCAGGGCGTCCTCCCGGCCGAGCATGGCGAGGGCCTTTTCCGTGGCCGCGCGGCGGTCCGCCTCCACCACCACTTCGCGCGCCGCGGCGAGACCGGGGAGCACATCCTGAAGAATAGCTTCCGGCTCCTCGTTGCGCGGATTGTCGGAGGTGAGCACCGCCACATCCGCGTGGCGCGCCACGGCCTCGCCCATGAGCGGGCGCTTGGTCCTGTCGCGATTGCCGCCGCAGCCGAAAACCGTGACGATGCGCGCAAAACCCGCGCCGCGCAGGGCCGTGAGCACATTGACGAGCGCATCCGGCGTGTGTGCGTAATCCACAAAAACGTGCAGCCCCTGCGGATTCTCCACCCGCTCGAGCCGCCCGGACACCCCGGTGAACGTGGCGAGCGCGCCCATGGCCTGGGGCGGCAGGCCCAGCTCCAGCGCCATGGCCTGCGCTGCCAGCAGATTGGCCGCGTTGAAGGCGCCCACGAGCGGTGAGCGCAGCTCCCATTCGGCGTCGTCGGCGCGCATCCGCAAATGCACGCCCGCCGTACCGGAGGCGAGAAGCTCGCCCCAGAGATGCCGCCGCCCCGGCACGCCGCGTCCGAGACCGTAGGAAAGCGCATCAGGGCAGAGCTCCAGCAGGCGGCGCCCCCAGGGGTCGTCGGCATTGATGGCGAGCGCCTTGTCCTTGCGCGGCAGTTCCAGGAACAGCCGGGCCTTGGCCTTGAAATAGCTCTCCATGTCGGGATGAAAGTCGAGGTGGTCCTGCGTGAGGTTGGTAAACACCGCCCCGGCGAAGGGCACGCCGGAAACGCGCTGCTGCGCGAGCGCATGGGACGAGACTTCCATGAACACCATGTCCACCCCGGCCTTTGCCATGCGCGCCAGCATGGCGTGGAGGGAGAGCGGGTCCGGCGTGGTGAGGGGCGCGGCCTCGCTGTGGCCAGGCCAGCGATAGGTGACTGTGCCGAGCACCCCCACGCGATGCCCTGCGGCCGTGAAAAGATGCTCCAGCAGGGCCGCCGTGGTGGTCTTGCCGTTGGTCCCGGTGATGCCCACCACGCTGAGCGGCAAATCTTCCGTGCCGAAGCGCGCCGCGGCCAGCCGCCACAGGGCCTCGCGCGGGTCCTCGTGGGGGATGAAGCGGCAAGCTGCCCCGCCGGTCCCGGCCGCGTGGGCGGCCTCCGGCCGGCAGACCACAATGGCCGCCCCGGCCGCCACGGCATCGGCGATATAGCGCGAGCCGTCTTCGCTCGCGCCGGGCACGGCCACAAAGATGTCGCCGGGGCCGACCTTGCGCGAATCCGCCCGCACCTCGCGGCCACCGGCGCGGGCCGCGGCCAGAAGTTCCGTGAAATCCCACTCCATCATCAGCGCTCCGACAGCCAGAGGATATAGTCGGCCCGCTTGCCCTCCTCGGGCCACGCCGTCCCGGCAGGGGGACTCTGCCTGACCACGCGGCTCCCCGTGCCCTTGAGCTCGGGCACCACGCCCGCGCGGGCGAAAAGTTCCACGGCATTCCGCACGGACTTGCCCATGACATCCGGCACATGGCTCGAGGCCCGCGCCCTGTGTCCCGGCAGCCGCATGGACTCCTGCGGACGGCGCGGGGGAGGGGCTTCGGCGAGTTGCGGGGCTGCGGCCTCAGCGCCCGGTGCCGGGGCAACGGCCCTGGGCTCCAGATAGGGCGCGTCCATGCCCACGAGTTTGAGGCCGCGGCGGCGCACCGTATCCTTGCGGGCGGCCTCGGCCACCTGCACCTCGGTGAGCGCGCCCGTATAGGTGAGCACGCGGCTCGCGATCTCCTTGAAGGCGGGCGCGGCCACCACGCCGCCGTACTGGTTGCGCGTGGGCTCGTCCACAAAGACGACCACGAGATAGCGCGGGGCGCGCGCGGGCAAAAAGCCCACGAAGGAGGCCACGCGCTTGACGCCATAGGTGCCGGCGCGGGCGTCGGCCTTCTGGGCGGTGCCGGTCTTGCCCGCCACCTCCACGCCGGGCACGCGCGCCCGCTTGCCCGTACCGTCGTTTTCCTCCACCACATCGCGCATCATGTCCACGACCTCGCGCACGGTCTTTTCATTGAAAACGCGCTCGTGCGCCTCCTCCACGCCGCCCTCCTCGCGCACGAGGCGCAGGGGCTTGTAGACGCCGTGATTGAGCAGGGTGAGATAGGCCTGCGCCATCTGGAGCGCCGTGACGGAGACGCTCTGCCCGAAGGCCGCGGACATGACGTCGGCCTCGCCCCAGTCCCTCGGGCGGCGCAGGATGCCGCGGCTCTCGGCCACGGGCACGCTGGTGCGCTCGCCGAAGCCGAGGGCGTGCAGGTATTTCCACGACTGCTGCGCCCCGAGCTGGAGGCCAATCTTGGCCATGCCGATATTGGAGGAATAGCGCAGCACCTTGCTTGCCGGGAGGATACCCTGGGTGGAGGTGTCGCGGATGGAGATATTCTTGCGCTCCCATTTGCCGCCCTCGCAGTCGATGAGCGTATTGGGCGTGACCTTGCGCTCCTGCAGGGCCGCGGCCATGACAAAGGGCTTGAAGGTGGAGCCGGGCTCCAGCGCGTCCGCGGCAAGGCGGTTGCGGTAGATTTGCGGCGAGGATTCCCTGTAGGTGTTGGGATTGAAGAAGGGATATTGCGCCCAGGCGAGGATATCGCCGTTTTCCACATCCACCACGAGCGCGCCTGCCCAGCGGGCGTCGAACTCGCGCGCCACGCGGGCCACGGCCTCCTCGGCGATGAACTGGATTTGCATGTCAAGGGTCAGCGTTACGTCCTGGCCGCGCGGCTCGCTCTGGCCCTCCTCGTTGAGGTAAAAACGCCGCCCCATGGCATCGCGCTGGACGATCTGGCGCACCGGGATGCAGCCGAGGCGCTCCTCCAGCGAGCGCTCGATGCCCTCGAGGCCCTTGTCGTCAAGGCCCACGAAGCCCAGCAACTGCCCGGCCATGTGCTTGAAGGGATAAATGCGGTCATATTCCTTGCTCAGGCCGATGCCCGCAAGGTCGGCCTTGCGGATGGCCGCGGCCGTGGAATCGTCCACCTTGCGGCGGAGCCAGACAAAGCGCCTGCGCGTGCGCGAAAGGTCGTCGTGGAGCTTCTGGGCGTCCATGCCGAGGAGTGGGGCCAGCGTTGCCGCCGTGCGGGCGAAATCCTCGATTTCCTGCGGCTTGGCATAGACCGAGCGCGCCTCCACGCTTCGGGCGAGCACCTGGCCGTTGCGGTCATAGATGAGGCCGCGCTTGCCCGAAACGAGCTCCGAGGCCATGTGCTGCCGCCGGGCCTTGTCCGCGAGCCTCGGCCCCTCCACCATCTGGAGGTGCCATGCGCGGCCCCAGAGACCCGCCCAGATAAGGCAGAAGATGACGGCCACGGCATTGATGCGCCAGCGGCTCCAGTCCACGCGTGCGGCCCACTCCGCAAAGCGCGAGGGCTTGGCGGCGCCGGACGCCGCCTTGCCGCCGGACCATTTGGCGGCCTTGCGCGCATCCTTGCGGGGCGTATAGGTGGCGCGATTGCGCTTGCGTGACGAAAATCCGAGCATCCCGTCCTCCGCCCGGCCCCGCGTCCTGGCGAAGCCCTGGCATGATGGTGGCCCTTGCGCCGCTCTCGCAGCGGGCGCAGAGGCGCGGCAAAACCGGGGCGCCATGCGACGCGCCGGTTCAACTGTCCGACTAAGGCCGGTCCATGCGGCGCACCTGGCCGGGGCCCGGCTCGCGCATGTCCAGTTCCTGCGCGCGGCGGCGCAGCTCGTAGGGCGAGAGCAGCCGCTCCCGCTCCACTTCCAGCTTGGCGCGCAGGGCCTGGCGCTCCCGCACCTCGTTCTGCGCGATATTGATGAAATAGGTGGTGTCCGTGCGCTCGATGCCGCTCCAGACGAGCACGAGCCCCATCACGGGCAGACCGAGCAGCTCCAGCGCCAGCACCGCAAGCCAACCGCGCCCCCCCTGGGGCTTGCCCGCGCCCCGCGTGCGGCTGTTCATGCCCGCCCCTCAAGGCTTTCGGTCCGGGGCGCTTCGGCGATTTTTTCAACTGCCCGCAGCTTGGCCGAGCTTGCGCGCGGATTGGCCACCACTTCCTCCGCCTGGGCGATGAGCGGTTTTTTGGCAAGCAGGCGCACTTCGGGCACATGGCCGCAGCGGCAGACTGGCACATGCCGGGGGCAGCGGCAGCCTTCGGCCCAATGCCGCATGGCGTGCTTGACCATCCTGTCCTCCAGCGAATGAAAAGTGATGACCACGAGACGCCCGCCCAGAGGGAGCCACGCGAGGATGCCATCCAGAAAACGCTCAAGCTCCCCGAGCTCGTCATTGACGGCCATGCGCAGGGCCTGAAAGGTGCGCGTGGCCGGGTGCCGTCTTGCCTTGGCGCGCCATGCCGGGGGATAGGCCTGCTCCACAAGAGCCGCCAGTTGCGCCGTAGTTTCGATAGGCGTCTTTTGCCGCGCATCCACGATGGCGCGGGCAATGCGCCCGGCCTGCGGCTCCTCCCCGAGGGTACTGATGCACTCCTTGAGGCTGGCGAAACTTTCCCGGTTGACCCAGTGCCAGGCCGAACGCTCCACGGAGGCCGCGTCCATGCGCATGTCGAGCGGGCCGTCGCCCAAAAAACTGAAACCCCGCTCCGCCTCGTCGAGCTGGAGTGACGAGACGCCGATGTCGATAAGCGCCCCGTTGACGAAATCCCAGCCCAGTTCCTCCAGCGCGCCCGCAAATTCGCTGTAGCGGCGGTGAAAGAGGCGCACCCGCTCCCCGAAGGGGGCAAGCCGCTCCCGCGCCAGCTCAAGGGCCTCGGTGTCCCGGTCGAGCCCGCAGAGCCTGCTCTCCGGGGCCGCTTCGAGGATGGCCTGTGCGTGCCCCCCCAGGCCCACCGTGCCGTCCAGGTAGCGGCCGCCCGCCACGGGCGCCAGCGCCGCCAGCGTCTCCTCAAGGAGCACCGGCACATGCCGGGGCCTTGCCTCAGAAGCCATGCCCATGTCCGCCTGCATCAGAGGTCAAGGACCACATTGCGGGCCGCCAGTTCTTCGCTCACATCTTCATCAGGCAGGTCGTCAAAGCGCTCCTGAGCCCAGACTTCGAACTTGTCGAGCATCCCCACGAGCACGGCTTCGCGGCCGAGGCCCGCGGCCCGCAGGAGCGGCTGCGGGATGCGCACCCGGCCCTGAGCGTCCGGGATGAGCTCGTGCGCGAGGCCGATGACCTTGGTCTTGAAGTGGGCGAGCGCGGGCGGCGGCATCCTGATGCTGCTCAACTGCTCCACGATGACATTCCACTGCGCGGGCAGGTAAGCGGTGAGATGGCCGTAATAGGCGGTCAGCCAGAAGGCGCCGGCGGACGGGTCAGCGGCGTCCCCCCCGTGACCGGCCGCGCCCAGCGCGTCGAGAAATTTCGGCGGCAGCACCAGACGCCCCTTGGCGTCCATGCTGCGAAAATAGCTGCCGGAAAAGCGTGCCGCCATAATCTACCACTTTTTTGACCAGAATCACCACTTTTTTCCACTTATGCCCCAGAGGCCCGGTGCTGTCAAGGCAGAGAGGCCGCCCGCTGCGCATCCCGCAGGCAGGCGGCCTCAAATGAGGTATGTTTTCACGGACTTGTGCGCAGATTTTCTCGCGCAGCCCTCCGAAGGAAAAACTCGGCCCTACGCGGAGAGCGCGCGGCCTTCGGCGCGGCGCGCATCGGCCTCCCGGTCCAGCGCGCGCAGCGCCCGCGCGAGCAAAAGCCAGGCCTCGGGCCGGTCATGGAGACGCACGCTGCGTCGCGCCAGCATTTCGGCCATGCCGGGGTCCTCGCCGCCGTCGAGATAGAGTTCCGCCAGCTGGAGCAGGGCCTGGGCGTCGTCGGGATTGCGCAGCAGGGCGTCATGGAGCAGTTCCCGCGCTTCCGCCCCGCGGCGCTGGCGCGCGGCAAGCCGGGCAAGCTGCCGCCGGGCCGTGGCGGGCGTGCCCGGCCGCGCGTCCTCCAGTTCGGCGGCCCGCTCATAGCAGCGCCGGGCCTCGGCGCGCCTGCCGCGCTCCTCCTGGAGGCGGCCGAGCTTCCGCCAGACATAGCGGTATTCCGGCGCAAGCCCGGCGCTGTGCCGGTAGTGCCGGGCCGCGGCCCGAAAATCCCCGAGATTCTGGCAAAGCGCGCCGAGATTGTAGGAAATCTTGGCGGCCAGCGCCGGGTCGTCGGCATGGCGCAAAGCGGTCTGGAGCTGCCGCCGCGCCTCAGCGCCCCGGCCGAGCGCGGCAAGGCAGACGCCGAGGGAATTGCGCGCCATGGCGTTCTTCCCGTCGGCCAAAAGGGCCAGCTTGTATTCCTCCATGGCCCCGAAGGCGTCCCCCAGGCTGTAGCGCCTGTCCGCGCTGATATTGAGCGCCACCGAATCGCACAGGCCCACGCGCGGCCCGTTTTCCAGCAAAAGCGCGAATTCCAGCGCCTTGAGGGCGCAGGCCTCGCTCTCATCCTTGCGAAATTCCAGGAAGGGATGGGCGGCGAGGCCCGCGGCCGCGGAAAGCCCGGCCGCCTCCGCCGCCTCGCAGAGGTCGGCATAGAGCGGGAGGCAGGCCTCTCCCCTGGCGCCGGGGTGAAAAACGATGAGGCTGTTGCTGCCGTAGCGGCCCACGAGCGCGGGAGCCGGCGCCTTGAGGCGCTCCGCCGTATCGGCAAGGAGGCGCGAGGCCGCACAAAGCCAGGCTTCCAGCGCCGCGCCCGCATCTGCGTCCTGTTTCGCCTCGCCTCCGCCCATGTTCTCCCCCGCGGGCGCCAGGCGCACAATGGCGAGGGTGAACCTGCGCGCGGCTTCCCGTGCCAGGTCGAAACGGCGCAAAAATTCCCCGTGGCTCATGGGGCCGTCCACCGGGGCGCCTGCCTCGGGTGCGCCTGTTGCGGCGGGTGGCGCGACGTCCTCCACCGCCGCCCCCATTTCCGGCTCCGCGGCGAGGAGGAGGCGGTCGCCCGCCTCGGGCGCGGCCGCCGGGTCCTCAAGATGCACGATTTCGGCCAGGGCTTCGCCGTTCTCCACCCGCAAGAGCACGATGTCGCCCTTGAAGGCCCCGGCGCGGCCGTCGGGCGTGCGCGCCCGCACCTGGAAGCGCTGGCCCTCCACAGCCTTGGCCTCCCTGCCGAGGCTCACCCGGAGGCGGTCGAGAGCCGGCCGCTCGAGCACCACGCCACCTTGGCGCAGGATTTGGGCAAAGGGCATCACCGCATCGCGCGCGTTCGCCGCATCCGCGTCATTCCCGGCCAGGGCCCGCTCGGCGGCGTCGGCGGCGAGCCGCGCCCTGTCCCGGAGCTTGCGCGCCTGGTCGAACATGGCGAGCGAAAGCTCGGGGCCCAGCATGTCCTGAGGGTAGAGGGCGTGCCCCGCGCAAAGCCTGGGCCTGAGCTGAAGCCCGGTCACGGGGTCATGCACGCGCACGGCATCCATGCGCGAAAGCGCCTCCTGCGCGAGCCTGTGGCACGCGCCGCGCCCGATGGCCGGGAAGAGCAGGCCAATCTCGCAAGGGCCGATGCGCCCGGCCCTGGCGTCCGAGGGCAGTTCCGCAAGGCAGGCGCGGGCCTGGGCGCGCATCATCTCCTCACAAAAGGCGTAGCCGAAGCTGCGGGTCAGCGCCTCGCCGTCGCGCCAGCGCAGGACCGCCATGCCGAGACAGAGGCGGTGCAGGGGCGCGGGACCGCCAGCGGCGCGGGAGGGGTCGCGCATGGCGGCGCGCAAGAGTTCCACCTCGGCTTCCATGCGCGCCAAAAGGGCGCTCTCGGTGATGAGGTCCGTACCGGGGTCGCGCTCCATGGCGCGGGCACGGGCGAGATTTTCGAGGCAAAGGGCCGCAATGGCGGGAAGCTGCGGCAGCAGGCGCCGCGTTTCACGCGCGCGGACGCCGTGGAGCATGAGCACCCCGAGGCTCTCCCCGCGCCAGATGAGGGGCAGGAGCAGGCGACGCTCGCCGCTCAGGAGTTCCGGCCCGGAAGGACCGCCGTGGGTGGGAAAATAGAGGGCATGGCCGTTGAAGGAGAGGAACGCGCCAAGCCCGGCGCACAGCAGACCCTCCATTTCCATGAGGTCGCCGCGGGTGAGAACGAGCTCTGCCTGATGGTGTTGCATCCGCAGAGTCTAGTCACGCGCAGGCGGCTTGTCTAGAAAATATCTTGAAAATCCATGCGTACGCGCCCCTCCTCTACGGCTCTTCCGTTGCGCCCCGTTCCGCATTGACAAGGGGCGGCCGCCATGTTTTTCTCAGGGCGGGCCAAAAGGCCCGGAAACCGGGGTTCGGCCCGCATTGCGCCGGCCCGGCAAGCAGTACCCACCAAGGAGCAGACATGCCCATCCAGAACGGCGATACCATTCGCGTCCACTATACAGGCACCCTTTCCGACGGCACGGTGTTCGACTCCTCCAAGGAGCGGGAACCGCTGGAATTCACCCTCGGCGCGGGCTCGCTCATCCCCGGCTTCGAGGCGGCCGTGAAGGGCCGCGAGCCCGGCGAGACCGTCACCGTGACCATTCCCCCCGCCGAGGCTTACGGCGAGGCGGACCCGGAGCTGGTCTTTACCGTGGCGCGCGCCCAGGTGCCCCCGCACATCCCGCTGGAAGTGGGCACGCCGCTTCAGCTCTCCAACGAGCAGGGGCAGATGGACGTGACCATCACCGAGGTTGGCCCGGACGAGATCACCCTTGACGCCAACCATCCGCTGGCGGGCAAGGAGCTCACCTTCGAGATCGAGATACTCGACAAGAAATAGCGCGGATACGGAAAGCCCATGAGCAGCAATACCGGACGCCACAGCGCCATCCAGGCCATCACCACCTACAAGCCGGACGTGGCGCCGCTGAACTTCGCGGACACACGGCCCACGGACATCTTCGGCTGCAACGTGTTCAACGACCGCGTGATGCGCGAGCGCCTCCCGAAGGAGGTCTACCGCTCCCTGCACAAGACCATCGCCTTTGGCGAGCGCATGGACCCCTCCATCGCGGACACCGTGGCCGCGGTCATGAAGGACTGGGCCATCGAGAAAGGCGCCACCCACTTCACCCACATCTTCTACCCGCTCACCGGCCAGACGGCCGAAAAGCACGACAGCTTCCTCATGCCCGACGGCACGGGCGGCGTCATCGCCGAGTTTTCCGGCTCCATGCTCATCCGGGGGGAGCCGGACGCCTCGTCCTTTCCCTCCGGGGGCCTGCGCTCTACCTTCGAGGCGCGCGGCTACACGGCCTGGGACGTGACGAGCCCGGCCTATATCATGGAAAACCCCAACGGCACCTTTCTGTGCATCCCCACCATGTTCCTTTCGTGGACAGGTGTGGCGCTGGACAAAAAGACACCGCTCTTGCGCTCCAACCAGGCCGTCAACAGGGAGGCGCAGCGCCTGCTCGCGCTTTTCGGCATCGAGACGGAGCTCCCTATCCTCTCCTATGCTGGGCTGGAGCAGGAATATTTCTTCATCGACCACAATTTCAACTTCGCCCGGCCGGACATCCAGATTGCCGGGCGCTCGCTTTTCGGCGCGCGCCCGGCCAAGGGCCAGGAATTCAGCGACCAGTATTTTGGGGTCATCCCGCAGCGCGTGCTCTCCTGCATGATGGAGGTGGAGCGCGAGCTCTACAAGCTCGGCGTGCCCGTGCGCACGCGCCACAACGAGGCCGCGCCCAGCCAGTACGAGATAGCGCCGCTCTACGAGCCGAGCAATCTCGCCGTGGACCACAACCACATCATCATGTCCACCCTGCGCAATGTGGCCAAGCGCTACGGGCTCAAGTGCCTGCTCCACGAAAAGCCCTTCAGCGGGGTCAACGGTTCGGGCAAGCACGTCAATTATTCGCTCGGCAACAGCGAGCTCGGGAGCCTCTTTGACCCCGGCGAAACACCGCACGCCAATGCGAAATTCCTTGTATTCTGCGCGGCCATGATTCGTGCGGTGCACAAGTTCGGGGGGCTTTTGCGGGCCACTGTGGCGAGCGCCAGCAATGACCACCGCCTGGGCGCGCACGAGGCGCCGCCGGCCATCATGTCCATCTTCCTCGGTGACCAGCTCACCGAGGTGTTCGAGGCCTTCCGCGCCGGGCGCGCCGAGGATGCGGCCAATGGCCGCCAGCGGCGCATCATGAACGTGGGCGTGGACACCCTCCCCCCCCTCCCCACCGATCCCGGCGACCGCAACCGCACGAGCCCCGTGGCATTCACGGGCAACCGCTTCGAGTTCCGCGCCGTGGGCTCCGGCCAGTCGGCCGCGGGCTCCATCACGGCGCTCAACGTGATGATGGCCGATTCCCTCGGCTACGCGGCCGACTGGCTGGAGCGGGAGACCGCCGCGGGCGCGGACTTCAACGCCGCCGTGGAGTCCTTCATCACCCATGTGATGGAGGAGCACAGCGCCGTCATCTTCAACGGCGACGGCTATTCCGAGGTCTGGCACCAGGAGGCGCGCCGCCGGGGCCTGCCCGACCTGCGCACCACGCCGGAGGCCCTGCCGGAGCTCACCAGGCCGGAGGTGGTCACCATCTACGAGCGCGCGGCGGTGCTTCGGCGCGACGAATTGCGCGCCCGGCAGGAAATCTACCTCGAGCAGTATTGCAAGACCGTGCGCACGGAGGCGAACCTCGTCATCCGCATGGCGCGGACCATCATTTTCCCCGCGGCCATGCGCTACCAGGGCGAGCTCGCGGCCACTGCCGGGCGCCTGCGCGACCTCGGCATGGACTACCGCACAACCACGCTTGAGGAAGTGACCGCCAGCCTGCGCCAGCTTCAGGACGCCACGGCGAAGCTGGAGACCGCGCTCGCGGCCTGCGGCGCGCTGGGGGAAGGCCTCGAGGCCGCGGAGCACTACTGCAACGACGTGCTCCCGCTCATGCTGGAAGTGCGCGAACACGCGGACACGCTGGAGACCATCGTGGCCGACGACCTTTGGGCGCTCCCCAATTATCAGGAAATCCTGTTCGGCAAATAGGACCTCAGCGCCCCTGCGGCCTTCCTGCCCCGTTGTCCGCATTGCCGGGCAGCGGGGCCTTTTCCGTGCGGCAGTATTCCTGCGCTGGGAGCGCAGTCCCCTTCAGGAGCGCGCGCCCGCGCGAGCGCACGAGCCCTGCCAGCGTCACCGCCCAGGCCCCGAGCGCGAAAAAGATAAAGACGCAGGGCACGGCCATAAGCCCCGGCACGCCGAAGGCGTCGGAAATGGCTGACGTGCAGGCCGTATACATGCCGAGCGGAAAGACCATGCTCCAGTAGGCGGGGGTGTAGGTGAAGGGATAGCGGAGCACGAAATGCCGCCAGAAGCCCAGCAGCATGAGCATGGGCACCCACCACGAGGCCGCGGCCCAGGCCAGCATGGTGATGCCGGAAATATAGGGCAGCACCAGGCCCATCAGCGGCGCGGCCCCGGCGCGCCCCATGAGCGCCGTCCCGGCAAGGGCCGTGGCAGCGGCGGCGCTGGCGTTGATCCAGTAGGTCGGGTCCAGCTCCGCGGCCAGCATGTCCGTGAAGCAGAAGCGGAAAAAAATACCCGTGATGACAAAGAGATAGAGGACGACCCCCACAGAGAACAGCGCGCAGAGGCAAAAATAGACGAGGGCCGCATCCCAGCCGGCCGGCGCGCCGAGCGTCGCCCCGAGGATGACGAGCGCCTCGGTGCTCACCGTGGCGAGAAGCCACGCCCCGTTGATGCCGCAGCCGAGGGAGGGCTTGGGCACGCGCGTGAAGATGGCGAAAAAAACTCCCCAGAGGATGAATGCCCAGCACACCGCGCCGAGCCAGAAGAGCGCCCCCGCGGCAGCCACATGGTGCGCGAGGAGCGCGGACTGCGTGCCGATAATGGCGGTCCCGGCCACGATGGTGAGAAAGGGCGGCCCCTTCAGGTGGCTCTTAAAATCCGCGGCCACGGCTGCCGGATAGCGGATGAGCCTGATGAGGAGCAGCGTCCACAGGGCCGCATACAGACAGGCATTGACGCCGTGGAAAAACCAGGCCCCCCACGGGCAGCCAAGCCTGAGCAGGGCCACGGAAATGATGCCCGTAGCCATGACCATGGCGAAATTGTTGGGGGCCATGGCCTTCACCAGCGCAAAAAAACGGCTGCCCAGGCTGTTCACGCCGCCTGCCCTCCCAAAAAGGCACATTTCGGAAATCCCCTTAATGGTACTCATCCGCGCGCCAGGGGTCAATTTTGCGGGCGCCACCTCTGCGGGCTTGTATGTTTTGCAAGACGCGGCTAGACTCGCCAAAATCGCGGGCGTTTCCGTCGCGCCGACGGCCCCGCAGTTGCCAGCGAGGTTTGCCATGCCGCAGCCGGATGCGGATTCCCTCTTCCACTGCCAGATGTGCGGGCATTGCTGCGAAGGCCGCGGAGGCATCGTGGTCAGCCCCACGGATTTAAAGCGCCTGGCGGCCTTTCTCGGGCTTGCCCCGGAAACGGTGGTTGAGCGCTACGGGGAAATTTCCGGCGGCAAGCTCAAAGTGCGCAACGGCGAGGACGGCCGCTGCATCTTTTTCCGCGAGGGCGCGGGCTGCTCGGTGCATGAGGGCAAGCCCTCCATCTGCCGCGCGTGGCCCTTTTTCCGCGGCAATATCGAGGACCCGGTGAGCCTCGAGCTCGCCAAGGAATTTTGCCCCGGCATCGCCCCGGACGCGGCGCACGAAGAGTTTGCGGCCGCCGGGCGCGCCTACCTGGCGGAGCAGGGCCTCGTCGCCAGCGACCCGGCCTGCGAGGCCAATGCCCTCGTGCTGCCCTGACCTTTTTCCGCAACCCAGCAAGCGTTGACTGCCATGCGCCGCCCAAGCCGCCAGCTCTCACTCAAGGAATGCTACGAGGTCCTGCGCCTGGAAAAGGGCGCGGACCTTCAGGCCGTCAAGCGCGCCTACCGCAGGCGCGCCTTTGAGCTGCACCCGGACCTCAATCCGGGCAATCCCGAGGCCGGGCGCCAGTTCCAGCTCCTCAACGAGGCCTATGTGGCGCTCACGGCCCTGCTCAAGCCCGAGGAGGACGCGCGCCGCGCGGCCGAGGCGCAAAAAAAGCCGGGCGCGGCTGCCGGCGCGGAAGATGCCACCGGGAAGAAGCGGGCCGAGGAGGCTGCCGCCGGCGGCGCGGAAGAGCAGAAGGACGGACAGGAGCAGGCAAGCCACAACCGCGAAGGGGAGCGGGCGCAAAAAGCCTATGCCGAGCAGGATGTGCTCCGCGACCTGCTCAATGACCCCTTTGCCCGCCGCGTGTTTGAGGACATTTACAGCGAGCTCAACCGCCAGCAGTCGGGCCCGCGCGCCACGCCCAACGAGGAGCCCCCGAAAGCCCAGCAGCCGCGCCGCGAGCAACCGCCGCGCAAGGAAGCCCCGCCCAGGAAGAATACCAAGCTCCATCAGGGCAATATCGCCTGGGGCACGCCCAACTGGAACCGGGACCTCAACAAGGGCGTCACCGGGGTGGTCAAGGACTGGCTGAGGCGGCAAATCGACGAGGAGCAGACCCTGCGCTTCCCCGCCGCGCACCTCGTGCCGGGCAGGCGAATCCGCCTCCAGATACGCCGCGGCCTTTCCGACGAGCTGCACACCGTTGAAGTGACCCTGCCCGCGGATTTCACACCGGGCAAGCCCGTGCGCCTCAAGGGGCTCGGCAAGCGCGTGGGCCCTTGGCAGGGCGACCTCTATCTTACCATCTACAACGAATAGCGCGGCTGCAGAAGCCCGACGCTGAGGGAGCCGCCGCGCCCACAGCGCGGAGAGCGCCGCCCCCTACCCGCCAAAAGCCAGCGAGACAAAGTGGAGCACGGACGCTAAGCCCGTGACCCAGTAATACCAGTCGTGGACGCCGCTCCGCATCCGGTAGCTCAAGGGGATGCCCCTGGCTTTCATGGCGAGGAAAAATTCCGTATTGCCCTCATAAAAGTAGTCGTTGTCGCCGCAATCGGCATACCAGCGGACGCGCTTCCATTTTTCCACTTCCTCGGGGCCCGCGTTTTTTACGCGACTCAAGGGATCATTGGCAATGAGGGATGCCGCATAGTCCTTGTCCGTCTCCGCCATCCTGCTTTGCTCCGGGTGGCCCAAAAGGCCGCTCAAGGCACAGGCCGCGCCGTAGAGGTCGGGATGTTTCTGGGCATAGGCCACGGCCGCCTCGCCCCCCATGGAAGCGCCGAGGATGGCGCGCTGCCCACTGTCGGCGGTGGTGCGATAGGTCGCATCGACGAGGGGCAGCAGTTCCTCATGGAAATAGGCCTCATAGTCCCAGCCGGGCACGGAAAAGAAGCCCAGGCGCCTGCCCAGGTGGTGCTCCCCCATTCCGCTCGCATCCGGCATGACGATAATCATGGGCGCGGCCATGCCCGAGCGGACGGCGTCGTCCGCCACCTGCGGAAGCTGGCCCAGCTTTATCCATGTTTCATGGATGCCGCCGGCCGGGTGCAGCGCATAGAGCACGGGATAGCGCCGTGCGCCCTCCTCATAGCCGTGCGGCAGGTAGACCGAGAACTCTTTGGTCGCCCCCAGCACCTCGCTGCTCATGCTGCAATGCTCGACGCTGCCGCTGTCCGGCAACCTGGCAAAATGGCTCACCGCCTTGCGCCTTTCGAGGAGTTTTCCCATTGTTCTCTTCCTCCTGTGCGGACTCAATGCCCACTGCATACCCCATGTGGGCCCGCAGCACAAAGGCCCCCCGGCAATGCCGGAGGGCCTTTTCTGTTCAAGCATCACGCCCCAAGGGGCGCGGGCATTCGGTCTAGTACATGCCGTCCATGCCGCCCATGCCACCCATGCCGCCGGGCATACCGGGCATGTCCTTCTTGGGCTCGGGCTTCTCGACGATGGCGCACTCCGTGGTGAGGAGGAGCGAAGCCACGGAAGCGGCGTTCTGCAGGGCCGTGCGGGTCACCTTCTTCGGGTCGATGACACCGGCCTTGATGAGGTCTTCATATTCGCCGGTGGCGGCGTTGAAGCCGAAGCCGTCCTTGCCGGCGCGCACCTTCTCGACCACGATGGAGCCTTCAAAGCCCGCATTGTGGGCGATCTGGCGCAGGGGCTCCTCGATGGCGCGGCGCACGATACTCACGCCCGCAAGCTCGTCGTCGTCGGCGGGCTTGATGTCGTTGAGCACCTTGGAAACGCGGATGAGGGCCGTGCCGCCGCCGGGGACAATGCCTTCCTCAACGGCCGCGCGGGTGGCGTTGAGGGCGTCCTCAACGCGGTCCTTCTTTTCCTTCATTTCCACTTCGGTGGCCGCGCCCACATGGACAACGGCGACGCCGCCCACGAGCTTGGCGAGGCGCTCCTGGAGCTTCTCGCGGTCGTAATCGGAGGTGGTCTCCTCAATCTGGGCGCGAATCTGCTTCACGCGGGCCTTGATGGCGTCGGGCTTGCCCGCGCCGTCCACGATGGTGGTGTTGTCCTTGTCGACCACGATGCGCTTGGCCGTGCCGAGCTCGTTCAGGGTCAGGCTCTCGAGCTTGGTGCCCGTGTCGTCGGAGGCAACGGTGCCGCCGGTGAGCACGGCGATGTCCTGCAGCATGGCCTTGCGGCGGTCGCCGAAGCCGGGGGCCTTGACGGCAACCACCTGCAGGGCGCCGCGCAGCTTGTTGACCACGAGGGTGGCGAGGGCCTCGCCTTCCACATCCTCGGCGATGATGAGCAGCGGACGGTTCACCTTGGCGACCTGCTCAAGCACGGGGAGCATGTCCTTCATGCTGGAGATTTTTTTCTCCGTGAGCAGGATATAGGGGTTGTCCATCTCGCAGATCATCTTTTCCGCGTTGGTCACGAAATAGGGCGAGAGATAGCCGCGGTCGAAGCGCATGCCTTCCACCACGTCCATGGTGGTCTCGAGGCCCTTGGCCTCTTCCACGGTGATGACGCCTTCCTTGCCCACCTTGGACATGGCCTCGGCAATGATGTTGCCGATGGTGGCGTCCGCATTGGCGGAAATGGTGCCGATCTGGGCGATTTCCTTCTGGTCGCGGGTGGGCTTGGCCAGGTTGGCGAGCTCGGCGATGAGGGCGTCCACGCCCTTGTCGATGCCGCGCTTCACGGCCATGGGATTGCGGCCGGCGGCCACGAGCTTGATGCCCTCATGGTAGATGGCCTGGGCGAGGATGGTGGCGGTGGTGGTGCCGTCGCCGGCGGCGTCGGAGGTCTTGGAGGCCACTTCCTTCACGAGCTGGGCGCCCATGTTCTCGAACTTGTCGTCAAGCTCGATCTCCTTGGCGACGGTCACGCCGTCCTTGGTGATGACGGGCGCGCCGAAGGATTTCTCCAGCACCACGTTGCGGCCCTTGGGGCCGAGGGTGACCTTCACGGCGTTGGCGAGCTTGTCCACGCCGCGGGCGAGTTTTTCACGGGCTTTGACGTCAAAAAGAATTTCCTTGGCAGACATAGGTAGGCTCCTCCTGAACTTTTGGCGGAAAAAAGGGACAAGGACATCCGGCGCCCCCAGGGGACGCGGAGTCGGCTAGTCGATGATGGCGAGGATGTCCTCTTCACGCATCACGAGATGGTCAACATTGTCCAGCTTGACCTCGGTGCCCGCATACTTGTTGAAGAGCACTTCGTCGCCGGGCTTGACGGCCATGGGAATGCGCTTGCCGTTCTCGTCCATCTTGCCGGGGCCCACGGCCACGACCTGCCCCTTGGAGGGCTTTTCCTTGGCGGTATCGGGAATGTACAGACCACCCGCGGTCTTTTCCTCGGATTCGAGACGCTTGACCAGAACACGGTCATTGAGGGGTTTCAGCTTCATTACATATCCTCCAGGGAAAGGGTGTTATGGCCCAAGGGGGCGAAACGGCGGCCGTTGCCACGGACGCGCCGCATAGTTGCGCGTTGCGGGCCGCAACGGAGCCGCTTGCGCGGTTCCGCACGGGCAAGAGATAAGTCATGCTTCGCACTTGAAAAGGGGGAAACGCAAAAATTTTTTCATTTTTCTTGCGCTCGGCGCGGCGCCCGGACGCGCTTGCCGTTTGGCCGCCATAGCGCTATGGATGCGGCGACGGTAAAAGCAAAGGAGGCCCCATGACCCACAGCGCCGCCCTTATCCTCGCCGCGGGCAAAGGCACGCGGATGCACTCCGCACGCCCCAAGGTGCTCCAGGAGCTGCTGGGCGAGCCCATGCTGGCCTATGTGCTCGCGGCCCTGCGGCCCCTCTACACCCAAGCCGATGGCCGCGAGGCCGTCTGGGCCGTGCTTGGCCACGGCGCGGACATGGTTGCGGCCGCCTTCCCCGGTCTTTCCGCCATACGGCAGGAGCAGCAGCTCGGCACGGGCCATGCCCTGGCCACCGCGCTCCCCACGCTCAGGGAGCAGGGTGTCGCCCGTGTGCTGGTGGTCAATGGCGACGTGCCGCTCCTGACTACCGACATCGGGCGCCGCTTCCTCGCTGAGGCCGGGGACGCGGCCATCGCCTTCGCCAGCCTGAGCCTTGAGGATGCCGGGGCCTATGGCCGTGTGGTGCGCAAGGGCGGCGACGTGGCGGCCATCGTGGAGGCCAAGGATTTTGATGCGGCCTTCCACGGTCCGGACACGGGCGAGGTGAACGCCGGGCTCTACCTGCTCGATGTGGAGGCCGTGGCGCGGCTTTTGCCGCGCATCGGCAACAACAATAAAAGCGGCGAATACTATATCACCGATCTCGTGGCCCTCGGCCTCGCGGACGGCCTTTGCGTGCGCGGCGTCAACTGCGGCGCGGACGAGAGCCTGCTCGGCGTCAATTCCCCGGCGGAACTCGCGCGCATGGAGGAACTCCTGCGCGGCCGCATCGTCCGCCAGCTGCTCGCAAGCGGCGTCACCCTCCACGCGCCGGAACTCGTGCGCGTGGGCCCCTTCGCCGAGATCGCGCCCGGCGCCGAGATCACGGGCCCCTGCGAGCTCTACGGCCACTCGCAGGTGGAGGCCGGCGCGCGCATCGAGTCCCACTGCGTCCTCCAGGACAGCGTGGTCCGCAAGGGCGCGCGCATCCGCTCCTTCTCGCATCTTGAGCGCGCCGAAGCGGGTGAAAACACGGTGGTGGGGCCTTTCGCCAGGCTCCGGCCCGGTGCGCTGCTCGAGCCGGAATCCCATGTGGGCAACTTTGTGGAGCTCAAGAACGCGCGCCTCGGCCCCGGCGCCAAAGCCAACCACCTGAGCTATCTGGGCGATGCGGAAATCGGCGCGGCCGCCAATATCGGCGCGGGCACCATCACCTGCAACTATGACGGGAAGCACAAGCACCGCACGAGCATCGGCGCCCATGCCTTCATCGGCAGCAACACGGCGCTCGTGGCCCCGGTTGCGGTGGGCGACGGCGCGCTCGTGGGGGCTGGCTCCGTCATCACCAAGGACGTGCCCGCGGGCGAGCTGGCTGTGGCGCGCGGGCGCCAGAAAAATCTCCCGCGGAAGAAGTGAAGCGGGCCGGCGTTCCCGCCAGCGGGGAGCCTCGCCGCGGCTTGCCTTTTCCGCCAAAATCCCTATACATAACGGAGTGACAGAGAACATTCCCGCCGGGAACCACCCAACCGGAGTTGCCATGAAGATCAGCGCCCTTTTCGCAGCCCTTGTCATCCTCCTTGCCGCCTTTGCCCTTGCGCTGCCCGATTCCGCCGAGGCCGCGCGCATGGGCGGCGGCCGCTCCTTCGGGAGCCGCCCCTACATGAGCACGCCCGCGCAGCGCCCGGCCATGCGCCAGCAGGCCCCGGCCGCCAACGCCCGCAACGCGCAGGCGACGACCCAGCGCCCCGGCATGTTCGGCGGCATGGGCGGCCTCTTCGGCGGCCTGCTCGCGGGCACCCTGCTCGGCTCCCTGCTTTCCGGCAACGGCCTTGGCGGGGGCGGCGGCTTCCTCGACATCATCATCATCGGCCTGCTCATCTATGTGGGCCTCAAGCTCTTCGCGCGCTTCCGCAACCGTCAGTCGCAGGAACCGGCCCCGGCGGGGGGCGGCCTCTTCGGCGGAAGCCGCCCGGACCTCACCAACGACAGCGCGAACCAGCCCTTTGCCCGCAGCAATACCCAGGCCTCCGGCTGGGACGCCCTGCGCAACCTCACCGGACAGGGCACGGAGCCCCCGGCGGCCGACCAGGGCGTGGACGTGCCCGCGGGCTTTGATACGGAGGAATTCCTCCGCGGGGCCAAGATGGCCTATACGCGGATGCAAAAGGCCTGGGACAGGCGCGACCTTGACGACATCGCCCAGTTCGCCACCCCGGCCGTAATGCAGGCCCTGCGTGAGCAGATGGCCGCCGAGCCCGGCCCGAGCCACACGGAAATCATGCTGGTCAATGCCCAGCTGCTCGGCGCGGAAAACGAGGGCGACGACCAGCGCGCCCAGGTGTTCTTCGACGTGCTCCTGCGCGAGCGGCCCGACCAGGACGCTCCCTCTTCCGCGCGCGAGGTCTGGCACTTCCTGCGCGAAGGGGTGGGTGGCACCTGGAAGCTCGACGGCATCCAGCAGGTGGAATAAGCGCCCCACTTCAGGCATGATGCGGCTGGCCGGGGGCATCTCCCGGCCGGCCTTTTTGGCGTAAAGAGCGGAAGCCGCCCCAAGGAGAAGCAGATGGCCTCCCCCGAGACGATGCGGAACATGGACAACTATGTGGCGAAGCACGACAGGCTCGTGCGCCATCTGCAAATGGAGGTGGAGGTCGCCACGCCGGAATTTTCCCGGGTCACGATGCCCATTTCGGAGCACCACAAGAACGGCATGGGCGTGGCCCACGGCGGGGCCATCTTCGCCCTGGCCGACGTGGCCTTCGGCGCGGCCGCCAATGCCGGGCGCAAGACCGGGGTGGTCAGCCTCACCTCCAGCATCGAGTTCCTCAATCCCGGCCGGGTAAGCCCTCTGGTGGGCGAGGCACGGGTGGTGCGCGCGGGGCACCATGTGGTGAGCTATGACGTGCGCATCCTCGACGGCGACGGCGCGCTCGTCGCCCGCGCGGTCTCCACGGGCTTTGTCACCGACATGCCGCTTCCCGAGTGAAACCAGGCACAACGAAACGAGCAGAGCATGAACGCCCGCAAGATTCGCGAAGACCTCGGCCGCATCAGGACCTGCATCCAGCGCCGCGACTATCCGCGCGCCGTCTTTCTCCTCACCACCGCGCTCCAGGACCTCGGCGGCCTCCAGGCCCCCACGGACCTGCGCGGGGACTTCCGCACCGCCATCGCCGACATCTGCACGGACCCGGCCTACAAGAAGGAATATGCCCAGCCCGTCGCCTACCAGCCCGGCAAGGAGCGCGAGCTGCTCGCCTTCTTCAACAAATTCTACAAGCAGGTCATGGGCCAGGAGGACGAGGAGGACTACGAGGCCACGCTCCAGCGCAAGCTCAATCTCGACCGCTGCATCAGCAACGGCAAGAAATTTCTCGCCGAACACAAGGTCCAGGAGGCGGACGAGTGCTTCGCCGAGGCTTTCAAGTATTACAAGAACGAATTGGCCGCCTATGGCATGATTGCCCGTGCGCTCATGGAAGCCGGGGAATATGTCCGCGCGCTGGGCCATGTGAAGAAAGGCCTCACGGAAAAGCCGGACGACGCCGAGCTTCGGCGCATCGCCGAGGAGTGCCTGCGCCTCCGCGCACAGGCGAACCGCTGAAGGCCACCGGCCCGGCTTCGCGCTTCCCCTCCCTCTATTATCCAAACCCGCATGTTCCCCGGCTTGCCGCGCCGGAAGCCGGATTCTGCGCCTTGCGCCTCGCCTAGAAAAAGTCTAGACTCTTTTTTTCTCTCCTTATCGCGCAGAGAGGCGCAGCATGGACGAAATCCGCTATATCCACGCGGCAGATCTGCATCTGGACACGCCCTTCCGCGGGCTTGCACAGGAAACAGGCCAGGGCGGCCGCCTCGCCCGACTGCTCCACGATGCGACCTTCATCGCCTTCGAGCGGCTCATCGGCTGCTGCGAGCGGGAAAAGCCGGACTTCCTCGTGCTCTCCGGCGACATCTACAATCAGGAAGACCACAGCGTCAAAGCGCAGCTCGCCCTGCGCGACGGCTGCCTGCGCCTTCAGCGCCTGGGCATCCCGGTGTTTATCGCCCACGGCAACCATGACCCGCTCTCCTCAAGGCTCACCTCGGTGGAGTGGCCGGAAAACGTGGTGATTTTCGGCGCCGAGCCCGAAACCCGTCCCCTCCTGCGCGATGGCGAAACCCTGGCGCTCATCCACGGCATAAGCCACGCGCGCCCGCGCGAGGGCCGCAACCTGGCGCGCCTTTTCCGGCGCGAAACCGGGGAGGACTGCTTCCAGCTGGGCGTACTCCACTGCGCCGTTCAGGGCGAGGGCGCGGCAGACCGCTACGCCCCGTGCTCGCTGGAGGACCTTGTGGCCACGGGGCTCGACGCCTGGGCGCTCGGCCATGTGCATGAGCGCTGCATCCTCTCCGAGCAGCCCTTCATCGCCTATCCCGGCAACACCCAGGGCCTGCATATCAACGAGACCGGGCCGCGCGGCTGCCTTGTGGTCACGGCCCGTCCCCACGCCGGGGGCTGGCGCTGCGAGGCGGAATTTCGCGCCCTGGGCCCGGTGGAGTGGGAAAAGCTCGCCCTGGACCTCGAGGGCGTTGACCACCTTGACGAGGTGGAACGCCGCATGGCGGGCGCCCTCGCCCGCCTGGGCGAGGAGGCGCCGCCCACCTGCGAGGCCGTCATGGCCCGCGTGACGCTGGCCGGGCGCACGCCGCTCGATGCCGTGCTGCGAAGGCCCGACGCCGCCGAGGACCTCGCCGAGCGCCTCCAGCACCTCGCCGGGGATACGCCGGGCATCTGGCTCAAGGACTTGCGGGTGGAGACCGGGCCCCTCACGGATACCGGGGAGCTGCTGCGCCGGGAGGACCTGCTCGGCGAGACCGGGCGCCTCGCCCTTGCCATGCGCGAGAGCCGCCAGGCGCTCCACGAACTGGCGGACCCGGCGCTGGAGCCGCTTTTCGGGCACAGCCGTCTCAGGAAGGCGCTCACCGCGCCGGACGAACAGCAGCTCCTCGCGCTGCTCGACGAGGCCGAGCGCCTCTGCGTTGACCTGCTGGAGGAACGCTGATGTATATCGAATCCTTCCACATTGATGGCTTCGGCGTCCTGTCCGGCGTGGAGGTGACCGGCCTCGCGCCCGGCCTCAGCATCTTTCTCGGCCGCAACGAGGCGGGCAAGTCCACCTGCCTGGAATTTCTCCGCACCATGCTCACGGGCTATCCCAATCCGCGCGCGAGCGAGGCGCGGCGCAGTTTCGCGCCCGTGGGCGGCGGCCTCGCCGGGGGCAGCCTCGTGCTTTCCACACCCGCGGCCGACGGCACGAGCGAGACCATACACCTCACCCGCAGGCCCGGACCTTCCGGCGGCGTCCTCACCCTCAATCTCCCCGACGGTGCGCCGCTCTCCCCGGACATCCTGCGCCAGTTGCTCTTCGGCGTGAGCCGCGAGGTCTACCGCTCGGTATTCGGCTTCAGCCTCGGCGAGCTGGAAAATTTCGCCAGCCTTGACGGCGAGGGCGTGCGCAACGCGCTCTACGGCGCGAGCTTCGGGCCCGGCTTGCGCGCCCCCGGCGAGGCGCTGAAGCTGCTGGAAAAGCAGGAGGAGGAAATCTTCCGGCGCGGCGGCAGCAAGCCCGCGCTCAACGCGGCGCTGGGGCAGTTGGAGGCCTTGCGCGCCCGCATCGAGGACGTCACCGCCGAATGTGCGGGCTTTGACGCCCTCGCCGAGGAATTTTCCCGCAAAAAGGCGGAGCTCTCCGGCCTGCGCGGCCGCAAGGCGGAACTGGAGGACGAGCGCCGCCACCTGGAGCGTCGCCTCGGCGTCTGGAAGCAGTGGGACGAATGGCGCATGACCGGGGCGCGCCTGGCGAGGCTCAGCCCCGTGCGCGAGGACTTTCCCGAGGACGGCGCGGCGCGCCTCGCCCGCCTGGAGGAAGCGCGCGAGGCCTGCGAGCGCCAGGTGGCGGCCCGCGAGGAAAAGCTCGGCCGCCTTCAGCAGCGCCTCGAGGCTGTTGGCGTGGATGCGCCCCTGTTGGCCGCCCTCCCCGAACTCCGCCGCCTTTCCGAGCGCAAGAGCGGTTACCGGCAGGCGCTCGCCCAAATCGGCAGCCTCGAGGAAAATTGCCGCCGCGCCGAGGCCGCCCTGGCCCACGGCCTCACCCAGCTCGGACCGGGCTGGAGCTGCGAGCGCATCCGCGGGACAGACCGCTCCCTCTTCGCCCGCGAGGGGCTGGAAAAACAGGCGCGGGAAATGACGGCCGCCGTCACGGCGCACCAGGCCGCCATCGACGGCCTCACCCGTGCCAACCGTGATGTAGAGAGCGCCGAGCGCGCCGTGAGCGCCGCCCGGGACGCCCTTACGGTGCTCCCCGCGCCCGTGGCCGAGCTCTCGGACGAGGCGCGGGACGAATTGCGGCAGACCATGGCCCGCCTCGAGGAAAACCGCCGCCAGGCCCCCGGTCGCGAGCGCGCCGTGGAGCAGGCACGCACGAGCTTTGGCCGCGCCTTTGACCAGTTGCGGCTCACGGGCGTCGATGCCGGGGAGCCGCAGGAGGCCTGCGCCCTTCTGGACGGCCTGCTGGCGCGCCAGGAGGACGCGCTCGGCGTGGCGCGCACCATGCAGGCGCGCCTTCAGGAAGCCACGGACATGGCCCAGGCCGTGCGTCAGGCCGAGGAGCAGGCGGAAGCGGTCAAGAAGCGCATGGACGAACTGCGTGAGGCGCAGCGCAACGCCGGCGGCCAGAGCCGTGAGGCCCTGGACGCCCGCTCGGCAGCCCTGAGAGCCCTGCGCGCCCTTTCCACCACCATGAGCACCGAGCGCGAGCGCCTGCAGGAGCTGGACAACCGCATCTCCTCGGAGCAGGCCCCGGCCCCGGTCAAGAGCATCCCGCTCATCGTGGTGGGCGCGCTCCTCATTCTCGGCGGCGCGGGCATCCTCGCGGCCCACTGGCTGCTCGGCATCAGCGAATACCCGCTCACGCCGGACCTGAGCCTCCCGGTCACCCTCTGGTCGGGCTATCTCGTACTCGCCTGCGGCGTGGGCTTCCTCGCCGGGGGGCTGCCGCGCAGCGGGCCCGAGGCCCGGCGCTTCCAGCACGAAATGGCCCAGCTCCAGAGCAGGCGCGAGACCTGCGCCCTGCATGTGGCAGAGCTGGGCGACCAGGCGCGCCAGCTCTGCGCGGCCGCAGGCGTGGACAGCATGGACCTTGTCACGCTGGAGGCCACGGAAATGCTGCTCGAGCGCGAGCGCGAGCTCTGCTTCCACGAGGAGCGCTCCCGCAGGGACATGGAGGCGCTCAAGCGCGAATACGGCGCAGCCCGCAGCCAGGTAGCCACGCTGGAAGGGCGCGCCCATGAAAAGGAAGGCGAAGTCCAGCAGGCGCGGCGGCAGTGGCACGGCCTCATGCAGTCGCTCTCCGTGACGAGCGTGCCGTCGCCGGAAAGCGCGTCCACTTTTTTCGCCCGCGCCGAGTCCGCGCGCCTGGCCTTCGGCGGCGTGGCCGCGGCCCAGGCGGAACTGGACGCCCTCAGGGACGACATACAGGCGCTGGAAGCGCGGGCCGCAGCCGTGCCGCCCGTGGCCGAGCGACTGGCCGAGGGCGGCCTCACGCTGGAAGATGCTGTGCGGCAGGTCATGGAGGCCTGCCGGGAGGCCGATGCCGCGCGGGAGCAGCGCATACGCGCGGCTTCCGCCCTCCAGAACCATGAAAACGAGCTGGAGCGGGCGCAGACGCGCCAGCGCGAAGCCGCGGAGCGGCTCAGCGCGGACGAGGCACGGCTCACCGGGGCCCGCGCCTCCTGGGCGACCTGCCTCGAGGGGCTGGGCCTCGAACAGCACCTTGACCCCGAAACCGTGCGCGAGGCCTTCAAGTGCATGGAAGGTTGCCTCGCGACGGAAGGGCAGCTTGCGCGCGCCCGCGACGAGCTGGCGCAGGGGCGGGCCGAACTGGCGGCTCTGGAGGGCCCCCTCGGCGCCCTTGTGGACAGCCTTGAGCGCACGCCGGAGCGCGACGGCGACGCCGCGGCCGACTGGCTCGCCACCCTCGACGCCCTGCTGTCCGATGCGGAAAACGCCGCGCAGGCAGAGGCCGAGCGCCAGCGCCTCGCCAGCCTTGTGGCCGAGGAAGAGGACGAACGCCGGGCGGAAACGGCGGCTCTGGACATGGCCCGCGAAAGGGAGCGCAACCTGCTCGCCCGGGCCGGGGCCAGCGACGCGGAGGATTTTCTGCGGCTCGCCGCGCTTTTGACGGAATACCGCGACCTCACACGCCAGCGCCAGCAGCTCGAGGACGCCCTCAACCTCGCTGCGGACTCCCGTCCGCTCCCCGAATTTCTCGCCTCCTTCCAGGAAGGGGACCAGGAGGCCCAGGAACGCCGCCTCGCCGCCATCCAAGGGGAACTTACCGCCATGACCGACGGCGAGCAGGAGCTGGCCGCCCGCGTGGCGGAACTCAATGCGCGCGTCACCGCCCTTTCGCGCGACGACGAGCTGGCGCGCCTGCGCCAGGAGGAGGCCAGCCTTCTCGAGCGCATGGAGCGCATGGCCCTTGCCTGGAGCCGCCGGGCCCTCGCCGCCGCCCTGTTGCGCAAGGCAAAGCTCAATTTTGAAAAGGAACGCCAGCCCGAGGTCATCCGCGAGGCGTCTTCCATCTTCGCCCGCATCACCAATGGCCGCTGGCGGGGCATCAGCGCCTCGCTGGAGGATGCGAGCCTGCTCATCCTGCCCCCCGCGGGCGAACCCGTGGAACCGCAATTCCTGAGCCGCGGCGCGCAGGAGCAGGCCTATCTCGCCCTGCGCCTCGCCTATATCAAAAGCCACGCCATCCACGCCGCGCCGCTGCCGGTCATCATGGACGAGGTGCTCGTCAACTTTGACCCCGAGCGCGCCGAGCGCACGGCCCGCGCCTTCGCGGACCTCGCGGCGGGCCGCGACGGCCACCAGATACTCTACTTCACCTGCCAGCCGCACATGGTGGATATGCTGCGGCTGGCAGCGCCCGACGCGCCGCTCTTCCTGGTGGAAAACGGCACCATCGCCGCCGCCTGAATGCAAAACGCGCCCCGTGCATCGTCACGGGGCGCGTCCTCTGCGCCGGCCGGGCTTGTCGCGCCGTCTCAGCCGGTTAAAACTGGTAGCTGAAGCTCGCCGTCACGCCCTGGGCCGTGGTTTTCAGGCCTGCCTGGAAGCTGTAGTTGAGCCCGAAGGCAAGGTCCCCGCCGGTAAATTCCACGCCCAGCGCGCCGCGCCAGGTGATGTGGTCCATGATCTGGTTTTCCAGCTCCACATCGGTGTGCGTGCCCGTAAAGCGCACGTCGCCCCTGGCGTCCATGTCCCCGGCGGCGGGGATGACCGAAAGGTCCAGCATGGGGCGGCAATGCCAGCCGCGCGGCAGTTCCAGCTCACGCGAAAGCGAGAAGCCCACAGGGAAGGTCCAGATATTCTGGCGCGTGGCCTCAGCCTCCAGCACCGTGCCGTTGCTTTTGGCGTCATAGCTCCCCGTATACAGGTAATGGTAGCGCACTCCCACATGGGGCGTCACGTCCAGCCAGGGCGTGGCGAAGGTGTAGTCCGCGCGCAGGCCCGCGCCCAGCGCCCAGGAGGAGACGTCGGCCTTGAGCGGCCGCATTTCCATGCCCGCGGGCAAATCCTGCTTCAGGCTGTTGTAGGCCGAGGTATAGGCCACGTCCGCCGCAAGGCCGAAATTGCCCTTGCGCCAGCCCGCATAGGCGCCCAGTCCCCAGAAGCCCATGTCATTCTCGGTGGACGCGAGCTCGCCCGAGCCGCGGGCATAGCCGCCGCCCACGTTGAGGCTCAGGCCGAGGCGCAGGGCGCTCTCGAAGGTATAGTCGCAGCCAAGCGCAATGCCGCCGAGGGCCCCGCTGAAATCAAGGCCCCAACTTCCCGCGGTCATGCCGAAGCCGTTGGTGCTCTGGAAGATGGGCATCACCCAGAGCGCCCAGCCGTGACGGTGGAGCGCCTCTTCCTCGGGCGTGCCGTCCTCGCCCACGGCCTGGACGCCGCCGCCCGGTTCCACCCCCAGGCGCTGCCCCATGCCGTTGCTCGCTGCCTGGTTGGCGGCCAGCGTCATTTCCGGCACGGCCCCGAGGGCGGCCATGCGCGCGGCGCTCTCGATGGTGATGGCCGCGAGGCGCGGGTCATTGCCGATATAGTCCCTGCCGGTCGCCCGCGAGAGGAAGCGGATGCCCGCAATATCGGAATCCGCATGGCTCGGCCCGATGCTGTCGTCGGCGATGCCGGCGTCCGGTACGCCCCCGAGGCCCGGATGCAGCCCCGGAAACACGGTGCTGGCCGGGACCTGGCGCGTGCCGATCATGCCGAATTGCGGCAGGCGCACCAGCTCCAGCAGTGGCGTGCCGGAAGCGAGATTGGCGCCGTTCCAGGCGCTCGCGTCCGCATAGGAGCCCGCTCCGTTGAGGACCTTGTACGTGGCGCCGTTGACGGCATCGGGGATATAGAGCTTTGCGCCGGAGCGCACATCAAAACTGCCGCCGGAAAGCGCGCCCGCCCCATTTTGGGCCGCTGCCGCGGCGTTGACCACCAAAAGGGAGCGCGGCGCAAAAATGGCATGGCCCGGCGCCACACCGGCGGGACGCCCCATGACCGCCCCGTCCACCACGATGCCGGGCATCGTGGCGAGCGACTGCGGCGCGGCCACGGCAAGGGCCGCGGTGACCGGGCCGAGGGAACTGGCGTCGGCGGTGTCGAACTGGCGCACTATCCAGTCCGCATCCGCGGTGCCGAGGCCCAAGGCCGCATTATTGCCCACCACGGCGCTCGCGGCCGCCGAATCCTTGAACTGCTTCACCGCCAAACGGCTGTTGACGGCCAGCAGGGTGCCGTTTTCCAGCGCCAGGGACTCGATGCCCGCGCGCGCGTGGTTATTGACCGTGAGGCCCCGCTGCGCCACAAGCTCCCCGGCCTTGAGCTCGCCGCCGGAAACCACCGCGGCGCCGCCCACGCTCAGGCCCGCGATGGAGGACGTGCTGTTGGTGAGCGTAAGGTTGTCGGTGATGATGTTGTTGTTGGCACTCTGGTCAAGAGCCCCGGTCAGGGTGAAGGTGCCTCCCTGCATGGTGACGTTGTTGGCATAGAGGCTCTGGGCCTCCAGATTGGTGGCCACGATGTTCTGGGCAGTAATCTTGCCGCGCGGGGCCTGGAGGGTGAGCGTGGCGCCTTCGCGTTGGGTGAGGCCGTCCACCATGCGTGCGGAGATATTGCCGGACTCGCTGGTGACGACGGTATCCCCGCTCACCACTTCGAGGCCGCCGTAGAGCATGATACTGCTCCGGGCAGTGAGCACGCTGTTGTTGTGCTGGTGCGGGCCGTCGGTGGGCGGGGCGGCCTGGTTGAGGAGGTAATCCCAGCCGAGGGAGATGATGTTCGCGTCGATGTGGCTGTTGTCCGTCACCATCCTGCCCGTGGCCGAGGACTGGAAGATATTGCCCGCAGTGAGCGTGCTGTTTTCCACATACATGGGGCCCATGCGGAAATTCTGCGCCGAAGTGATGACGGCGTTGCGCGCAAGCAGGTGCACCGTCGCGCAACTGATGTCGGCGGCGCTGACGCGGGCCCCCGTGACCGTCAGGTCCCTCGTGCCCGAGCCGGTGATCTTGTTATACTCCACATCGGAAGTGATGGTCATGTTCCTGTTGATGGTGAGATTCGCCGCACCCAGCGCCGCGCTGGGCGTAAACTGCAGGGCGAGGCCCACGGCGAGAAGACCCGCGGCAAGACCGCGGGTGAGAGCCCCGGCCCCGGAACGGGCCCGGCGAATGACAACAGGCGAAAACGCACGGAGAGGGCCCATAGCAAGGCTCCTTTGCCCCTTGGCGGGCGGCATTGGCATAGGCGGCCATTCTTACCCGGCGCGATGCAGGAGTCAACGGGGGGGTGCCCCGGAAAAATCAGTGCCCCGGCCCCGCTGGCTGCGGAACCGGGGCAAACATGGCGTGAGCAGGCGTGTTTCCGCTTGCCGTGGCCTAGGGCACGTCCGGAATGAGCTGCAACTTCTCCGGCGAGGAGATGGTGACGCTGTGCTTCACGCTGGCCTTGCCGTGGCCGGGCACCTCCACGTTCCAGAAGAGCATGTGCTCCTGGTCGTTCTTCTGGGCCGGGGGCTCGTCCTTGTAGGTCACGGTGACGCCCTCGTCCACAATGATGGGGGCCGGGCGTTCCAGCTTCACCGTGACGGGGCGCGCGTGTTCGTTGCTCACCGTATAGGTCCAGGCCCAGGTCCAGGTCTTGCTCGTCTTGATGAAGCCCCTTTCGCCCTTGGTGCGCGAGTCGTCAAAGGTGCGCACATTAACGCGCGGGTCCGCCCCGAAATAGAGCGTGGCCTCGCCGCCGCGCGGGCGGAACATGCCTGCGCCCACGCCCTGGCCATCCACGCTGTATTCGGCCATGCCCTCGGGCCAGGCGGTGTCGCCCGTAAGGGCATACTTCGCCAGAAGCCAGACGCGGCCATCCCCGCGGGTGGGCCGGGCGAGCCATTGCAGGGGAGCCTGCCAGGCGTCGGCCGTAATCACGAGGCGAGAACGCCCCTCGGGGAGGCCGGGCTCGGCCAGCGTCCAGCTGGCATAGACCGAGGAACTGTCCGCCGCCACGCCCGCATTGGCCGGGGCCGCGTCCGCCGCGCCCTCGGCCACGACCTTGGCGCTCCGCGCCGCGTTGAGCGTCAGGGGCACGGGCCTCGGCTGAGGCCGGGGTTGGGAATCCACCACCCATTCCGGGAGCGGCGCGGGCTCGCGCGGGCCGCTCCCGCGCGTGGCCAGCGTCACCCTGGTGCCCTTCCAGTCGATGCCGGAATACTGCCACACATCGGCCATGAGGCGCACGTCGATGACGCCGCCGCTGCCTTCCTCGGGCCTGGCGTTGAAATCATACACCGCATTCCAGCCGCAATGCCGCCAGGTGTAGGAATAGCGCACGAGCACCTTTTCCCCGGCGGGCACGGGCTTTTGCAGAGTGACATGAATAAGCTCGCCGAGCCCCGCGGCCGCGGGCAGGCGCTCGATACGCTGGCCGAGCATCCTGATGCGCGTTTCCAGCATTTCCTGCTCCTCCGCGAGGCCGGGCACGGACTCGGCGATGAGGCTCGCGCGCCGGGCAGCGTCCTGCGCGGCGGCATTTTCCGGCGACTGCCAGAGGGCTATGGCCGCCTTTACGGCGATAAGGCGCGCGTTGAGGCGCATCCGCTCGGTGACGAGTTCCTCGCGGGCGCGGGCGAGGCCCGCGGATTCGGCCAGCGGCACGGGCGTGGTGCTCCAGCGCACGATGGTCTGGCCCGGCACGGCCAGTTGCAGGTTGGCGGCGTCCGGCGGCAGGGCAAAGACGAGGCTGCGCCCCGCCTCAGGGCCGGTGGCGAGCGGGGCGAGGCGCTCCTCCACGCTGAGGCGCCCGCCCACAGGCGAAATCAGGGCCGTGGCCGGGCTTGCCACCGCGGCCCGGTCATCCGCAGGCGCCGGGGCGGCAGCCCCCGCCACTCCGGCGACGGAAAAACAGACTATCAGCACGAGCAGGGCAAGGCCCGCCCGGAAGAGATGCCCGCGAAACGCAAGGGAACTTTCCTTCATGGCAAACTCCGGCAAAGGACCGCGCTGCGGCCCGGTTCAGCGTGTGAGCCTGCGGAACTTGAGGCGGTGCGGCGTCTCGGCCTCCTTGCCGAGGCGCTTTTTGCGGTCCTCCTCGTATTCCCTGAAATTGCCTTCAAAAAAGGCTACATGCGCGTCGTCCTCAAAGGCCATGATATGCGTGGCCACGCGGTCGAGGAACCAGCGGTCGTGGCTGATGACGAGCACGCAGCCCGCGAAGTTGTCCAGCGCGTCCTCGAGGGCGCGCATGGT
>JAAUYX010000046.1 GCA_014804905.1 Desulfovibrio sp. | reverse complement strand
CTCATCTGGGCCATGGGCCTCACCTTCCTGCTGGACAACCTGGGCTTCCGCGTCTCCTCTATCGTGGCCGGCCTCGGCATCATGGGCGTGGCCGTGGGCCTGGCGGGCAAGGCCATCCTCGAGGACTTCTTCAGCTATATCGTCATCCTGCTCGACAAGCCCTTCCGCATCGGCGACCATGTGGAGCTCAAGAGCGGCAAGGCCGGCGACGTGGAATACATGGGCCCCAAGACCACCCACCTGCGCAGCCTCGAGGGCGACCTCATCGTCTGCGCCAATTCGGAAATGACGACCAACACCATCGTCAATCTCGGCAGTGTGAGCGAGCGCCCGGTGGTGCTGGAGTTGGGCGTGGCCTTCGAGATGCCGCTTGACGTGGTGAAGCGTGTGCCCGACATGATGCGCGAGGTGGTAGAATCCTTCCCCACGTGCAGTTTCGACCGGGCCTGTATGCTCCATTTCGGCTCGGCCAACTATATGTTTCAGATCATCTATGTCGTCCACGAGCCGGACATCAGGAGCTTCCAGATGACGCGCTCGGACGTCAATCTTGCCATCCAGCAGAAGCTGAACGACGAGCACGTCCTTGGCGCGTATCCCACCACCCATATGTTCATGACCGACCAGCCCGGCGGCCTTCTGGGACCCACGCCGCCCGCGCCGCCAACGACCACGCCCGTGGCCGCGGCCAAGGCCGAGCAGGCCGCCCAGGCCATGTCCGCACAGGCGTCTTCCGCTTCGGGAACGGCGAACTAGGGGGGCGTCCCTCAGCGGCGGTGATGCGTGTTTCCCACGGCGTCGCCGGGCCGGAGCAGGAAGGTAAGCACCAGCGCCGTGAGCAGGCTCGCGCCGAAAAAGGCGTCGGCCAGCACGTAGCTCCCGAAAAGCCCGTGCGAGGCCGCCATGACGGGAAAGCCCGCGCAGCGCAGGATGAGGATGATGGCGATGAACTTGTAGGCCGCAAGGAAGTTCTGGCTGCCGAAATACCAGGAAACCACGGCCGGAAGCACCGTCCACAGGCCGCCGATGCAGCCGCCGAAGGCCACGCTGAAAAGCGCGAGCAGCGGCAGCGACGGCGGCAGCAGGAGCAGCGCCACGCTGGTCACGCTCATGGCCATGATCAGCCGCGAGGCCACGAGCGGGGAGGTTCGGTCGCTCACCCAGCCCCAGGCATACTTGGCGAGTGCCGCGAAGAGCGCGGAAAGGCAGGCGAGGAGCATGGCCGGCCAGGCCTCGAGCCCCAGGTCCGCAAAGCGGGGCTTCATCTGGCTCATGAAGGTGGAGGCGGTCATGAGCGCGAGCCCGTAGGCTATGCCCACGAACCACGCCTGCCGCGAATGGATGAGCGCCGCGAAGGAGGTGTTGACGGGCGCGGCCTTGGGCATATGGGGCTCATGGCGCCTGCCGTCCGGGTGCAGCCCCAGGGCCTGGGGTTCGTCGCGCACCAGCCACCACGCCAGCGGCCCGAGCAGGCAGGTGACCACGCCGAGCACCGAATAGGCCGCCGTGACCCCGAAGGCGTGGATGAGCGCCATGCAGAAAAAGGGCAGCATGACCCCGGCGAGGGACGAGCCCGCATTGGCGACGCCGAAGGCGCGGCCCTGAAAATGGCGGAACCAGCGGCTGATGAGGGCGTTCCCCACCACGCCGCCGCAAAACTGGGCGCAGACCCAGACGAGAATGAACCAGAGCGTGTAGAGCGCGAGGCTCGAGGTCATGCCCATCCCGAGCGTGGCCGCGCCACCGGCGAGCGCGCCCAGCGCGGTGAGCAGCCGCAGGGAGCGCCGCGCGGAAACGGCCGCGGCGAGCGGCATGGCGAGCTGCCCGGCCAGCACCGCAAGGCCCATGCTCAGGTTGAGGCCCGCGCGCGTCCAGCCGTTGACCTCGCAGAGCGGTTCCATGAAGGCGTTCATGCAGTAGACGGCGCTGCCCTGAAGCATGAAGTTGCCGCCCGTGATGAGCGCCGCCAGTTTCCAGCCGTAAAACATGATTTCTGAGCCTGTGCGTGCTGCGTTGCCCTAGAGCGCCAGCACCTTGTAATGCTGTTCGGGCAGGATGCCCTTGAGGATGGCCTTGACGCTCAGGGACGAGGACCCCTTGCGCCGGGTCTCGGCCAGCCACTTTTCCAGCACGTCGATGTTTTGCGACATGTGGGTGTTGAACACGCCCGCGCCGCCGTATTCGCGCCGGGCCTGCACGGCGAGGCGCTCGGTCTCCGCCTGCGGGGCCGCGCCCACGAGGCCGAGGCTCGTCTTGTAATAGCCCGCGCCCATGCGCAGGGANTCGAGATANTCCTTGAGGTCGNCCGNNACCTCGGTCCNGCAGCTTTTCNANCTGCTTTTTNGTGGCCGCGTCCNNGGGCTTTTTCAGCATNTCGCGNATCTTTTCCTCCTGCTTGTGCGCCACACTGTAGCGGAAGGCGAAGGCGCGCAGGGTCTCCGCCTGGTAGAGCAGGGAGCGGTATTCGTGCTCCAGCGTGCTCGCGCGTTCGCGCTTTGCCGCGCTTTCCTGGTCCTCGAGCATGGCGCGCAACTGGTCGAGCTGNGGCTTNAGGGCCGGGGCCGTGGCGGAAAGCGCCTCCACGGCCTCCAGCGGGGTGCGGCCAGCTTTCACGGCCTCCGGCGCTTGCGCGGGCGCGCGTTCNTCCTTGCGCAGGGTCTCGAGCCTTTCCGCGTTGGGAATATTGATGCCCGAAAGCACGAGGCGCAGGCCCAGGTCCTCCGGGCGGCTCGGCCCCTGCGCGGTGTAGAGCGCCACCTCGTCGCGCCGCCCCGGCGCCACGCCCGCCTCGTCGCTGCGGAAGCTGCCGCCCTTGACGAGCACGCCCCCGGCGGCGCCGTGCAGGCGATGGNGCACCATGCCCGACTGCATGTCCGCGATGGAAAGGCGGAAGAAGCCGTCCGTCATCTCGCGCACATTGCCGAGCGTGTCGTGCAGCCCGAGGGGATTGGCGTTGCGCGAGCCGATGGGCGAAGGCCCCGAAAGCGCGCCGTCCGCCGAATACACGCCGTAATCCTTGAGCGCCTTGCCCTCGGCGAGCGGGAACACGTCCTTGTCGGCCCACCACTCGGGGGCCACATCCGCGCCGCCNCGGGCCGCGAATTCCCACTCCTCCTCGGTGGGCAGCCGCAAAAAGCCCACGTTCTTCGTGCCNGCGAAGTGCGGCAGGCTCTCCGNGTGCTCGCGCACGAGCCACGCATTGTATTTCTGGAGGAACTGCTGCGCGTCGAACCACGAAACGCCGCCCTGCGGCAGGTTGGCGGCCGCCGGGGCCGTCTTTCCCTTCACCGGGCAGGCGGCCTCGTCNANNCTGCCGTCGTCGGAAACGGCGCGCATNACCGCGTCCCACTGGAGGCGGCTCACCTCATACTTGCCGATGAAATAGAAGGTGTCNCCGGAGGCCTTTTTGCCGCCGTCGGCCACGGCGTCGCGCCACTCGGCGGGCAGGTCCTGGGGGGTGAAGGGCGCGGCGATATGGCCGTCGAACTGGCGCTCGTAAATCTGGCGCTCGCCNTCCNNGGCGTTGACCACGCCCATGGAGAAGGTNCTGTCCTTGATGAGGCCGCCCGCNGGCACGCGCACGGCGCGAAAGCTCATGGAAAGACCGCAGGGCATGGGCAGCACGATGTCGTCCNNGGCCGGGGCCGGGTTCCACGCGCTCTCCACGGGAACGCCGTCATTGGCCGAGGTGAAGGCCGCNAGCGCGGGCTGCNCNCNGGCGAGCAGGAGNANCAGGANNAGGACGAGANGCATGGTCAGACCTCGCGGATGACNATGGAGGGTTCGACGGCGGCGGCGGACCGGGCCGCGCGCGCGGTGGAAAGCAGCGAGAGCGCCACCACGGCGGCGCAGGCGAGGCCCGCGTCCGCGAGGGAGAGGCGGCAGGCGATGCCGCCCTGCTCCGCAAAGGCGCGGGCGATGCCNAGGCTTACGGCGAGCGAGAGCAGGCAGGAAAGCCCGAAGCCGCAGAGCGAGGTNAGCAGGCTNTGCGTCATGGGATAGCACANGAGCGCCGCGTGCGGAAAGCCGAGCAGGCGCAGCATCCCGAGCATCCGGCGCTTGCGCTCCACCGCGCCCTGGACGGAGCTCACGGTGAAGGCCGCAAAGCCCGCGCCNACGGCCAGCGAAATGATGAGGATGACCTGGTTGATGGCCGATTCCAGCATCCTGATGGCCGCAATCTCGCGGGAGCGGGTGCTCGTCTCGATGTGCCGCGCCTCNAGCGCCGCGGCGAGGCCCTCCACGGCGTCGAGGTCCTTGGCGTAGAGNCGGAAGGAGGCGTATTCCCGCTCGCCCTGGCGGGGCGTGCCGCTGAAGCCCCGGCCCGGCACCTCGAGATAGTCGCGGTAGTCCTCCAGGTCCTGGAGGGTGGCNAGNGGCGCGAAGGCCATGCGCCGGTCGGCCGCGGCCTCGGGGAGCACGGCGTCCACATGAAAGACGAGGCGCGCGGATTCCAGGCGCCCCTCCGGGGTGCGCCGGCCGAGGCGCGCGAGNAGGGCGTCGCCCGGCGACACGCCGAGGGCCCGCGCCGCCGGGGCCGAGAGCACGAGGCCCGGCTCCGCGCCGTCNGTGGGCGCCGGGATGCCGTAATGNGCGAGCACGGGCTCGCCGGGGGCGCAGGGCTCGAGCGAGATGCTGGCGCTCTTGCCCGTGCCGTCGGCCCCGGCGGCGAGGGTGANGTCCGTGGCGGTCTCGCGGGTGCGGCCGATGGCGAAGGCCGCNCCNGGAAGCTCGCCGAGNGCNGCCACAGCCGCGGCGCTGTACCTGCCGCCGTCGCTCTTGGGCGTGATGATGAGCACCGTGGGGTCCTTGAGCAGGCGCTCGCGCATCCCCTCGATGACGCCGTTTTTCAGGCCCTGCAACACGAGGAGCGGCGTGAGCATACTGGCCAGCGCGAGGATGGCGCAAAGGGTGAGCGAGCGCTCGAAGCGCCAGTCCCGGCCGGCGAGGCAGATGGCGAGCCAGAGTTTTTTCAGCATGACGCGGCCTCCCCGCTCGCCAGGGCTGCGCCCCCGTCGTCGAGGATGGCGGTCACGCCGCCATCGTCCTCCTCAAGGCGGAAGGTGATTTCCGTAAGGCCGCCGCGGCGCGCCCAGTCGGCATTGTGCGTCACGAGCACGAGGCTCCCCTTGTGCCGGTCCAGCGCGGCGAGAAAGGCGTCCATGACGCGGCCGGCGTGGACAGGGTCCAGCGCGGCCGTGGGCTCGTCCGCGAGGATGAGCTGCGGGCCCGGGGTGAGCGCGCGTACGATGGCGGCGCGCTGGCGCTCGCCCACGGAAAGCGTGGCGGGCATGGCCCCCATGAGCTGCGCCACGCCGAGGGCCTCCGCGAGGCCGCGCGCGCGGCCCTGCGCCTCCGCATCGGCCATGCCGCCGAGCCGCGCGGTCAGCGTCATGTTTTCGCCCACGGTGAGAAAGGGCAACAGCTCGCCGGACTGGAGCACATAGCCCATGTGCGCGAGGCGAAGGGCCGCCATGGCATCATGGCGCCCGGCCGCCCAGAGGGCGGAAACGTCGAGGGGCGGCGCGTCCGCCTGCGGGGCGAAGGTGAAACGCTCGGCGCTGTCGGGCCGAAGCGCGAGCCCGAGCAGGTCCAGCGTGGTGCTCTTGCCGCAGCCGCTGGGGCCGGTGATGGCTATCCTCGCGCCGCGCGGGATGTGCAGGCTTTTGATGAGCAGGCGATAGCCCTGTTCGCGCTGGCGGCGTTTGACGAGATTTTCTATGGCATAGAGCATGGGCGGCTCCCGGTGGCGCGTGACAACTGCNCGGCGCCGGGCCCGAGTATGCCAAAGAGGGCGGCAAAGGTCGAGAAAATAGGGGCCGGGGCGCGTGTTTCGGCCGGAGCNGGNCCTGACNGNCATATTTATTATTTGATAAAAGAAATCGTTTCCGCTACTATTTGTGAAGGAATATTATTTTAAGGATATTGCCGAGGTCTCTATGCCGCTCTCCCACCACCGGAAGGCCCTGGAAAAGCTCTATGCCGCCCGCATCGCCCATGCCTCGACCGACGCCCGGCAGGTGCTCTTCTGCCGCAGCCTGCGCTACCTCATCGACCATGCGGAGGAGTTTGACGCCTGCGTGCCGGANNACAACCTNTTTTACCGGGAATTCGAGGAGTTGCTGAACGCGGGCTTCAGCTCGGAAGAGGATTGCTTCAGCCTCTTCGAGTGTGTGGTCATCTTCTTCCGGCTGCGCCAGTGCGCCGGGGCTGGCGACGAGAGCCCGGTCGTGAGCGATGTGCTGCGCCATTTTGAGGACTGCGGCGAATGGCAGCCCGAGGACGAGACCCTCGTCTGCGACTGGTACTGGCGTCTTATCCCCGCGCTCGCCGTCGCGCGGGGCTGAGGCGGGAAGCGAGACATCTTTGTCCTCTTTTATTTCATGGTCATATTGTCTGAAGCTGTCGACGGAAATTCCTTAATTCCGTCTGGAGCGAAGCGAAAGACGGGTGCTAGTGCCGGAAGAATCCTAGAAAATAAGATTTTTCGGTGCTGGCGCGCTAGCCGTTGGCGAGTCTGCGAGCCTTACGGATAGCGACAGCGGTTGCGTTGACTGGCTTTTGGGTAACTAATTGCTGTCTCCATCCGTAGCTTCCTGCGTCGCAACGGCTGGAGCAAGGAAGATAAAAATTTCCGAAGGGAGTGTACTTAAGTACTCGACCGAGGAAATTTTTCTCTG
>JAAUYX010000045.1 GCA_014804905.1 Desulfovibrio sp. | reverse complement strand
GGGGGAAAACTCGTTTTCCGCTAGATCATGTCGTCGTTGATGCGCTGGTCGCGCTCGCGGAAGCGCTGCTGGAGCATGAGGGGCAGGCTTTCCGGGTCGGCCGGGTCGTACTCGAACATCACGGCCGTGCCGTAGCAGGTGAAATATTTGCTGCCGTCAGGATGGAAGGCCACGTTCTCGTTATAGCCCACGATGGCCTGCGCGCCCTTGTTCATGGCGCGGGCGGCCATGCCGAAAAAGGCCTCTTCCGAGTCATAGCCGCGGCAGCACACGAGGCCGAGCACCTTGGCGATCTTGCGGCCTTCCACCTGATGGGTGGTCACGACCGGGAAACGCCCGGCCAGAAAGGCCTCGCGCACGCGCGAGTCGGCCGCGGGCGCGGTGTTGTGCTGCTTCTCGGCCTTGCGGGCCTTTTTGTCGTTACCGCCGAGCAAGAAAAACATGGCAACCTCCCAAAACGATCTTCCGGTCTCATCCGGCTTGCTTTCGCCGGATGCCCCGGCAGGCGTATTTTCTCTTGAGTGCGCCCGGCGGGCCCCTAGGCATGGCCGTGCGTTGCCCGAGGCATTGCAAAGAGCTTGCCATAACTGCAAGATACTGATTTAAAATGGAATTAGAAAATATAAGAGAGCGGTGGGATGCTGGCAGCCTGCAAAAAACTCCGGCCCCGTCGGGAAGCTGACAGGGTCGGGAGGGGAGAAAATGCCACAAGGACCGGGGGGAGCGGAGAACGCATTCCATTCCCCGTCTGGAGCGAAGCGGAAGACGGGTGCTAGTGCCGGAAGAATCCTAAAAAATAAGATTTTTAGGTTCCGGCGCGCTAGCCGTCGGCGAGCTTGCGAGCCATACGGATGGCGACAGCGGTTTCGTTGAATGATTGCCGCGTTACCTAACTGCTGTCTTCATCCGTAGCTTCCTTCGTAGCAACGGCTGAAGCAAGGAAGAAAAACAATTTCCGAAGGGAGTGTACTTAAGTACTCGACCGAGGAAATTTTTTTCTGACGCAGCCGGAACCTAAGCGGTAGCCGTTAGCAGGCTCTGCCTGCTTACGGATAGCGACAGCGGTTTCGTAGATTGCCTACGTGGTAGCTAACTGCTGTCTCCATCCGTAGCTTCCTGCGTCGCAACGGCTGGAGCAAGGCTGTTTTTGACGGATAATTTCGGCATTACCTACGCAGCACTACGCCACAAGCAAAACAGGCGGAGCCACCGCACAAGCCCCGCTCAACGCACGCGCAGGCCGTTGGCCTCGCGCACAAAGGCATTGTAAGCGGCGCGGCTGCGCACCGCCGCCAGGTTGAGCTCGCGCCGCTGCGGCGGATAAAAGCCCTCGGCAAGGCCGCGCCCAAGCGCCGTCGCATAGGCCTCGGCCTCCTTGAGAAAGGCGCGGTACTGGCGCTCCAGCTGCGGGGCCGCGGCAAAGGGCGGCCTGGCAGCTTCGGCGATGCGGTTTTCAAGCTCCGCGTGGATATGCGTGAGCGTGTCGCGGGCCGCGGCTTCCAGGGTGGCCGCAGCCGCGCCTGCCTCTTTTCCGGCGGCTGTGGCCTTTCCGGCAACTTCGCCTGCGGCCGCGGCATCTTCGGCGCCGAGCACCTCCGCAGTCCGGGCGAAGCCGGCGAAGATGGCTCCAGCGGCCTCGATTTGCCGCCGCAGCGGATGCTCCCGCAAAAGCGCGGCCTCGGCCGCTGCCGCGCGGGCCTCCACGATTTCGAGCCACGACTTGCGGGCGGCCATGAACTCGGCGTGGTCCGCGTTTACCTTGGCCGCCAGCGCCTTGCCCCGAGCGCCGTCGTCCCTGATACGGCTGTCCGCCACATAGCTTTCCAGCGCCTTGTAGTTGGCGAGCAGGCTGTCCAGCGCCTTGTCCATGCCGTCGAGCGCGCTGGTGAGCTTGGCCGCCTCCGCCTCGCTGAAAAGCCCGGCCCCCGGCCGGAGCCGCGCCCGCGCCGCCTGGCGGCTGTCCGGGGCCATGGGCCGCTTCGGCAGGTGCCAGGTCTTGAGATAGAAAGCCGCATTGGCGTAGAGCGCTTCCGGCAGGGCATAATAGCCCGTTTCCAGCGCGTTCAGGGCCGTGTTGTGGAAGTCGAGCGCGGCCTCGGCGCGGGCGCGCTCCTCGGCGCCAAGTGCGGGTTCGGGCGCGGGCTGCGGGGCCGTGGGGACGGCTGGGGCGACCGCTACCGGAGCCGGGGAAACGCCCGCAGCGCCGGCTTGCGCCTGTTTCTCCGCTTTCTCCGCATCCGAACCACACGCGCAGAGGCCCATGAGCAGCAACAAGCAGAGCGCGAGAACGCAGGCCCGAAGGGAACGGCGCTCAGACATGATCTTCGATCCAGGCATTGAGCCCACGCAAATCCGGACCCCAGGGGAAGGGGCCGCCCTTGAGTTCCGGGCCAACGCCATAGAAGCGCGTACCCACCTGTTCCGCGGCGTCGCGGTCGGTCACGGCGTCGCCCACCATGAGGGCCGCCTCTGGCGCCACGCCCGCGTCGTTCACGATGCGCGCGAGCAGCTCGGCCTTGGCCGGGGGCGAGCCGTGGATGGCGGTGAACCTGTCCGCAAGGCCGCGCTCGGCGAGCACCGCGCGGACCTCCTCCTCCGGAGCCCCGGAGCAGACATAGAGCGGAAGGCGCCCCTGCCACTTTTCCAGCACCTCGGCCGCGCCGGGAATGAGCGCGCAGCGGCGCACCTCGTCGAGGGCGTAGTCGGCGAAGCGGCGGCCCCACTCCTCCGATTCTTCCGGCGTGATGTCCCGGCCGAGCACCTCCTGGAAAAACCAGGCGAACTTGCGGTAGCGGCTTACGCCGCCGTGGACCGTGTGGTACATGACGAAGCGGTCGCGCGCCTCGGGGCCGAAGGGCTCGGCCAGGCGGGCGAAGGCCCGCGTCTTGACGGGCACGCTGTCGAGAATGACGCCGTCGCAGTCAAAAACCAGACACTCGAGCTTCATGGCTCCCTACCCTTCCTCAGTCCCGGCTTGGCCCCGCGTGCCGATAGCTCGTGCGGGCACGCCCCCCACCACGGCATAGGGCGCAACGTCGCGCGTGACCACCGCGCCCGCGCCCACCACGGCCCCGCGTCCGATGCGCACATCCGGGGTGATGACGCAGTTGGCGCCGATCCAGACATCGTCCTCAATGACGACCACGCCGGGCACATGGCCCTGCTCCATGATGGGCAGGTCCCGGCGCTCAAAGCGGTGATTGGCCGCGCGCACCACCGTGCCCGGCCCGATGGCCGTGAATCGTCCGACCTCGATGCGGCCGTGGTCAGCCCCGAGATGCACCCCCGGCGAGAGCGCGGCGCCGTCGGCGAGCGTGAGTTCCCCGTCCTGCGCCGTGAGGATGCAATGGCGCCCCACGCGCACGCCGCGCCCGAAGCGCATGTTCCGGCAGCCGGCCAGGGTCACGCCCGTGCCGAAGCGCACCAGGGTCCGCGAGGCGAAAAGCGGCAGCCAGCAGAGCGCGCGCAGCCCCACGCCCAGGGGCGTGGGAATCCAGCCGAAAAGCGCCACCCACAGCTCCTCCAGCGCGGCCATGAGCCGGGTCACGGGCGTGGGGGCTTTCGCGGGCGCTGCCTCCTCTTTTGCGGGCTCCGGCCCCCGCATCTAGCGCGCCTTGTCCGCGTAGGCGGCCATGAGGTCGTCGCCCTCCATGAGCCGGGCCACGCGGGCGAGGTCCTCGGGGGTGTCCACGCTCCAGGTGCGCGCCGCCGTGGGCACCATGCGCACCTTTTCGCCATGCTCGAGGATGCGCAGCATGTCCACGGACTCGTAAATCTCGAGCGGGCTCTCTTCCATTTCATTGAAGCGCAAAAGGTAGTCGCGCCGGAAGGGGATGATGCACACCTGCTTGCGCATGGGCACCTTGTCGCTCCCCTTCTTGCGCGAGGGAATGGGCTCGCGCGAGAAATAGAGCGCGTCGCTCGCGCGGTCCACCACCACCTTGACCTCGTTGGGGTCCTCAAATTCCGCCACGGTCTCCATTTCGGCCATGAGATTGGTCACGTTGACCGCAGGCTCGTCCAGGAACGGCTGCACGGCCGCGTCAATCATCTCCGGGCGCACCATGGGCTCATCGCCCTGCACCATGACCACGATGTCCGCGCGCCTGCCCGTGAGTTCCTCGATTTTCAGCAGGGCCTCGGCCGTGCGCGTGGAGCAGCGCACATGATGGTCGCCGGTCATGACGCAGTTGAGGCCCACCCGCTTGCAGTAATCCTCGATGATGGGGTCGCAGGTGGCCACCCAGGTGGAGGAGAGGATGGGGCTCATGGCCGTGCGGAAGGCCACATGCCCCACCATGGGGACATTGTGGATGAGCGCGAGCGGCTTGCCGGGATAGCGGCTCGAGCCTATGCGCGCGGGGATGATGGCGATGATGTTCACGCTGTGCTCCTTGGGGGCTGTGTGAGGCTTTGCCTGTTCGGGTTGATGCCGCATGAAGGCGAGCGTTCTGCTTCTGCAGCTTGCTTAATGCCGAAATTATCCGTCAAAAACAGCCTTTTTGGTGCTTGCTGCGTCAGAGAAAAATTTTCTTGGTCGAGTACTTGAGTACACTCCCTGCGAAAATTTTTATCTTCCTTGCTTCAGCCGTTGCGACGAAGGAAGCTACGGATGAAGACAGCAATTAGTTACTACACTGTGCAGCCAACGCTGTCACTGTCGCTATCCGTAAGGCTCGTGGACTCGCCAACGGCTAGCGCGCCAGCACCAAAAAATCTTATTTTTTAGGATTCTTCCGGCACCAGCACCGTCTTCCGCTTCGCTCCAGACGGGATTAAGGAATATCCGTAATCGCTTTGCAAACCGAGCCTCTACAAAACTTCGTCCTAAACCACCTCAGTCGTCCGTGGGGACGAGGTAGCTGCCCTCCGCCTGGAGTTCCGGGTGCAGGGCGCGGTGCTCCTCCTCCATGACGCGGAGGATGCCCTGCCCGAGGTCCACGGTGAGCGGCGGCACGAGCTTGCGCCCCACCTTGGGCATGAAGGCATAGGGCGTAATCTGGTAATGGCCGCTGTTGGGGTCGTTCTGGTACTCGATGACGAGCTCCTTGCCGAGCATCTCGCCGATCATCTTGAAGAGGTCGCCCACGCGCATGGGCTGGTTGCCGGAAATGATGATGTTCTGGTTGGCGAATTCCGGCGCGAGGATGTTCAGCGTGGCCGTGGCGGCGTCGTCCACGTGCACGTATTCGCGTAAGGCCGTGGGCGCGCCGTAATAGGTGATGACCCCCTTGGTGAGCGCCTCATGCACAAAGCGCTCGATGGCGTTGCGGCAATCCGCGCGCGGCCCGTAGAGCGAGCCGTAGCGCAGGATGGTGTAGGGCAGGCCGTACATGGCCTGGTAATTCTCGATATAGATTTCGCAGGACTGCTTGCTGCAACGGTAAAAACCGCCGGACTTGCCGTAGACATAGAGCGAGGACGCGAACACATAGCGCGAAACCCTGGCCTTGCGGCAGGCCTCCAGCGCCATGACATTGCCGACGACGTTGATGCGCGCCGTGTCCACCGGCCGGGAATTGGCCTCGCCGATGTCCGCTATGCCCGCGTAGTTGAACACCATGTCCGCGCCGTCCACGGCCTCGTCCACCACGGCCTCGTCGAGGATGGAGCCGACGATCATCTTCTGGTCGGGCCTCAGCCACGGCGAGGGGCGCACGTCCACGATGGTCACGGCGTGGCCCGCGTCCGAGAGCTTGTCGCAGATGTGCGAGCCGAGAAAGCCCGCGCCGCCGAAAACAGTCATGCGCACGAGTGGTTCCCCCTGGGGCGGTGTTTTGCGTGGTCCACGGCAGATGCCCTTGCATGTTGGAGGTGTTGCCGAGTGGTGTATGCGCAGCAGCGTTAGCCTTGCTGCTCCGGCAATGCCGAAATTATCCGTCAAAAACAGCCTTTTAGGTTCCGGCTGCGTCAGAGAAAAATTTCCTCGGTCGAGTACTTGAGTACACTCCCTTCGGAAATTTTTATCTTCCTTGCCGGAACCTAAAAATCTTATTTTTTAGGATTCTTCCGGCACCAGCACCCGTCTTCCGCTTCGCTCCAGACGGGACGTGGAGTACCCATTCTCAAAAATCGCCCAGCCCCCGTATAACTGTCCTCTGTGTGACAGACCCTAGACGCGCGGCCGCTCCGCCCCGCGCCAGAGAAAGACCGTGTCGATGCCGTAGGCGATGAAGCGGCAGCCGGCAGCGATTTCCCGCGCGAGCGCCGCCGGGTCCGGCTGGACGATGTGCAGCCCCATGCGGGCGTGGGCGCGGGCGCAGGCCGCCTTGATGCGCTCCATGGCGGCCATGAAGTCCGGNTGGTCGAAGCGGCCCGTGAGCCCCATNCTGCCCGAGAGGTCGTAGGGCCCCACCATGATGGCGTCCAGCCTGGGCTGGGCGAGNATGGCGTCGAGCTCGTCCACGGCGCGGATATGCTCGATCTGCGCCACGAGAAAGATTTTCGGCGCGCGCTTTTCCCGGTAGGCGTCGAAATCCTTGCCGAACACATTGGCCCGGCAATAGCCCACGCCGCGGTATTCGGGCGCCGTNTCCCCGGCGNCGCGCCANGAATCCTGGCCGGGATAAGTNGCGAGGTCGATGGCCCNGTCCAGCTGGGCGCGGCTCTCGATCATGGGGAAGATAAGGCCTTGCGCCCCGGCCTCCAGCGCGGCCTTGATCCAGGTCTTGGAGGCCTCGGGCAGCCGCGCGAAGGGCGCGGCCCCGCCGCACTCCACGGCGCGGAAGATGTCGGGCAGGATTTCCGGCCCGAAGGAGCCGTGCTCCATGTCCGCGGCCACCCAGTCATAGCCCGCGCGGGCCATGAGCTCGGCCACGTCCGGCGAGGGAAGCTGGAGCCAGGTGCCNACCGTGGGCCTGTCTTNCGCGAGCANNGNGCGGATGCCGTCGATGTCCATGTTCTGCCGCCTTTTCTTGCGCGGCGGGTTGATGTCGCCGCGTCCATAACAACCATAGCGCGGCGACGCGCGGCGCGCAACTGCGCCGGGTTCAGGCGTCCGCGGCTTTGCCCTGCNCGAGCATNCGGGCGCCCCACACGGCCTGCCCGAGGGCGAGGCCGCCGTCGCCCGGCGGCACCTGGGTGTGCGAGAGCGGCGCGAGGCCGCGGGCCTCNAGCCCNGCCTTGAGCCANCTGGCAAGGATGAGGTTCTGGAGCGAGCCGCCCGANAGCCCCACCGTGCNNAGNCCGNGTNTTTCCGCGGCGCGCCCGGCCATTTCAGCGAATCCGGCCGCGAGGCTTGCGTGGAAGCGGGCCGCAATCTCGCCCACATCCCTGCCGTCCGCGCGGGCNCGGAGGNCNGCGGCGAACAGGGCCGCGCCGTCGAGCTCGAGAAGGCCGTCCTCNGTCTCGCGCAGGGGTACGGCCCAGGGCGCGGGCATTGCTCCGCCATGGGCAGCGAGCCANGCCTGNGCAGCGCTCTCGAGGCGNATGGCCGCCTGCCCCTCNTAGGTGATGGCAAGGCACAGGCCCAGCGCCGCGGCCACGGCGTCGAAGAGGCGCCCGCAACTGGAGGTGAGCGGGCTGTTCAGNCCCCGCTCGAGCAGGGCGNCCACGGCNGCGAGNGCCNNCGGNGACGGCTGGGCCTCCCCTTCCGGCGCCGCTTGCGGCGTCCACTCCAGCCCGGCTGCGCGGGCGAGGCTGCGGGCGATGCGCCAGGGCTCGCGGATGGCGGCCTCGCCGCCGGGGAGCGCGAAGGGCGCNAGCCGCCCCAGCCTGCGCCACTCGGGCGCGCCGAGGTCCATAAAGAGGAGCTCCCCGCCCCAGATGCTGCCGTCCGTGCCGAGGCCTGTGCCGTCCAGGCAGAGGGCCAGCGCCGGGCCCGTCATGCCGTGCTCGGCGAGGATGGCCGCCGCGTGCGCCGCGTGGTGCTGGAGGCGGTAGNGGGGGAGATGCTCGCGCCGGGCGCGCTCCNCNGCNCNGCGGCTGGAAGGAAAGTCCGGGTGCAGGTCGCAGACGAGCGCCTCGGGCCGCACTTCCAGCAATTCCTCGAGGCGCAGGGCGGCCTCGTCATAAAAGCCGAGCGTGGCCGGGCTTTCCAGGTCGCCGATATGCTGGCCCATNAAGGCCTCGGCCCCGCGCGTGAGGCAAAAGGCCGCCTTGAGCCCGGCCCCGGCCCCGAACACGCAGGGGGCCTCCTTCCCCTCCGCGCCGGGGAACTGCGGCAAAGCCACGGGCCGGGGCACATAGCCACGGGCGCGGCGCACGGGCAGAGGCGCGGCNTCNGCNTCTTCCGGCATGAGCACCACGCTGTCNTCCACGCGCACGAGGATGTCCCGGTCATGGAGCAGCCAGCCGTCGGCCATGTCCGCAAGGCGCGCNAGGGCCTCGCGGTTGCCGAGGCAAAGGGGCTCGCCNTGCGGGTTGCCCGAGGTTGCCACCAGCAGCGGCGCGGCCCCGCCGTGTTGGATGAGCCAGTCGCAGAGCGCGGCGTGCAGCGGCGTATAGGGCAGCATCAGGCCCACGGTGGCGGAATCCGGNGCAATGGCGNCGGGNAGGGCCGCNTCCNGNGGGATGTCCTCCCGGCGCGGGCAGATGACGATGGGTTTTTCCGTGCCCGTGAGNAGGCGCGCGGCNNCNGGGCTGACGCGGCAGACACTTTCCGCCGCCGCCAGGTCCGCGGCCATGACGGCNAGCGCCTTGTGCGGCCGATTCTTGCGGCGGCGCAATTCCGCCACGGCCTTTTCGTCCCGAGCGTTGCACAGNAGCTGGAAGCCGCCCAGCCCCTTGAGCGCGAGGATGCCNCCGTCGAGGAGGAGNNGCCCGGCGCGGGCGAGGGCGNNNNCNNCATTCTCCNGCGTGGGCCCTGTCGTTTCGAGGCCCCGCGCGGCCGTGGCCGCNNCCACGAACCAGAGGCGCGGCCCGCANTCCGGGCAGGCGATGGGCTGGGCGTGGAAGCGGCGGTCCGCNGGNTCCNTGTATTCCGCGGCGCAGGCCGGGCAGAGCGGNAAGCAGGCCATGCTCGTCACGGCCCGGTCATAGGGGATGGATTTGGTGATGGTGAAGCGCGGCCCGCAATTGGTGCAGTTGGTGAAGGCNTAGCCGAAGCGGCGGTTTGCCGGGTCGCGCATGTCGGCGAGACAGTCGGCGCAGACGGCCACATCCGGGCTCACCAGCACGGTATGCGCGGCCGCGCCCTCGCTTTCGAGGATGCGGAAGACAGCCTCCCCGGCCACGGGNGCGAGNTCCGCCTCGGTGACGCCGGTGAGGCGCGCCAGCGGCGGAAGCTCCGCGCGCAGGCGGCGCCTGAAGGCCGCTACGGCGTGGGGCTCCCCCTGCACCTCGATGCGCACGCCGTCCGCCGTGTTGCGCACCGAGCCCGTGAGGCCTTCCTCCCGCGCAAGGCGCCAGACAAAGGGCCTGAAGCCCACGCCCTGCACCTGGCCCTGAGCTGTGAAGGCCCGGCGCGTGGGCTCCTGTGTGACGTTTTCCTGTGCCATGCGCCAAGGATAGCGCAAAACGGGCCGCCGCGTCACGCCCGGCCCGGCGATTGACAGCGGCCCCCGGAGCGGCTAAAGGTGTTGCCAAGCCGGGCGGCGGCAGCCCCCGCCAACCCCGTCAGGTCCGAAAGGAAGCAGCGGCAACGGGGGCTGCCGGGTGCCCGGCCCATAGAAAACGCGAAGCGCAAACGTGCTTCGCGTTTTCTGCGTCCTGCGGAGTGCGCGCCGCCAGGCTGCTCCAAACGGAACTCAGAAGTCCGAAGATAGCGCCCGCCGCCTCCCGATTTTCGAGGAAATTTCCCGGGGCCATGGCTCCGAACCGTCCTCCGGGCGCGCACTACATGCATAAGCCGACGTGAAGCCCGTAGTGATTCTCACAGGCCGGATACCTGTGGTGCCCGGGGGCAGGCCCGTAAAATACTTTGCCGGGCTTCAGACAGTCGTGCAGGGACGCACGGGCCGGCGCAAACCGTCGTCATCCCCCGCGCCCCTTTCGCCGCATATCCCGGCTGTCTGAGAATCAGGCGGCCTTTAATAATCGCTCAGCAGATTCTCTGTCCATTTTGTGATTATTCATTAGGCTGTTGATGAGGGTAAAGGGGGTAACTTCAAAATGCTTGGCGATTTTCTGCACCTGCGTCAGAGAAAGGTCGTTGGGCTCGGTGGGGATCATCGCAAGGATGCCATCGAGCGGCGCCAAAAATTCGCAGGCGAAATTGCGCTGCATTTGCTGCTCCCATGTAGAACCATCGCTCAGAGCAAGCCATTTCGCATGCGGCGCGGAGGCCAGATAGGCCCCGAGGATCCGCCCAAGCTGGAACCTTCTTTGCTCCATATAGAAGCTCGAACAGCTTCTCATACTCTTAAAACTGATGCTGAGGCGATCATTGTATTTTTTGCAAAGCGAAACGGCACCTGCCGACGGAACGCGTTGGAACTGGCTTCGCGTGAGCCTGAAAAAATCCAGCAGACATTTTTGGTCGATCCCCTCGGTGCAAGAAAGGCCATACTGTCTGCGCAAGTCGCGCGCAAGCTGCTGGCCATAGTCCCAGGGTTCCCTGGCGGAGGGTCTGGAAATATGGGGGAGTTTCAAGGTCGCCTTTACTCCGGATTTCATGGAGCTGTACGCCCTTTCCAACCCGGAAAACTGGTCATTGCGCTCTAATCCTGCGAGCGGATTAAGGCCGCCGGCAATTTCCATTAAAATCGCCATGTCCACACGCCGCTCCGCCAAGTCGCAAAACTTGCGCATCAAGGGGGCGGGGCCGTAGCCGGGATCATAGCCGAGCATGGCTTCAATGATCCTATAGTTTCTCGCGCCGTCGTCCCGGTCTTCCGCAAGGCGCTCGTTGAGTTCATCCGTGATTTCGGGCGCGCGCCCGGCCTCCGAAAGCCTGTCCTTCACCTCTGTAATAAAATTCCGCAGTCCCTCGCGCATTTCCGGCAACGGGATATACCACTCCCCTGAGGCTGTGTACCGGGCCCGCTGCCACGAAGAATCGACCTCGCTCTGACCGTGAGCGATGATGCGCACCTGGCACGTATCAGAGGTGAAAGCGATATGGGGCCAAGCCCAACCCTCCCCGATGGAGGTCATTTCGTGCGCCATGCGCCACCAGACAGGCGCAGGCTGGTCATTGAGCGGTCCCGGTTCATAAAGGATGCGCCAAAACGATGAGGCGGCCCAGCGCGCGAAGGGCAACGCGGAAACAAGGGCACACTCCTTTTCGTTGCCCAGCTCCCTGTCCTTGTTTTTGGCGAGAGGCGCACCGTCCGCAGTGACATTCAGTTCACCAATGCAGTAATCTTCAGGATGGGCGTCGGCCCGCTCCGTCTGCGCCCAGTCAACAACAATGGAAAAATTATTGGGGGGCATCACGATGTTCCCATTCTTCTAAAATCCGCTCACGGAGCGGATCATCCTTTTCAAGAGGATAGCCGTGATACTTATCGTTCCCACTCCATTTCCCCTCGAACACGATTCCTTGCCATACCCCCCATACATGGCAGGGCCACTTGCCCTTCTGGATCCTTTCGTCAACCATCCCCATTCTGAATGCCCTTTGAAGCAAGTCCTGAGCCACTCGGGGCTCGGTCAGGCCACCGTCGACATCACACGTCATAGCGTTTTCCCCTTTCGTGGCCGGAGGATCGAGATGGAAGTTCCCGGGGTTTCGCTTGTGCTTGGAACTACCCACATACTTCACCTCGTTGGCCAACGCGTCATACTGACGAGCCTCCCTTCTCCATACATATTCGGGCAGAACGCGTCTTTTGGGATTTCTTTTAATTTTTCTGGAAAGATCGTCCATCTTATGCATAGGGAGTGTCTTGCCGATGTTGAGAGTCCAGCACCCGGGCCGTGCCGGCCAAAAAAACGTCCACGCGCCGCCCGCGCGTGAACAGCTCCCATGCGGCGTGGCAAGGCCCGCGAATTCCCTGGTCTGGTGGAGAAGCAGCTTGCCCCGGGTCAGGCCGCACCGACTTTGCCGTGTCGTGTATGCCTGCTTCTCCTTGTGGTCAACTAGAAATTTATATATATACCTAACAGAATATTCTGACAAGGCCTCCAAAGCCCGCAGACAGGAAAGCCCCCTACACTGAAAGAGCACGATCCATTAAGCCCTATCGCTCGCCACTATGTGCGCCAATCCGCCGGGGCCCCGGAATTCCGGCGCCCCCGTCCGAATGCCGCGCCTACTTCTTGGTCGCCCCGGCCTTTTCCGCGGCCAGCTTCTTGCCCTGCGGGGTCATGTGGCAGGGCTGGCAGCCCTTGAAATTGGGGTACTTGCCCGCGAGCTTCTTGTGGCAGCCGTAGCAGGAGCGGTCCGTGTCCGGCGCGTGGTAGGCCATGTAGACGCTCATGGGGTCGCGCTCGGAGGGCCCGGCGAGGGAATGGCACTCCTCGTTGGTGCAGGCGGCGTAGCGGTTGCCGGGCAGCCCTTCGTGGTGACAGGTGCGGCAGGCGACCTTCTTGTGCGAGCTGTGGTTGAAGGTCACATACATCCGCGGGGACTTGCCCGCCTTGAGCTCCATGGGCTCGCCCAGGTCCAGCAGGTTCTTCGCGTGCGCGGCCGGAGCCACGGCTCCGAGCACGAGAAAAAGGGCGCAGAGCGCCACGCAGAAAGATTTCATCTTCGCTCCTCGGCTAGAGGGTTTCGGCGCGCCGGGGCGCTCCGCGGCCACGCACGGGCCCGGGCAGTCGGGCAGGAAATTTTGTCAGGCCGTCCGGCGCCCATTATGGCCGGAAATGGGAAAATTTCCAACGAAAATGCCCTAATGCCCGGTGATGCCGTACTTCTTGAGCTTGTACTGGAGCAAACTCTTAGAAATCCCCAAATATTCAGCAGCTTTGACCTGCACCAGGTCCGCCCGTACGAGCGCCCGGCGGATGAGTGCGGCCTCGATTTTCTCCAGCGTGTCCGCGAGGTCCAGCTGCACTGGCAGAAGGTCCACGGCGCTCTTGAACTGGGCCTCCTCGTCGCGAATCTCGGCGGGGAGGTCGTCCACGCCGATGGTGGCGCCGGGCACGAGCACGAGGCAGCTTTCCACCACGTTCTCCAGCTGCCGGATATTGCCCGGCCACTCGTAGCCCGTGAGGTAGTTGAGCGCCTCGGTGCTGAAAGTCTTGGGCGGCAGGTTGTCATCCGCGCAGACCTTTTCCACGAAATGCGCCACGAGCAGCGGAATGTCCTCCCGCCGCTCGCGCAGGGGCGGCAGCGGTATCTGCACCACGTTGAGGCGGTAGAACAGGTCCTCGCGGAAGGCCCCGCGCTCCACAAGGGCGCCCAGGTCCTTGTTGCTGGCGGCCACCACGCGGATGTCCACCTCGATTTCCTCGCCGCCGCCCACGCGCTCGAACTTGCGCTCCTGCAGGACGCGCAAAAGCTTGACCTGCAAGTCCGGCGTGAGCTCGCCCACCTCGTCGAGGAAGAGCGTGCCGCCGTCGGCCTGCTCGAAGCGCCCGCGCCGAAGCGCCACCGCGCCCGTGAACGAGCCTTTCTCGTGCCCGAAAAGCTCGCTCTCGAGCACGCCGGGGTTGAGCGCCATGCAGTTGACCGAGATGAAGGGCTTGTCCTTGCGCGGGCTTGCGTAGTGGATGGCGCGGGCCACGAGCTCCTTGCCCGTGCCCGACTCCCCGCTGATGAGCACCGTGGAGCGGCTCGGGGCCGCGCGCTCCACCATGACGAGCACGTCGCGGATGGCCTTGCTGCGGCCCACGATCTGGTGGATGCCGTAACGGTTTTCCATGGCCTCCTGCAGGAGGCGGTACTGCCGGTGCGCGCGCGAGAGCTCCACGGCGTTGTGGATGGAGAGCAGAAGCTCGTCGTTGGAAAAGGGCTTGGTGATATAGTCGAAGGCCCCGTACTTCATCACGTCCACGGCGCTCTCGATGGAGCCGAAGGCCGTCATGATGAGCACCGGGATATACGGCCATTCCTTCTTCACCCGCTGGAGCACCTCGCGGCCGCTCACCTTGGGCATCTTCATGTCGGTGACGACCACATCCACCTCGCTCTCCTCCAGGAAGGCGAGCGCGGTCTCCGGGTCGCTGATGGCCGTGACCGTATAGCCCTCGTCCTCCAGCAGGGTCTGGAGCACGAGGAGATAGTTTTTCTCGTCGTCGATGACGAGGATATGCGCCTTCTCACCCATGCCGCGTCTCTCTTTGATGGTCGGGCTCGGCCTGTATCGCCGCTCCAGGCAGGATCACCCGCACGAGCGCGCCGCCCTCCGCGCCGTTTTCAAGCTCGATGCGCCCGCCGTGGCCCACCACGATGGACTGCACGATGGGCAGCCCCAGGCCCGTGCCCCCCTCCTTGGTGGTGAAGAAGGGGTCCAGCAGGCTGGACAGGGAGGCCGGGTCGAAACCGGGCCCGGAATCGAGAAATTCCAGCTCCACCAAGGGCTCCGGGGGCTGTCCGGGCGCGGTTTCGGCCGCTGCGGGCGCTCCAATCGCTCCGGGGGCCCCGCCGGCCGAGGCCTCGGCATGGCGCCCGCTCACGCGGATGATGCCCGGCCCGTCCAGCGCCTGCTGCCCGTTGACAAGGATATTGTAAAAGGCGCGGTACAGCAAATCCTTGTCGCCGCGCACGAAAAGGCCGGGCTCGAGCTCGCGCTCCACGCTGACGCCCTTGCGGCTGAACTCCCCTTCCAGAAAGGCGAGGGCCTGGTCCAGCACGAGGTCCACATCCACCACGTCCTCGCGCGGCTTGCGCGGCCGAGCGTAGTCGAGAAAGTCGTTGACCGTTTGCGAGAGGCGCACGGCCTCGTCATAGATGGCCCCGAGGATGCGCGCCGTGCCCTTGTCCGCCCCGGCTGTGCGCCGCTGCAAGAGCTCCGCGCTGGAGCGGATGATGCCGAGCGGGTTGCGTATCTCGTGGGCGATGCTCGCCACCACGCGACCCATGCTGACGAGGCGCTCGTTGCTGTGGAGCTCGTTCTCAAGCTGGCGGTTCTTCTGCATCCGCTCGGCGAGCACGCGCTCGGCCCGCTGGATGAGCAGGTGCAAGACCCCGAAGAGCAGCACGGACGAGAGCAGGCACATGACCACGATGATTCCCTGGAAGGCGAGCACGCGCTCGTAATCGTCCGTGATGTCCTGCGTGAGCTCCAGCGCCCCCATGACCGGGACCTTGTGCTCCGGCCCCATGGGCTCGCCCCGCAGCGGATAGAGCACCCGGAGGACGAAGGTGCCCTCCTTGAGCGGCACGCGGAAAGGCGCCTGCCACGCCGGGATGCTGGAGACGATTTCCGAGCTCACGGTGGAGCCGTCGAGCACCGCGTCCACATTGGCGGGCGCGAGGCCCGCGCGGCCCTGGTCCGCCTTGTCGCTGGAATAGGCCACTCGCCGCGTGAAGTCATAGATGCGCAGCTTCTCCACGGGGAGGCCCTCGATGACCGAGCGCACCACGCGGTCAAGATGCTCGTACTGCGTGGGCTGGCGCAGCGCGATGCGCCCGTTGGCCATGATGGTGGGCAGCGCGAAGCGGCGGTAAATCTGGCTGTTGAGGTTTTCCACGAGCTGGCGCGCGAAATCCTCCTGCCGGCGCAAGAGGGTCTCGCGCACCGAGCTCGAAATAAAGAAGGACAGCCCCAGGCTCGAGAGCAGGATGACGAGCAGCGACAGCCAGGAGAGCGTGCGCGCGTAGCTCAGGGGCAGGCGCTCCGCCTCCTGCGCCACGCGGCGCTCCGCATCCTCCTTGGCGGCTTCGTCCGCCTTCTGCCCGGCCTGGGGCGCGCTCACGGCCTAGAACGCCTGTTTCTGCGCGGGCACGGCGAGGAAGGCGGCGAGGTCCGCGGCCTCCTCGGCATAGCCCGGCGCGCCCAGGCGCGTGTTGGCGATGCGCTTGCCGAGCTCCACCGCGGGCTGGTCCACCGGGTTGATGCCCATAAGCCAGCCCGTGAAGATGGTGGCCGCCTCGAGGAGCATCATCAGCGAGCCGGCCGCGAATTCGTCGAGGCTCCCCATATGCACGTTCACGAGCGGCACGCCGCTCTTGCAAAGCGCCATGCGCGTGCCCAGGGCCTCGGCGTCGAGCAGGGTGTCGAAGGCCTTGCCGCGCAGCCACGCCCACTGCTCGGGCAGGTCCTGCCCGAAGCTGCGGCCCGAGCGCGGCTGCTCGCCCGTAAGGAAGAGGCAGCCCTTGTTGCGCGGCCCGTCGAGAAACATCTGGTTCACGGAATGCTGGTCGGTCACGCCCGTGGCCGGCACGGGGAGGCTCCCCTTGCCGTCCTTGCCGAGGCTTTCGGCCCAGAGCTGCGCGAACCACTGGCCGTAGGCCGCCCACTGCGGGATGTAGCAGAAGAAAATGAGCTGGCCGTAGTCATGCTCCTCCAGTTCGCGCGCCCAGCAGGCGAGCGAGAAGGAGGGATGCTGCGCGATGCTCGCCGGGTCCGCGAGGAGCGGCCGGGCCACCGAGGCCGCGCCCCTGAGCAGGGCCTGCCAGTCGATGCCGATGAAGCCCGCGGGCAAGAGGCCCACGGCCGAGAGCGCCGAATAGCGGCCGCCCAGATAGTCCGGCACTTCGAGCGCGTCCAGCGCCTTTTCCGTGGCCTCCTTGCGCAGATAGCCCTTCTGCTGGTCCGTGACGACCACCATGTGCTTCTGCCAGTCGTCGCCGAGCGCCTTCTGGAGCCACGCGCGCACAAGGAAATACTGCGCCAGCGTCTCGATGGTGCCGCCCGACTTGCTGATGCACACCACCACCGTTTCCTTGGGCGGGAGCTTGCCGAGCAGGGCCTCGAACTGGCTCGCGCAGACATTGTCCGCAATCCAGAGCCACGGGCCCGCATAGTCCGGGCCGTCCTGCCCCGGCGCAAAGGCCTTCTGCATGGCGCGCGCGCCGAGCGCCGAGCCGCCGATGCCGAGCACCAGCATGTGCCGGAAAGGCTTGAGTTTGGCGAGCAGGGGCGGCAGGGCCTCTTCCAGGCGCTCGCGATAGGGCATGTTCAGGAAGGGCATCTCGCCCGCGGACACGCCTGCGCGCAGGCGCTCGGCCAGCTCGGGCGCGCGCGCCGCAAGCGCCGCGCCGGAGGCGGGCATACGCCCCGTCCAGGCGCGGGACCATTCAAGATAACTGGTGGAGCCGTTTTCCGCTGTCATGGCTACCTCCTCACACAGTTTTTGCAGGAATTTTCCCCTTTTGTGGTCAGGCCTTCACCGTCGGCACGGGCGCAGGCGCCCGCAAAAAATCTTCTGTCCCGGCCGGCTGGGCCGGAGCCAGCGGCAGGTCGAGCTCGCGCGGCGCGAAAAAGCGCCGCCGCACCTCCCTGTAGGTGCGCGGCCGCACACCGAAACGGTAGGACCAGAGCGCGCAATCCTCGCGCGCGGCGCAGGCCCGCACATCGCCGCGGCTGCCCGCGCACGTCACGCATTGCCGCCGGATGGCCCGGAGGACGGCCCGCGCCGTGACGCTGCAAGCGCCGGCATCTCCCGGCGTCTCGCGGCCAGCGGGCGGCAGCCGCCACTCCCAGAGCGGGCATCCCGTATCCGCGCAACCGCGCACCGCGCCGGGTGACGCGCCCTGGCAGTCAAGGCAAAAACGCCGCGCCGCCAGAGCCGCGCTGCGCAGGGGCGTGCGCTCCCTCATGCCGCGTCGCTTCCGCCGCGGCCGCAGCATTTCTTGTATTTCTTGCCGCTGCCGCAGGGGCACGGGTCGTTCCTGCCCACCTTGGGGGCCTCGCGTCTGTAGGCCGCGGGCCGGAGCGCGGTGCCGTCCACATAATAGAGCCTGCCCTCGTCGCGCATAAAGGCGCTGCGCTCCCCAAGTTGGCGCACCACGCCGTCGAGCTCGTAGAGGGCGTGAAATTCCACCATGTCAGCGCCGTCCGGCTCCGGCGCGTCCGCGCATTTGTCCACATCCAGCCTGAGCCAGCGCACGCCCTTGCATTGCTCCGCCAGCGCCTCCGCGCTCACCTCCGATCTGGTGGAGGGATGTGTGCTCGCCACGAGCCAGTCATAGTTGCCGAGCGCATAGGCCGTATAGCGTGAGCGCATGAGCGCCTCGGCCGCCTCCGGCCACGCCTCGCCGCCGAGATAGGGGCCGCAGCACGCGGCAAAGTCCTTGCCGCTGCCGCAGGGACAGGACTCGCCCGGCGCAGGCTGCGCGGGCGCGGATGTGACAGGGGCAGAAGCCGGGGACGCACTCCGGGCGCGGGACATGGGGACCGCCTTGGGTTTGAAGCCGGCACTCCGCCGGCTCCAAAAGCATAGCCCATGCCGCCGCGCCGGGCAAGGCCGCGAGGGCTGGCGAGGCGGGAACGGGCAAGAGTAGGGCAGGAAGATGCGGGGCTCCGCCCCGCCTCCCCAAAAACTACCTGTTTTGCGCAACTGTCGAAGGCGGGCGCAGGCAGACAAGGCTGCCCTCGGGAAGCGGCCCGGCGTCCAGCAGGGTCAATTCCAGGCTGCCCTTGCGCCACTGCTCCACGCGCGCCTCGCCGATGACCGCGCCCGCGGGGTCGAGCACCATGCGCACCGTGCCGGGGCGCGGGGCGGCGCTCCTGGCCGCGAGGCACCAGATGCGGCACGTTTCGCCCGCAAGGCCCGCACGGTAAATTTCGCTGCACCCGAGTTCGGCCAAAAGCCGCACATGGCGGCGGCCGAAGGCATAGGTCGCGCCGCCGAGCAGGACGCCTGCGCCCCCGCAAAGGGCCGCGAGCACAAAGGGATTTATATCGAACCAGCGCCGGAGGAAGGAAAGGGAGGCTTCGCGCCGTGCCGCGGCATCGGCATGGACGAGGAGGGTATAGACCTGCGGGGCCTGCCCTATGGCCCCCTTGAAGGTGATGCGCAGCCCGTAGCTGCCGGGCGCGGCATCGGGCGCGGCCATGACTTCGCCGCGCCACATGCCGTTACCGAACCAGTAACCCGTGAAAAAACCCTCGAGGCTGAAGCGCAGGGGCGCATCCGGAGGCGTCAGACGCGCCACGAGGTCGCTTGAGACGGGATTCTTGAGCGCTGCCGGGCCGGATAGGGTCAGGGACTCGCCGGGCAAAAGCTCGAGCTGGTTGGTTCCGCCGCGCATTTCGGCCAAAAGGCCGTCAAAAAGCCCGAGCAGGGCCACGGCGAGGAGGATGCCGCTCACAAGCCCGAGCGCGTGCTGACGCGTGCGCGCAAGCGTGGCGGCCTGCCAGAGCCGGGGGTCGAAATGCGAGCGCATGGAGCCGCAGCAGGCCTCAGCGCGCCGGGGCCATGCGGGAAGCCTCGTCGAGCACGCGCCAGCGCACGAGCTGCGGGCCCTTGCGCGGCAGTTCCACGAGGCTCTCGAATTCTGCGGGGAAGTGCCGCCGGATGCGGCGCGTGACGATATAGGCCGCCACCCAGACCGGAATAGTGATGCCGAAGAACCAGGCGCAGAACACGGCTTCCGAAGGCCACACGGAAGGCTGCGCGGCCTGGCGCATGGCGAAGAACACCGCACCTATCATCAGCACGTTGGCGAGGATGCGGATCATACCCGCATAGAGCGACTGCTTGTAGCTGTTCATGCGCCTCCCTGCGGGCTTTTGAGGTGAAGGAAGGCCGCGCGGGGCCGCAGGTCACGGCCCCGCGCGGGAGTGTATCACTAGCGGGTGAAGATGCTCGTCTTGGAGACGTTCATGAAGCGGATGGCCTGGTTCTTGTTCTCCTTGCGGAAGGCGATGCGCGCCTCGTCGCCCGCGGTCCAGACATAGGCCGGCAGGTCGATGTCGGCCTCGGGCACCTTGAAGGTCACGATGGACTCGAGCCNCGGGGAGTACACGGTCACCGTGCAGGCTTCCTTGTCAATGATGGGGAACTTCTTGCCGGCAGCGGCCTTGGCGCTCACGCCCTTCTCCACATTGACGAACTCGACGGGCATTTCCTTGACCTTCTGGTCGTCGCGGTCATAGTAGAGCATCATGCCCTTGTCCATCTCGAGCATGAGGCGCCCGCCCTCGATGGGGGCCGGGCCCATGTCGCGCGGGTCGGTGGGCAGCTTGAAGGTGTGGACGCCGCCGCTGTAATGCGGNTTGTGCTGGTCGAGGGTGGTGTCCACCACCATGGTGATGGTCTTGTTGGCCTCGTCATAGCCCACGGTGCGGCCCTGCTCCACGCCGCCGTCAAAGTCGCAGGCGGCCAGCGCGAAGGAGAGGACGAGCACCAGCGAAAGCAGCAAACTCCGAATTTTCATGGCTTTCTCCTCCTAGTTGCCGGCGGCCTGTTGCTTCTTGGCGGCCAATTCCGCCTTGGCGCCCTGCACCATGCGCACGGCGATGTAAATGGAGATGGCGCTCACGAAGCCGAGCACTTCCACGGTGGCCAGCGGGCCGAGCAGCCAGCCCCAGGACGGGAATTCGGCCTGGAGGAGCTTGAGCACAACGGACATGAGGCAGCCGAGCACGGCGAGGCCGAACACGAAGCGGATGCCGTAGCCCTTGACGTACTTGGTGGCGACNACGCCGATCTGCGCGCCGATNGCCGCGCCGCAGAGCATGATCAGGGCGGCCATGAGCTCCACGCGGCCCTTGTAGGCGTAGGAGGCCGTGCCNTAGAGGCCGGAGATGGCCACTTCAAAGAGGTCCGTGCCCACGGCGAGGTGGGTCGGGCAGCCCACGAGGTAGACGAGGGCGGGCATACGGATGAGGCCGCCGCCGANGCCGAGGATNCCGGCGAGCCAGCCGGTGAAGAGGCTCACCGTGATGGGCAGCCACGCGGAGCAGGTGATGCCCGCGTTCTTGAAATGCACCACNGGNGGGATGCGGATGGCCTGGAGCTTGCTCGCCCAGTCCACGCCCACGGCGGCCTTGTCCAGNTCCTTGTGCTGGGCGGCNGCTTCGCGCTCCTTCTTGCGGCGCAGCCATACGTCATGGAACACGAGCCAGGCAAGCAGCACGAGCAGGACCACATAGAGCCAGCGGACGACCTTGTCCACCGAGCCGATGCGCTCNAGCCACATGACCATCTGGGCGCCGATTTCCACGCCCACCACCGTNCCGATGAGCATGGTGATGCCNAGCAGGTAGTCCACGTTGCCGAACTTGCCGTGNCGCATGGTGGAGATGAGNGANTTGCCCGCCATCTGGGCCACGTCCGTGCCGATGGCGAAAGCCATGGGGAAGCCGAGGATNTTGAGGCCCGGNGTNACCATCCAGGCGCCGCCCAGGCCGAAGAAGCCGCCGATGATGCCCACGCCGAGACCNAGNATGATCAGGCCGGGCCAGAANATCATCACNCCGGAAATGGGCATCAAGATATACAGCCAGTCCATGAGTGCCTCCTTTCCGGGTTACTTTTCCGCCAGTTCGCGGTGTTTGAGGTCGATGCCGATGTGCGACATGACGATGTCGGCGAGCCAGCCGAGGATGCAGCCGATGANGGGGATGATGACCATGGTCATGATGGCGAAGAGCAGGTGGCTCTCGTTATACATTTCCGCCCACCAGTAGAGGATGCCGTCCAGCTTCCGGGTGTCGGCCACGATGACCACGTCGGCCTTTTTCTTGGCGGCNAGGGCGATTGACGGCATCAGGGCGGGCACAACGAGCGCACAGCCCAAGAACCAGGTCCACAGTCGGCGCAGTTTCCTCATGACATCCTCCAGCGGAAAGGGGGAAATCCAGTGAATGGAACTGATTTCCGCAGGGCCGGCCCCGGNATCGGGTGNGGACCGGCATGAGGCCCCGCGCCGGGTATGGGCCCGGCGCGNACTGCGGCGCAACTTCCATTCTGCCACAAAATCCTAAGCCTAGTGCCTCGCTTATACGCGGATGTGAAAATAATAGCAAGCCCCTGCGGGAACTTTCCCCGGTCCGGGAAGGCCGCCTCGCGCCCTTGCGGGGCGGAACGAACTCGCCTAGGCTTGGAGGGGCGCGCCTTCGCGCTTCCGCCCGGTTCCCGGTATTTTTTTGCTCCAAGGATGCCCCATGCCCGCCAAGCCCGATACCACGCCCGCCACGCCGGATACGCGCGCCCCGGAAAGCCCGGAAGCCCCCGAAACGTCATCACCGGCCCAGGAAGAAGCCAGGCCCTCCTTCATGCGGCGGCTGCTCGGCTTTTTCCGGCCGCGCCAGTCCCTCAGCCGGGCCGAGGCCATGGCGGCCTTCAATCGCCGCTATGTGTCATTCAAGGAATTGCTCCAGGCCAACGCCGACCTCGCGGGCATCCTCGCGTCGCTCACCCAGGCCCAGCAGGGCGAGCGCGGCATGGAAACGCGCGAGGTGCGCAAGCAGGCGCGGCGCGCCATCTTTCTCTGCGAGCGCATGGCCGAGTGCCTCAACGCCATGTCCGGCAACCGTTATGCGGAACTGGCGGAGGCCGCCAGGGCCCTCGGCGCCCGCATCGAGCGCGAGCTCAGGAGCCACACGCGCGGCGATTTGCGCACCGTCACCGTGCCGCTTTCCGAGGTGGACGCCAGCATGGCCTATATCGTGGGCGGCAAGAACGCCAATCTGGGCGAGCTCAAGAACATGCTCGGGCTGCCGGTGCCACGCGGCTTTGCCGTGACCATCAAGGCGGCCACCATCTTCCTGCTCCGCAACGGCGACCTTTTCGGCCGCATCTACGAGGCCCTGCGCCGGGCCGACGCGGACAGGCCCGCCACCATCCGC
>JAAUYX010000044.1:3839-13915 GCA_014804905.1 Desulfovibrio sp. | reverse complement strand
GGGGTGCGGGGCCATGCGCGGCGTGGCCCCCTCGTCGCTCGCGAGCTCGAAGGTGGTGATGGAGAGGTCCGTCGTGCCGCCGCCGATGTCGATGGTGGCCACGCGCACGCTGGGGGCCTCGCCGTCCCGGTGCGGGAAGAAGCGCGGCCGGCCCATGATTTCGCAGAAAAGCTGCGCGTCGCCCTGGAACTTGCGGGTGATCTCGTTGTAGATGAAGACGAGCTGGGTGCAGGTGGCCTCGTCCCAGTCGCAGCGGATGACCGGATTGGTGCGGTAGTCCACGGCCTCGCCGCCGCGGCGACGCGCCGGGTTCGCCACATAATACTGCCCCCAGCCCAGCGCCTCCCAGAGCACATGCACGGCCCAGCGGGCCCAGCGCTTGTAGATGTGCTGCTCGGCGATGGGCATCCCGCCGGGCACGGTGAAGATGACCTGCCTCAGGCGCCTCGGCTCGGCCGAGGCCTCGCGGCGGCAGCGCTGGCCCGGCGAGTTGATGGTCAAAAGCGCCTGCTGGATGATCTCGACGAGCAGGAACATCATCAGGGAGGAGCGGGTGAAGAGCGACTCGAAGGCGCTTTCACGCTCCTGCTCGCGGAAGGCGCGCTTTTTGAAATCCTTGTCGTCCATGCAGCAGAGCGGCGTGCCGCTGGAATTGATGCGCTGGGCGAGCGGCCCGCGGGTCACATAGGGGGCCTTTTCGCTCTTGGTGTTGAAGCGCCAGGTGCGCTTCCAGTTGCGCTCGTCCCAGAGATAGCGCTTGGGGCTGGACATGCCCGTGGAGCCCTGCTCGCAGCGCGAAAGCGTGGCCAGGCGCGCGGCCTCGGGGCCGATGCGCACGGGCGAGGGCCAGGCGAAGGCCGGGGTGCGCCGGCCGGAGCGCAGGCTCAGGGCGTCGTTGCCGAAGCTGATTTCGGAAAATTCCACCCGGGTCTCAAAGGGCTCGGTCGTGACCTTGTCCGGCTCGTCCATGTCCCTGAGCTGGAGCAGGTAGCTGTCGTTGAGGTTGGTGGCGCTCTGGGTGTGCGTCTCCACGAGGATGCCCGTGGTGCGCGAATTGCCGATGTCGAGCACGAGGTCCACGTCCACGCAGTTCTTGGCGTCAGGCCGGATGACATAGACCTCGGTGGCGCGGATGGCGCGCTCCAGCGCCTCCAGCATGGTGAGGTAGGCCGCGAGGTGCGCGAACTTGCGCTCCTCGTCCACCGGGGGGCGCCCCTCGCGCTTGCGCCAGGCCTGCCAGGCGTCGCGCAGCCATTCCTCCACCCAGGCGAGGTCCATGAACCAGGCATTGTCGCGGAAGCGCCAGGCGAGGCGGAAATGGGCGTTGCCGTCCACGTCGGCCGGGGTGAGGGCGGCATAGACGTCGCCCGTCTTTTCCTCCACGCCCATGTCAAAGGCGAGGACCACGCGCAGGGTGTCCGGCGTTTCGTCGCTCAGGGAGAGGCGCACCCGCGCCCAGTTGGTGGGGCCGTACTCGAAGCGGCAGTCGTCCGTGCCGGGCCAGCGCTGCTCGCGCGTGCGCAGGTAGGGCACGGGTATCCACTGGCCGAGCCAGGGCAGGATGGCCTTGCGCCCGGTGAGCTCGTAACTGTAGCCGCCCACGGTGCGCGAGGAATCAAGCTCGTCNACGAATTCGCCCTCGGCATTCTTGCGGAAGGCGTGCAGNTGNACGCGGGTCTCGCCGNCNGNCNCNNTCTCGGGGATTTCCTCNAAGCTGTAACGCACGCTGTCGAGCTCGGAGAGCCCGGCGGCAAAGTCCAGCAACTGCGGGCAGCCGCCGGGGATGAGGCTNACGGGGTTGCGATACTGGGGCANGGGGAACATGCGCTACCTCCCGCAGCTTTCCACGCGGACAAAGGGTATCTCATAGGATTGGCGGCCGCCNTGGGCGTCCTTGAAAACCCAGGTGCAGGGCGCGTGCTGGCCNGTGCCCTTGCAGACCATCTCGGCCTGGCCCCAGCGCTCGCCGTCGGTGCAGGCCGCNCCCGAGGACGTGACCGAGAGCACGCCCTCTTTCGAGAGTTTCGCCTTGGAGGAGCCGATGCACATGCGGCCGCCGATGGAGTCGATGACGCGGCGCTTGCCCGCGCCGCCCCCGGCCCCGAAGCAGAAACATTCCTTGATGATGCGCTTGGAATAGTATTCCGGCCGNGTGCCCTGCCAGCAGCCTTCCAGAAAGTCGAGGTTGCCCGTGGCCACGGCCTCGGGCGGGATGCGNAGCTCCTCGCCCACGGCGGGCTTTTTCTTGCTCTCCTTGGGCTTGGCGGGCTCCTTGGGCTTCTCGGCCTTGGGTTTTTCCGCCTTGGGCTTCTCGACTTTCTCTTCCTTGACAGGCTCGGCCTTCTTTTCCTCGGCCTTGGGCGGATTATCCTTTTTCGCCTCTTCCCTGGCGGGNGTCATGGGCAACAGCTCGACGATGGTCAGCTGGTGCGGCTCGCCTTCGGAAGCGGGGGGAACGGCGGGAGTAGCGGGCGTGACAGGCGTGGCCGGGACGGCCTGCTCCGGCGNCTGCGCCTCGGGCACGGCGANTTTNGGCGTCTCCGGGGCCTGTGNGGTCTCTTCCTTTTGCGGCTCGGGCGCAGGCTGCGCCGTGTCCGGGAGGGNCGTTTCGGGCGTGATGACNGNNGCTTCCGGCGTGGCGGGGGTGACGGCCTCCTCCACCACGGTGACCGGGGCCGCTTCGGACGCGCCCTGCACCGTGCCCTCGGGCGTGAGCGTCACGCCNAGGTCGGTGACGATGCCGTCCGGCCTGACNTCGAGGATNCGGGTCTGCCGCCCGTCGGGCAGGCGCACCACCGTGCCCGGCACGAGCACNCGGGGCGAAAGCCCCTGCGGGGNCGTGNCCGNNGGGAACGGACGGCCGGATATTGGTCAGGGTGTCGGCGGCGAAGGCCGCCGCTGCCTCGCCGAGGCNGAGGGCAAGCAAAAGCGCAAGGCAAAGGACGATACGCATGTCTGCTCCGGCGGGCGGCGCGCCGTCCGCGGCTTACGGTGCGGGCGCTCAGCGCACCCGGCGGAAATCGGCGTCCCAGCGGGTGCCGTCGTCATTGGTGCCCACGCACTGGCTGGCGCCGCCCGGCGTTGCGCGGCAGTCGATGCTCACGGCCGCATAGCTGCTCGCCGAGTTTTCGCAGTGCTGCGGCCCGAGGTCGATGTGGAGCACTCCGTCGCGGAAATGCGCCGTGGCGTCGCCCGTGCAGCGGTCCCGCTTTTCGTGGATGATGCCCTGGCCCTTGCCGCTCGCGTCAAAGGCGANCTNAANCNCCACGCCCTCGCCGGTACGCTTGTTGGCAAGCCCGGTGTCGCAGCGCCAGCGCCCCGCCATGAAGGCCGGATCGCTGGCATTTTCGGGGATGACCAGTTGCTCGGCCTGCGCGGGGTTTTCCGGCGCCGGGGTCGCNGGCTCTGCCTTGCGNCACANNGCCGCGTGTTCCGTGACGCGCTGGCGAAGATGCTCGATTTCCGCGCCGCGCTCCTCAATTTCCTTCTGCGGGCCTTCGGGAGCCTTGAGGAAATCGGGCCCCGGCAGGTGGAAGAAAGCCGTGCCGGAGAGCGCGGGGAGGCCCGCGAAGCTCGTGAAAAGCAGGAAGGCGAGGGCGCAGGCAAGCGCCAGCGGCAACAGCCACGGGAGGCAGCCGCCGCGCCTCGGCCCCGCGGGCGGGGGAACCGGCGGCACGGGCGGAGCGGCCGCGGCCTGTTCTGCCGGGACGGCTTGAGCTGCCGCCCTGGGCACGGCGAGGCGCGTCAGGCTGGCGGGCTCCACGCCGGGCGTGCCCGGCCCGAAGCCCCAGCAGGTAAAGACGGGCTGGTCGCCCACCACATAGAGCGCCGAGTCATCGGGATAGCAGAGCGCAAGCCGCAGGATATTGCCCCGCGTGACCTTGAGCGGGTCCTGCGAGTGGATGAGCTCCTCGGCGTAGCGGCCGATTTCGCCGCCCATGTGGGCAAGGCGCTCGCGCGCGGGTGCCTGCTTCTCCGGCGGAAGTTCCGAGAGGGGGCGCGGCTCGCCCTGCACCGGGGAATACCAGTCGATGGTCCCGTCGGCCCGGTTTTCCGCCGGGCGCGCGAAGAGCAGCACATATTCGTCGCCGAATTTGTGCAGGAGCATGTCGCGGATTTGCGGAAAGCTGGCGCTGGGCGCGATGCCCTGATAGGCCAGCTCGTGCATGTCCGCGCGGGGCGTGGAGGCGATGCGGGTTCCGCTCATGGGGCCTCCGTGGCGGCGCGCGTCTCCACCTGAACGCCCTGCGCCGCGAGAAAGCGGATAAGGTCTGCGGCGGCGAGCGCGATGGAGGCCTGGCGGTAGCTGCCTTCATCCAGGGTGATCATGGTGTTGATGCCCACCACGTCGCCGCGCTCGTTGACCAGCGGGCCGCCGCTGTTGCCGGGGGAGATGGGCGCGGTGTGCACGATGAGCGGAGGCTTTCGCTCCAGCACGGCGCTCACCACGCCCTCGCTGTAGGAGAGCTCGGGCATGGCCTTGAAATCCTTGCCCGTGAGCAGCCGCTTGTAGGCGGGGTCGCTCTTGCCCACGATGTCGGGAAAGCCCCAGGCGCCCACCTTGTCCGTGCGCCGGGCCGGCTCCGCAAAGGCGAGCACCGCGGGATGCGCCCCGGCGGGGAGGTCCACGGCCACGAGCGCATAGTCGCCCTGCGCCTTGCCGCTGGTGGCGATGACGCGGCCGGGCACCGGGCGGCCGAGGGCCTTGCTCGTCACGAGCAGCCCGCCCCCCGCGTGCTCCACCACATGCCTGTTGGTGGCCACGCGGCCTGGCGCCACGAAGAAACCGGAACCCGTGGCCCCGCGGCCATTCTTGTCCACGCTGACGAGAAAGACGCAGGCGTCCTCCACATCCGCCGGACGGGCGGCCACGGGCGCCTTGGCGGACACCCCCGAAGTCTGCGGGGCAGGCGAGGCGGACGTGGCGGGCGCTTCTGCGGCCGGGGCCGTGGCGTCGATCTTCGCCTTGGCCTCGCAGGGCGGAAGCGCGAGCAGCGCGGAGAGGGCGTCCCGCTCCTGGGTGAGGGACATGAGGCGGTCGCGCAGCTCCGCGTCCGCGGCGAGGCGCGCCCCGTGCGCCGCCCAGATGCTCCAGCAGGCCCAGGCAAGCGCCGCCAGCAGGAGCAGGCTCACCACGAGGGGGAGCCAGGAACCGGATTTTTCGCGGGCATTCTCACTCATGGCACATGCTCCGGCGCTAGGCCCGGATATCCGCCAGGGCTTCGTTGATTTCCTGGGTCTGGCGGCTGGTGATCTGATTGGCCTCGCTCTTTTCCCGGTCAAGGGCCGCGGTCTTTTGCGTGAGCGTCTGCTTTCTCTGGCGGGCCACCTTGATGGCCTGCGCCTTCTGCTTCTGTTTGGCCGCGCCCTGCACGCTGGCCTGCCGGGCGATGTTCTGCTCCTCGCTCGCGAAGGCCTGCTCATACTGCTGGTCAAGGTTGCGGGCATGGGCCGCGGCGTCGCCGAGGAGCGCGATGGCTTCCTCGCGGCCGGAGGAAATCTCGGCGAAGCGCTTGGCCGCCGTCTCGCGGTCGATGGTTTTGGCCTTGATGTCCTTGATGAGCAGCGCGAACTGCTGGTCATAGCACTGGAGCGACGTGCGCGCGGCCGCGCTCGTGATGTCGAGGTCGGAAATGTCGCCGTCGATATTCTGGAGATAGGCGGCGAGGCGCTTGTTGTCGTCGCGCTCGTGCTGGGCCTGGGCGTGGCTCGCGCCCATGATGCCGCCCGCGGCCGCGCCCGTGGCCGCGCCGGCCACCGCGCCCTGCCACTTGCCGCCGCTGAGCAGCAGCCCGAGCAGGGCCCCGCCGAGCGCGCCCACGGCGGCGCCGCCGCCCGCGCCCTTGGCCACATCGTGCTCGCGCTCGCGCAGGTCCTGGATGGGACGGTAGCAGCCCGGATAGTAGTTGACCGTGGTTTTCTGTTCGCCGTAGCGGCTGGCGCAGCCGACAAGGCCGGACAGGAGCAGGGGAATGGGCAAAATCAGGGCAAGCAGGCGACGCATGGTACCTCCCGGACAAGCCGCGCTAAGCGGCCCGGCCGGGCCGCCCGCAGGGGAACGGCCGTTCCCGCGCATGTAGGTGTATCCTCCATATTTAGGGGGCGGCAAAGCCCCTGTCAAACAGAATTTTGGCCGCGTACGCCCGCTTGCCTGCCACGGCATTAGGGGATATGGGAGGAAGCACGTTGCGGCGGTGCGCGCGGTGCGCCGTCTCCGCCGCGGGGAGGACACATGGCAATGCGCCTTTCACGCTCCATCGTGGGCGAGGCCGAGGCCCGCGCCGTGGCCCGCATCATCGAGGAGGACGGCTACCTCGGCATGGGCGCGGAAACCCGGCGCTTCGAGGAGGAGGTCGCCGTCTACCTGGGTGTGGAGCCCTGGCAGGTGGTGAGCGTCAATTCGGGCACGGCTGCCCTGCACCTGGCCGTTTTTGCAGCGTTGCAGGGCGTGGCGGCGCCAACGGACGCGCCCGAGGTGCTCGTGCCCTCCCTCACCTTTGTGGCCTCGTTCCAGGCCGTGCTCGCCGCGGGCTGCGTGCCCGTGGCCTGCGACGTGCTGCTCGAGACCGGCACCCTTGACGTGGCCGACGCCGAGCGCCGCCTGACCCCGCGCACCATTGCCGTCATGCCCGTGGATTATGCGAGCAATCCCTGGCATCTGGACGAGACCTACGCCTTCGCACGCCGCCACGGCCTGCGCGTGGTGGAGGATGCGGCCCACGCCTTCGGCTGCCGTCACCACGGACGCAAGATCGGCTCCTTCGGGGACCTGGTCTGCTTCAGCTTTGACGGCATCAAGAACATCACCTGCGGCGAGGGCGGCTTACTCGTCGCCTTTGACCGGGAATCGGCGCGCATTGCCGCCGACGCGCGCCTGCTCTCGGTGGAGGGCGACACGGCAAAGCGCTTTTCGGGCGCCCGCTCTTGGGACCCGGACGTGAAGCTCCCCGGCTGGCGCTACCACATGAGCAACATCATGGCGGCCATCGGGCGCACCCAGCTCGCGCGGCTGGAGAGCGAATTCATCCCGGCCCGGCGGGAACTGGCGCGGCTCTACCGGGAGCGGCTTCAGGAGCTTCCCGGCGTGGCCCTGCTGGTCACGGACCCCAGGGACTTCATCGTGCCGCACATCATGCCCGTGCGCGTCCTTGACGGCCGCAAGGACGCCGTGGTGGCGGCCCTCCAGGCCGAGGGCATCCCCACCGGGGTGCACTACAAGCCCAACCATTTGCTGACGCTTTTTGGCGGCGGTCGCGAGCACCTCCCGGCCACGGAAGAGCTCTATGCCGAGCTCGTGACCCTGCCCCTGCATCCGGGCCTTTCCGCCGAAGATGTGGAGAGCGTCTGCGCCGCGCTCGCCCGCGCGCTGGAGCACTGATGACGAGCCCTTCCGATACTGCCGCGCCCGCGCAGGGCACCCCCCGGCCCGCGCCGCTGCTCGCCCTTGTCGTGCCCTGCTACAACGAGCAGGAGACCTTGCCGCGCACCATGGACGAGCTCTCGCGCCTGCTCGCCGACTGCAAGGCCCGCGGTCTCGTCCAGCCGGAAAGCTATGCCCTCTATGTGGATGACGGCAGCCGGGACGGCACCTGGGAGCTCATCGAGCGCCGCCATGCGGAGGACCCCTTCTGCCGCGGCGTCAAGTTCGCGGGCAACGCCGGACACCAGAACGCCGTCTGGGCCGGCATGGAGACCGCGCGGGAGTGGGGCGCGGACTGCGTCATCAGCCTTGACGCCGACCTCCAGGACGATATTTCCGTCATTCCCGAGATGCTGGCCCGCTATGCCGAAGGCTGCGACATCGTCTATGGCGTGCGCGCCAGCCGCAGCACGGACACGCCCTTCAAGCGGGAAACGGCCCACTTTTTCTACGCCCTCATGCGCAGGCTCAATGTGTCCATCATCCCGGACCACGCCGATTACCGACTCGTGGCGCGCCCGGTGCTCAAGGTGCTGGAAGGCTACGGCGAGCAGTCGCTCTTCCTGCGCGGGCTCTTTCCCACCCTGGGCTTCAGGACGGCCACGGTGAGCTATGCACGCAAGGCGCGCGAGGCCGGGGAGAGCAAGTATCCCCTGCGCAAGATGATCGCCTTCGCCTGGCGGGGCATCACCTCGTGCAGCGCCGCCCCCCTGCGCGTGGCCGGGCTGATGAGCCTCGTCTGCATGGGCTTCGCCTTCCTGCTCTGCGGCGTGACGCTCTGGAAATACCTTATGGGCGAGACCGTGCAGGGCTGGACCTCGCTTATCATCGTCACCCTGCTGCTCGGTTCGGTGCAGTTGTTCTGCCTTGCCATCATGGGCGAATACATCGCCAAGATCTTCACCGAGGTGCGGCACNGGCCGCGCTATATCGTGGAAAAAACCCTCTGAGCCTGCGCTTGCGCGCCCCCGGAAGCCGCCATGCCGCTCCCCGACCTGCATTCCCCCACCTGGGATGATTTGCGCGCTTTCGTGCGCGGCCTTTTGGCGCGCCGCTGGATGCGCTTCTGCATCGTGGGCGGCGCGGCCTCGCTGACCTATTATTTTTGCGGCCTCTTCTTGGTGAGCCTGCTCGGGCTGCCCGTGCTGCCGGGCAATACGCTCGCCTTTGTCNTATCCTTCGCCGTCTCCTATCTCGGCCAATGCCTCTGGACCTTCCGGGCCGAAGGCAGCCACCGCACCATGCTGCCGCGCTTCGCGGCCACGCAGGGCGTGGGCCTGGGNATCAATACCGGCATCATCTGGCTGCTCACNGCCGCGGGCATGAGCTATGCCGTGGCCATGTGGGTGGCCATCGCCGCCGTGCCCGTGGCCGTGTACTTCATCTGCAAGCTCTGGGTGTTCCGCTCGTGAGCCAGGCNGGGGNAAGCATGAAGCCCGCCGTTTCCGTNATCATGAACTGCCTGAACGGCGGNCCGGAGCTCGCCGNGGCNCTNGAAAGCCTGCGCCNCCAGACCTTTCAGGATTTCGAAATCATCTTCTGGGACAATGGCTCCACGGACGGCAGCGCGGAGCTTGCCAGGGCTTTTGGTCCGCAACTGCGCTATTTNNGGGGNANGGAGACCGTGCCCCTGGGCGCGGCGCGCAACCTNGCGCTGGCCGAGGCCNGNGGNNGNNATGTGGCCTTTCTCGATTGTGACGACCTCTGGCAGCCCGAAAAGCTCGAAAAGCAGGTGGCGCTGCTGGAGGCCAGGCCCCGCGTGGGTCTGGTGTGCACGGATACGGAAATCGTGGAGNAGGGCCGGGTGCTNTCGCGCGTGTTCGCGCAAAGCGCGCCCGGGCGCGGCATGGTCTTTGCGGAGCTCATGGCCCGGCAGTGGATTTCCATGTCCTCGGCCATGCTGCGGCGCGAGGCGCTNGAGAGCGTGGCCCCGGCCGGGGAGGACGGGGAGAGCGGACAGGGCGCGCCGGCGTGGTTCGACGAGAGCCTCAATGTCTGCGAGGAGGCGGACCTCTTCTACCGCGTAGCCCACGACTGGGAGCTGGACTATATCGACGAGCCGCTCACCATCTGGCGCGTGCATGGCGGCAACACCACCTTCCGCAAGTTCGGNCAGTTNGCGGACGAGACCNTGCGCATCCTCGAGAAGCACCGGGGCCTCTATCCCGGCTATGACGCGGAACACGCGGACCTGGTGGCCCTGCTCACCAGGCGCGCGGCTTTCCAGAAGGCCGTGGCCCTGTGGCGGGAGGGGCGCAACGCCGANGCCCGCGAGGCGGTNCGCCCNTGGCGCGCAAGCTCGCCCAANTACCGCCTGTTCTGGGCGGCCAGTTACCTGCCCGGAAGCTGTTTCGACCTTGCGGCGCGGGCCTATTTCGCCCTGCCCGCGTTCTTGCGGCGGTGAGGAACGCGCCGCTCACTCCTGATTGGGCAGTTCCNGAAGNCNNGCGGCGCTCCAGGCGCGGCAGGCNGCGGCNAGCNCNGNGAGCNGCTGNGATTCGGCCNNGGCGAGGACTTCCGCNTCNTCCTCCATGCGCCCNGCGCAGNNCCNCCGCCCGGTCGCGCGGGAAAATCCCGTCCCTCAAAGAGATAANGCCCTGCAGNGCGCGCAGGANGGCCTTGGCAAGACTGTGCCGAGCGCTNNNNGCNGCNTCNG
>JAAUYX010000044.1:0-3834 GCA_014804905.1 Desulfovibrio sp. | reverse complement strand
AGNCGGGGTGCGAGCAGGAGTGCCTGCGTGGCCTCGTGGCAGAGCGCGGCTACGGCCGTGCGCACGCCCAGGGCGATGTCGGCCTGAGTGANGGGCGGCAGGAGCGGCGCAAGCTCGCCGTGCCAGGCGTCCATATCATTGGCGAAGGCGAAAAGNTCGAANCGNGGCCACGCGGCCAGCTCCNCNGNGNCCGCCACNAAGCCCGCGGCCTTTTCCCCTTCGGGNAGNGCGTCCAGCACTGCGCGCAGTCGCGGAAAATCCGCCGTATCCAGCCGGTCCAGGATGACGCAGAGGTCGATGTCGCTTGTTTCAGTGGCTTCGCCGCGGCGATAGCTGCCTTGCAGNCCCACGAANCNCAGCCTNGGGCCGAAGGCCTGTATCAGGCCGTCAACGGCGGCGGGCATCCACGTGGCCGCGTCAATCACGGACAAACCCAAAATACCGGTAGGAACAGGCNACGCTAGAAATTGGCCGGCTGGCCTTCGACAGCCTCGGCCAGTTCGCGCAGAGCCGCGAGGCTGGATTCCGCCTCCTCCGGGGTAAGGGAGTGGAGCGCGAAGCCCGCGTGGACGATGACATAATCGCCNACCTTGGGCGGCTCGGGCAAAAGCATGGTGGAGGCGGAGAGAAAGGTGGAGCTTTCGCCCACGCGCACGCGGGCCATGTCGGACGGCTCAAGGGCGACGATCTGGGCGGGGATGGCGAGGCACATGGAAAAACCTCCTCGGGGTTCGGNCTCANGCGGAGAAAATAAGCACGCCCCCGCCATGCACAAGGGGCAAAATCGGCGGCGTCTTTGCCGGGTCACGCGGAGCGCCCGGCGCCCGCCNCCCGGATGAAAAAGGGCGGGGCCTTAGCCCCGCCCTTTACGGTTNTCAATGCCGGCCGTTCTTGCCCTTCTTTTTGTCGGGGTAGAGGATGTAGTTCCAGTACAGCACATAGAGCGGAAGCACCACGAACATCATGATGTACGCCCAGTTCTTGGTGTACAGGAAGTAGCTGTAAAAGGTGGGGAATTCCATGTGCTTCTCCTTGTCCCGGGCCTAGTGCTCTTCGCCCTTGAAGTCGGGGTGTTCGTANAGCACGGGCATGTTNTAGACGATGAAGCGGTAGGCGGTGACNATCATGGTCACCACGAAGATGGAGATGCAGATTTCCCAGATGCTCGGGAAATAGCGCTCCGCCGANGGCAGTTGCCAGTTGAAGGCAATCATGGAGACATTGAAGCGGTTGAGCACGATGCCGGCCACGGCGAGCACCGAGGTGATGCGGCACAGGCCCACATTGCCGTCGCGCGCGCCCTTGGCGTAGAGCAGGGCGGGCAGAAGCACGAAGCCGAACATCTCCACCAGCCACCAGGCGCCCCAGCCCGTGCCGAGCCACGGCAGGTTGGCCTGGACGAGCATGTCGATGAACTTNAGCATGAAGTAGGCGAAGAGGATGAACGACGCCGCGCGGGCGAAGCTCAGCACAACGCCGTCGGCCTCGCGCAGGTGGGTGGCGTCCATGTANTGGTGCACGCCCTTGTGCGCAAAGAGGCCCTCGAAGATGACCATGCTGGCGCCCGCGGCCATGGAGCTCACAAAGAAGAACATGGGCATGAAGGGCGAATACCAGAGCGGATGCAGCTTGCCGGGCGCGATGAGGTAGAGCGAGCCCAGCGAGGACTGGTGCAGGGTGGAGAGNGTCACGCCGAAGATGGTCAGAAGGATGGTCACGCGGATGACGATCTTGCGGCAGGTCAGAAGCCACGGGAACTTCTGCGCGAGCCATTCCATGGGCGCCACGGAGAACTCGATGAAGAGCACCGTGAGGTAGGTCGCCACGCACAGGCCCACTTCAAAGAGCACCGAGGTGGTGCCGGGGAAGAAGAACATGTANGGCAGNCGNAGCGGATGGCCCAGGTCATAGAGNAGGGCCACGACCACGAAGGCGTAGCCGAGGAAGGCCGTGGTCACGGCCGGNCGCACCGCCGAGTGGAAGTGTTTCATGCCCATGACGTAGCAGGCCACGGTGGTGAAGTAGCCGCCCGCCGCGAGGCACACGCCGCAAAGCAGGTCAAAGCCAATCCACAGGCCCCAGGGCTGGGCTTCGGTGAGGTTGGTCACCGAGCCGATGCCNACGGTAAAGCGGATGACCGTGATGACAAAGCCCACGGCCAGGATGATCCAGGTGATGATGTTGCCCGGCGTTCTGGAGAGCAGGGGCTCGAGATTGAAGAGCTTGTCCTTGGTGGGAATGATGATGCCGTGGGTATCCATCTACTTCTCCTCCCCATGCCCGTCGCCGGAGTTCTGGGCCTCGCGCGCCTTGAGCGCCTCGGTCATGGCCTGGCGCGCGCGCTCGGCNGCGCCTTCGCCCTCGGTCTCGCCGATCTTGCGCACGGCCGCGTCCACGGCGGCGGCGAGGTCGTCCTTGGCATCCTTGATGATCTTTTCCTGCTCAAGTTTGGCCATGGCCTCGCGGCGCTTGGTCATGGCCCAGGCCCCGCCGAAGAGCACGGGCCAGAAGGCCACNATCATGGGCACGGCGCCGAGNGCACCGTAGGTGAGCTGGCCCATGGGCTGGGAGCCGAGGTGCGTGTCGAGCCCGAGCTGCTTGAACTCGGTGCCCGCGCCCTGCGGNTCATCGACCGGAACCGGCGCGCCGCCCGNGGCAGGCGCCAGCACCATCCAGGCCGTGCCGCCCGCGTCGTACTCGCCATAGAGATAGTCCACATAGCGGCCCGGATTTTCGGCCATGCGCGCGCGGGCGATCTTGATGAGGTCGCTCCTGCGGCCGAAGGTGATGGCGTCCACCGGGCAGGCTTCCACACAGCCGGGGAGCTTGCCTTCCTTGAGCCTGGGCTCGCAGAAGGTGCATTTCTGCACCAGCGGGTCCCAGGCGAGNTCATACTGGAAGCCGGGCACATAGAAGGGACAGGCCACCATNCAGTANCGACAGCCCACGCACTGCGAGCCGTCATAGACCACGGCGCCGTTGGGGAGCTTGNTGAANCAGCGGGCGAAGCAGGCCGAGGCGCAGGCCGGGTCATTGCAGTGGAANCACTGGAGCTTGCGGAAGTACGGCTTGCCGTTGACTTCGTACTTGTTGACCACGGTCCATTCATAGGCCGTGGTGTGGCGCTTCTTTTCCGTNACCGANAGGTCGGTGAAGGGCACTTTCGGCTCNGGCAGGTGGTTCACCTNNTGNCAGGCNGCCTCGCAGCGNCGGCAGCCGATGCAGCGNGTGGTGTCGTGGAGCACGCCCCAGCTGTCGGGATAATAGGGGAAGCTCGCCGGGGATGCCTCGGCGACCTTTGCCGAACCCAGCGCCGAAACCACGCCGGCGCTGCCGAGAATGGTGAGGAATTTTCTGCGGTTCATGGTTCCCCCTAGTTGGCCTGGTTGGCGGCGCGCTCAGGGGCGCGGAGCTTGTGGCAGGTTGTGCAGTCGGTATTGCGCGGCCNCGCCACCTTCATGTCCTTGTGGCAGCTCATGCACTGGAGGTGGAAGGCCGCCATGAGCGCCGGACGCTGGGGGGTGGCGGGGTCGATGGTCGGGCTGTGGCAGCTCGCGCACTTGGGCGGCGTGGCCGAGGCCGGGCTGTTGTGGTGGCAGGTCACGCAGAGGGTGGCAGGCTCGGTGTGGAAGGCCGAGGCGAGCTTGTTCCCTTCAATGCGCTCCATGAGCGAGATGACATGGTGCTTGTGGTTGAACACGCAGGGCTCGTACTTGCCCGCAAGGGAGTCGATGACCACCTTCTGCGGGGCCATGGTGGCCTTCCAGTAGGTGACCATCTTGCGCGCAAGCTCGGTCTCCGTGGCGAGCTGCTCGTTGCGGCGCTCGGGGAGCT
>JAAUYX010000043.1 GCA_014804905.1 Desulfovibrio sp. | reverse complement strand
GCCTACTTCATCTTTTTCGGCACCTTCGCCTTCGGCTGGCCCTGGGCCGTGGCGGCCGTGATTTCCGTGCTCGCCGCAGGCCTGCTCGGCGTCATCATCGACCGCGTGGCCTACAAGCCCCTGCGCGACGCGCCGCGCATCTCGGCGCTCATCAGCGCCATCGCCGTGTCTTTCCTCATTGAAAGCCTCGCCGTGGTCATCTTCACGGGCCAGCCCCGGCCTGTGCTCCAGCCCGAATGGCTGACCAACGCCTGGCAGATCGGCAATCTGCGCATCACCCATCTCGCCGCCTTTGTGCCGGGCATGACCATCATCCTCGTCTGCATCCTGCTCTATATCGTTTACCGCACCAAGCCGGGCCTCGCCATGCGCGCCATCTCGAAAGACATCGAGACCACGCGCCTTCTGGGCGTCAAGGTCGATAATGTCATCGCGCTCACCTTCGGGCTCGGCTCGGCGCTGGCCGCGGCGGCCGGTATCATGTGGGCCCTGCGCTACCCGCAGGTGCACCCCTACATGGGCGTGATGCCGGGCCTCAAGGCCTTTATCGCGGCGGTGTTCGGCGGCATCGGCTCCATCGAGGGCGCGGTGCTCGGCGGCGTGGCCCTCGGCTTCGTGGAAATCATGACCGTGGCCTTCATGCCCGAGCTCTCCGGCTATCGCGACGCCTTCGCCTTCATCCTCCTCGTCCTCGTCCTGCTCGTGAAGCCAACGGGCCTTTTGGGCGAGCGCATGAAGGAGAAAATCTGATGCGCCTCGACCGCAACACTTTTCTCAGCATCGCCACCATGGTCATTTTCGGCCTGGTGCTCTGGCAGGCCGAAGCCTTCCTCGGCGATTACCAGATTTATATCGCCAAGCTCATCTTCATCAATATCATTCTCGCGCTCTCGCTGAACCTCATCTACGGCTTCACCGGGCTCTTTTCGCTGGGGCACGCGGGCTTTATCGCCATCGGGGCCTATGTGTCGGCATTGTGCATCCTGCCGCCCGCGCAGAAAGAAATCATGTGGATATTGGAGCCCATCATCTGGCCCTTCTCGGACCTGCTGACGCCCTTCTGGGTCTCGGTGCTCGGCGGCGGTCTCTTCGCGGGCGTCTTCGCCATCTTCATCGCCGTGCCGGTCTTGCGCCTGGGCGACGACTATCTCGGCATGGCGACCCTCGCCTTCGCCGAAATCATCCGCGTACTCATCGTCAACGCGACACCCATCACCAACGGCTCGCTGGGCATCAAGGGCATCCCCGGCCACGCCACCCTGCTCGTCTGCTACGGCTGGGCGCTGTTCACACTCATCGTGCTCGCGCGCCTCTGCTACAGCAATTTCGGGAATGTTCTGCGCTGCATCCGCGACAATGAAATCGCGGCCAGCGTCATGGGCATCAACGTGTTCTGGAACAAGGTGCTCTCCTTCTGCATCGGAGCCTTTTTCGCGGGCATCGGCGGGGCGCTGCTGGGGAGCCACCTCTCCACCATCGACCCGAAGATGTTCAACTTCCTTTTAACCTTCAACGTGCTCATGTTCGTGGTGGCCGGTGGCCTGGGCTCGCTCACGGGCAGTATCCTCGGGGCCACGGTCATCACCATCCTCCTCGAGTGGCTGCGCTTCCTCGAGGAGCCCATGGACCTCGGATTCATCGAGATTCCCGGCATTCCGGGGATGCGCATGGTGGTGTTCTCGGTGGTGCTTCTCGTCATCATCCTCAAGCGGCGCGAGGGCATCATGGGCACGCGCGAGCTCACCTGGAACCGCATCTTCGCCTTTTTCCGGCGGCTTGAGAGGAGGGAGAAAGCATGAGCGGCTTCGTCCTCCCCACGCCCCCGGACTATGCCGGGGCGCTGTTGCTCGCGCGCAATGTGACCATGCGCTTCGGCGGCGTCACGGCCGTGAGCGACCTTTCCATCGCGCTGCCCGCCGGGGCCATCGCGGGCATCATCGGGCCCAACGGCGCGGGCAAGACCACGGTGTTCAACGTGCTTTCCGGCTTCTACACCCCGCAGGAGGGCGAAATCACCTTCGACGGCGCGAGCATCCGCGGCAAGGAGCCCAATGACATCTGCCGCCTCGGCATGGCGCGCACCTTCCAGAATATCCGCCTCTCCCCGCAGATGACTGTGCTCGAGAACATCATGGTGGGCTGCCATGTGCGCCGCCACTGTCCGTGGTGGATGGCGCCGCTGGGCCTGCCCCGCTTCTACCGCGAGGAGGAGGAACTGCGCGAGAAGGGGCGCCGCCTCGCCGAGCGCGTGCACCTTTCGGAGCAGCTGGACGAGACCGCCGGGAGCCTCCCCTACGGGGCGCAGCGCCGGCTCGAGATAGCCCGCGCCCTCGCCACCGAGCCGCGCCTGCTCCTCCTGGACGAGCCCGCGGCGGGCATGAACCCGCAGGAAAGCCTCGAGCTCATGCACTTCATCGGGCATATCCGCGACGAGTTCGCGCTCACCATCCTGCTCATCGAGCATGACATGAAGGTGGTCATGGGCGTGTGCGAATATATCTGGGTCATGGAATACGGCGCGCTCATCGCCGAGGGCACGCCCGACGTGGTGCGCAACGATCCCCTGGTCATCCGCGCCTACCTCGGCGAGGACGTGTTGGTGCAAAATGCTTGAAATCAAGGATCTCCACGTCCGCTACGGCGGCATCCAGGCGGTGCAGGGGGTGAGCCTCTCCATCCCGCACGGGGCCATCGTCACGCTCATCGGGGCCAACGGCGCGGGCAAGAGCAGCATCATCCGCTCCGTGGCCGGGCTCAACAAGACCATCAGCGGCGAGATCCTCTTCAGGCGCCACGCCGGGGAGGAGGCCGTGTCGCTCATGGGGCTCAGGCCCGAGGAAATGGTGCGCCGCGGCATCGCGCTTTCGCCGGAGGGCCGGCGCATCCTGCCGCACCTGACTGTTGAGGAGAACCTGCATCTGGGGGCTTACTCACGCGACGACAAGGACGGCATCGCCGAGGACATGGAGTGGGTGTACACGCTCTTCCCGCGCCTGCGCGAGCGCTCCTGGCAGAAGGGCGGCACGCTCTCGGGCGGGGAGCAGCAGATGCTCGCCGTGGGCCGGGCGCTCATGAGCCGGCCCGACCTGCTCATGCTCGACGAACCGTCGCTCGGGCTCGCGCCCCTGCTCGTGCGGGAGATTTTCGGCATCATCCGCAAGATTAACGAAGACGGCAAGACCGTGCTCCTCGTGGAGCAGAACGCCTACGCCGCGCTTTCCGTGGCCAATTACGCCTATATCCTCGAGGTNGGGCGCGTGGTGCTGGAGGGNCCNGGNCNCNAACTGCTNGANGACCCCAAGGTCAAGGAAGCCTATCTTGGCGGCTAGGTCTACCTGTCTCCGGTGGGCGTCCCACCGGGCNCTTGCCTGACGTGCCCCTTTACAGCATCCGCATGAGGGCCTCCCGCGCCCGGCCCGGTGCGTCTGGNGGCCAANGGCCCGAGCATATCTCCGGCGCGGAGCGTATCGCGACAGGGGAGGCCGTTCCGGCNCTGGCCGCGGAGCTGGCCCGCCGCGCCCTTGCTCACGCCAAGGGNCAGCCCGACAACATCCATATCAGNATCGAGGCGCTGGACGAGGAGACGCTGCTGCGCATCCCGGCGCTCCCGGCGCGNGCCCTGCCATGTCCCGACGCCGCTGCGGGCCTGCGCCTCGCCGCGGNNCTNNTGCGCGANGCNGGCGTNGCCCGGCCCGAGGCGGTCATCGAGCTTTTNCTGNACGCGCCGCCCCTGCGCGGGGCCATGCTCGTGGACGCGGACACGCTGGAAAGGCTGGAGCCGGACCGGGAACGCGGCGTGCGCGCCACGCGCATGGACATGGCCGNNGGCNCGGCCCATCCNGCCNGCGCCGGACGGCAAGCAGCANTACCGGGAAGCGGCNGTNCTCGCCGCCAAGGTGTGCGCCGCGCCCTCGATCATTGCCGAACTCTGCATTTCNGACGACCCGGACTATGTGACGGGCTATGTGGCCGCGCCGGGCCTCGGCTATGTGCGCATCCAGNGCCTCAAGGAGGACNGCTCGCCGCGCGGCGGCCGCGTCTTTCTCTACCGCGGGCCGCGCGAGGCCGTGGCNGACACCGTGGCCTTTCTCGAGCGGCGCCCCGTGCTGGTGGAACACGTCCCCCCGCCGCCGCCCTTTACGCGGGAGGCCGGGACGGAAGTTACGCAGGANGCCGGGCCNCCGGACAGCCTGGCCTTTGTGGAGGAGGAGCTGGCAGAGACCAGGGCCGCGGGCCTCTACCGGAACATTGAAGTATTTGAAAGCGCCCCGGGCCCNCGNGTGCGCCATGCGGGGCGAGAGCTGCTCCTCCTCGCCTCGGGCGATTATCTCGGCCTCGCCGCGGACNGCCGCGTGAAGGCCGCGGCCGCCGAAGCGCTCGGCACCTATGGCGCGGGCACGGGCGGNTCGCGCCTGACCACGGGNACCCTCCCCCTGCACGGCAGGCTCGAGGCGGAACTGGCGGCCTTCGCAGGCTCGGAGGCCGCNCTCGNCTTCTCCTCGGGCTATGCGGCCAATGTGGGNCTNNTGNCGGCGCTCNGCGGCAAGGGCGACGTGATCTTCAGCGANNNCCTCAACCATGCCAGCATCATCGACGGCTGCCGCCTCTCCGGCGCGCGGGTCGTCATTTACCCCCACAACGACATGGCGGCGCTGGACCGCCTCGCGCTGGAGCATCAGGGGCGGCGGCGCGTGGTGGTGAGCGACGCCGTGTTCAGCATGGACGGCGACGTGGCCGACTTGCCGGGCCTCATGGAAGTGGCGGCCCNGCACGGGCTCATCAGCGTGCTGGACGAGGCGCACGCCCTCGGCGTCNTCGGNCNNACNGGCCGCGGCATCTGCGAGCATTTCGGGCTGACGGGGCGCGGGCCGGACATCTTCACGGGCTCNCTCAGCAAGGCTCTCGGCGCGGACGGCGGCTATGTGCGCGGNCCNGCGCGGCTCATGGAATGGCTGCGCCACAAGGCGCGCAGTTTCGTCTTTTCCACCGCGCTCTCNGCNGCNCCGGCNGGGNCNGCGCTNGCNGCNCTNNNNATCNTGNGGGAGGAGCCCTCGCGCGTGGCGCGGCTTCAGGAAAATGCGGCCTTTTTCCGCGCCCGGCTGCGCGGACTGGGCGTGGCCGTCACGGGTGAGACAGCCATCGTGCCGCTCATGGCGGNCGACGAGCGCGCGGCNGTGGCCGCGGCGNAANNCTTGCGCGAGGCGGGNATCCTCATTTCCGCCATCCGNTACCCCACGGTGGCGCGGGGCGAGGCGCGGCTCAGGGCGGCCCTGCGCGCGGACCACGAGCGGGCGGAGCTTGCACGGGCCGCNGCCGAAGCCGCCCGCGCNCTCCGCACAGCAAAGGCCNCGCCTCCGGCCCTAGCCCGGAAAAGCGCCCCTTCGCTCCCGCATCCTCTGCGCCCCGGCNGCNTCCTTGATACTGTCCCACTCGATGCCGTAGGCGGCGAGGTATTTTCGGAGCCTCGTGGTGTCGTCAAGCGTTGTCTTGCCCTTGCGGGACACGCCGAANAGCGCGCGCCCGGCCTCGGAGCGCGAAGCCGCCTGCAGGCAGACNTCCAGCACGCCCTCCAGTTGCAGCTTNTCAAACAAATCGAGCTTTTCCTCNTCCGGGAGCAGGCTNCGCAGCAGGGGAAAGCCCCCCTCTTCCCGCAGGGGCTGCCACATCTTCCTCAGCCNGGCGATTTCCCGCGCCACCACNTCCGCATCTATCTGNCAACGCGGGGCATAGGTCGCCATCCGCTCCAGGCTNGCNGAGAGGGAGCGGAAATTCCCCGGCCAGATGGCCTCCGGCGATTCGGCNAATTCCAGGAAGCGCTCTTTCGCCTCGCCGGTGAANTGCGCCACCATGCCGCGGCTGGCGGTGATGCGCTGGAGTTCATAGTCGAGATTGGGCTCGATGTCCTCGGGCCGGTCGCGCAGCGAGGGCAGGTGAAATTCCCAGAGATTGATGCGCGACAANAGGTCCAGCCGGAAGCGCCCCTCGAGGCAGTCCCGGTTCAAGTCCCGGTTGGTGGCGCAAATGAGCTGGAAATCGCTGCGCGCCGGGGCGTCCGCACCGAAGGGGATGAAGGTTTTCTCCTCNATGACNTTNAGGAGCAGTATCTGCATGTCCTCGGTGAGCTCGCCGATCTCGTCCAGAAAGAGGATGCCCTTGTCCGCCTGGGCCACNAAGCCCTTGCGGTTGGCGATGGCCCCGGTGAAGGCCCCGCGCACATGCCCGAAGAGCATGGATTGCGCGCTTTCCCGGGAGAGGGTGGCGCAGTTCACCTCCACAAACTTGCCTTTCGCCATNCCGCGCATGTGCCTGAGCTCGTAGATGCGNCGGGCGAGCCGGGATTTTCCGCTGCCTGTGGCGCCCACGAGCAGCACCGGGGCCTCNGAATTGATGGCNGCCTGCTCGATTTCGCCGATGAGGCGGTTGAAGTCCGGGTTCCGCGTCTTGATGGAGCTTTTCAGAAATTCCTGCGGGTCGCTGCGCTCCATTTCCCTTCTGGCGATTTCCGCNACCCAGGTGTTGATGGCGCAGTCATANACCTCGCCGATGGTGCCCCCCGGCATCTTTCGCAACTGCAAAAGCCGGACGGGCAATTTGCGCAGGTTGATGAGCAGCGTGAACATGAAGGAATGGGAAAAGGAATTGCCCGGCGCAAAATGGATNAAATACTTTTCNNNCTCGGGCCGGAAGGGNAAGGCGGTAAAATAGTCGTTNAAATAGCTGTAAAAGTCTCCCATGGAGGTGGGCGAAAAATCCTTGTTCAGGAGCACNGGCACCGTCTCCACCTCCATGTGCGGGGAGCTTGCGGCCANGGACTGGGCTAGCTCCTTCATCCTTGCGCGCAGGGAAGAGGGGATGAAGAGATAGAGCTTGTGGATGACGAAGTTTTGCAGCCTGGGGAGCGCGTGGAAGGGGTTCCAGGCGCTTTCNGTGGCCGACACGTCGCCNCCGAAGGGGATGGTGCTGAAAACGATGTTTTTCTCGCTCATGGTGNCCGGCCCCTGGTGCCGTGTTTATGCAGGGAGTGGNGTTCCTGGAGGTTTGTGGCGTGTGCTGTGCCTCTGNAANGCCGAAATCAGCCGTCAAGAACAGCCTTTCCCGGCGCTCCCGCAGCTCTTTCGCGCCGCTTTGAGAAAAAGCGCACAACGGTTGCCCGGATGCCCGGCNTCGCCCGCGCTGGNCCGAGCATATCAGAATATTTTCTGATAATCATCCTGTANGNCTGNTGCTGACCCGGCTTTTTCCGCGCCCTGCCGCCGCGNCCCTGCGCGNTTCCGGGGGCCTTTTTCCGCATCCGGTCCACGCCTGCGGGCGCGGCTNNTCCCGGAATTTTTNCNAANCNNCTAANAAATAAGCNGTTTTTNGNGCCTNCCCCACACCCGCATCNTCGCGGCGCNCNGGCCTCCCCGGCCNNCGTTNCNNCCNCCNCCCCGNTNCNGGTTCCGTGGCATGTTATTTGTTTAACGAGATACACAGACCCTGAAANCGCAGCTTCGNCTTCCCGGCACTGTNCCGGCTCAGCAACCTTCACGAGGGAGAACGTATGGAAACCATCAAAAAGGACTGGGGCACCNTCTATAAAGTGGACGTGCTCATTCTCGGCACAGGGGCCTCCGGCATGGGGGCGGCCCTGAAAGCCCGCGAGGANGGCGCGGACGTGCTGATGGTGGGCAAGGGCACNCTGGAGAGCTCGGGCTCCCTCGGCGGCGGCAACGACCATTTCATGGCCGTGCTGGATACGGACGAGGAAAACGACAACATCGAGAGCTTTGTCAATTTCTACATGAAGTCCGCCTTCGGCTACCGGCCGAAGCAAATCGAGCAGTGGCACGACGCCATCAAGCCCTGCAAGGACGTGCTCGAGGAAGTGGGCGTCCAGTTCCGGCGCAGGGACGACGGCGGCTATTTCCGCTCCGTGGGCTTCGGGCAGCCCGGCGCCTGGTGGCTGCACATCCCCAACGGCCGNGACATCAAGCGCAAGCTCGCCCGCAAGATTCGCAAGATGGGCGTGAACGTGCTCGACGACTTNTTCATNACCCGCCTCTTTGCNAAAGACGGCCACATCACGGGCTGTATGGGCTTCAATGTGCTCACCGGCGAGATTTCCGCCGTCGAGTGCAAGACCGCCGTCAACTGCCTNGGCTGGCATGTGCAGCGCGCCACCAACAATTCCACCAACAATCCCTACAACTGCTGGTTCACGCCCTTCACCNCGGGCGGCTACTTCNCCCTGGCCTATGAGCTGGGCGCGCCCATCCTCAACCCGGAGACCGCNCGCGGCACCATCCTGCCCAAGGGCTGGGGCGCGCCGGGCATGAACGGCATCAACAACATGGGCGGCCACGAGCTCAACGCGCTCGGCGAGCGCTTCATGGGCAAGTACGANCCCATGATGGAAAACGGCATCAGAAGAAACCAGATGATGGGCACNAACCAGGAGCAGGTGGAGGGCAACGGNCCGCCNTTCTANATGGANATGCGCCACCTGAACCCCGAGGACGTGCATCANCTGCAATATGTGCTCATGCCCGCGGACAAGGAGACCTANCTCGACTATTGCGCCGCCNGGGNCATCGAGTTCAGCAAGAAGCCCCTGGAAGTGGAAGTGGGCGAGCTCTGCCCCTCCGGGATGCTCCAGGCGGACGACAACCTGGAAACTCCGGTCAGGGGTCTCTTCGCGGGCTGCAATTTCACGAGCTTTTCCGGGGCCATGTGCGGCGGCTATGTGGCCGGCGGCCATGCCGCTGAGGCCGCGCGCGACGTGGCGGACTTCGGCGGGATTCCCGAAGCCGCCATCCTCGAGGAAAAGGAGCGCATCCTGAAGCCCCTCAAGCGCGAGGAAAAGGGCTCCATGACGCACCGCGAGTTCGAGAACCCCATCCGGCAGGTCATGGATTATTACGGCAAGTTCCGCCGCAACATGGCGGGCATGGCGCTGGGCCTCGACAGGCTCAACTTCATCGAGGGCTACAAGGACCGCGTGCGCGCCAGGAACCTGCATGACCTCATGCGCATCCACGAGGCCTTCGAACTGCTCAATGTCTGCCAGATGCACCTCGACGCCTGCCTGCACCGCAAGGAAAGCGGCCGCACCATGTATCACCTCTCCGACTACCCGGAAAAGGACCCGGCGCTCGCCAAGGCGCTCGTGGTCAGGAAGGGCCCCAACGGGCGCGAATTCTTCTGGCTTGAGGAATCGGGCCTCGTGAAATGCTGAGGCGCGCCCTGGGCCTTTCGTCACCCATTGCCTGCAACTTTTGAGGGAGAAGCCAAATGCCCCCAGTTTTTGATGAGGAAAAATGCGTCCGGTGTGGAACCTGCGTGCGCGACTGCCCCGCCTATATCCTGAAAATCGACAAAAAGGAAAAGACCGTGCCCGTCATCATCGAGGAATACCGGGACGAATGCTGGCATTGCGGCAATTGCCGCATCAGCTGTCCCAAGGGCGCCATCAGCTTTGAGTTCCCGCTCTACACGCTGGTGTGACCGCGCCTTTGCCGGGACACTCTTGAAGCAGGAGCAGGCCATCTCAGTTCACTGCCGGGCTGGCCTGCTTTTGTCTCCGCCGCCGTCGCTCCCCGTGAGAACCGCGCGCCCCAAAGGAGATGCCAAATGAAACCGGAAAACGCCCTGGACAGGACACTGCTCATCAAATGGAGCGCCAACCTGCTCCTGCCCGTCATTTCCTATTTCCTGCTCCTCCAGTACAGCTCCCTCAACAGTCCCCAGTCCGCGTTCATCGCCGTTACCGTGTGGGCGGTGTGCGCCTGGATATTCAATACCCTGAGCGACGCCGTGGTCGGCCTGCTCCTGCCCATATTGTACGTCATCTGCTGTACGGGAGTGAACATGGCCACGGTCTACGCGCCGTGGCGCGGGGATGTGTGGATCATCGTGGTCTCCGGCTTCATCCTCGGCAAGCTCATTTCGGAAAGCGGGCTCGGCAGGCGCATCGCCCTTTCCAGCGTGAAGCTCATGGGCAACAGCTTCAGCGGCGCGCTTTTCGGCTTCATGATCGGCGCCATCCTGCTCTCGCCGCTCATCCCGTCCATTCTCGCCAGGGGCGCCATCCTCATGGGCGTTGCCATCAGCTTCTGCCAGGCGCTGGACTTCAAGCCCAAGAGCAAGGAGGCCACGGCGCTTCTGCTCGGCACCTGCATCGCCGTTGGCTCCTCCAAGATGATGTGGCTCACGGGCGCGGCCGACATGACCATGGGCATGGACCTCGTGGACAAGACCATGGGCATCAAGACCACCTGGATGGAATACGCCATCTACAATTTCCCGCCGGTGCTCGTCTACATCATCCTTTCCATGATTCTTGTCCTCGTGGTACTGCGCACCGATACCTCACGGGAAGAAATCCGGGAAATCGTCAACAAGGGGCACAGCGCCCTCGGGCCCATGACGAAGCAGCAGAAATGGGCCGTGTGGCTGATCATCGTGCTCGTGCTCGGCATGATTACGGACAAGTTCCACGGCATCAGCGCGGGCGCCGTCATGGCGGTCATCGTGGCCTGCGCCTTCCTGCCCGGCGTCAACCTGATGAATGACAAATACCTGAAGCAGATCGACTTCACGCCGCTTTTCTTCGTCATGGGCTGCATGGCCATCGGCAGCACGGGCGCGGCGCTCAAGGTGACGCAGTGGGTGGCCCAGCTGGTGCTGCCGCTGTTCCAGGAATCCGGGGCCTTCGTGGCCACCATTTCCTCCTACCTCGTCGGCGTGGGCGTGAACTTCCTCTTCACCCCGCTGGCAGCCACGGCCACGCTCACCACGCCCATCACGGAGCTGGGCCTCCAGATGGGCCTCGACCCGCGCATCCTTTATTTTTCCTTCCAGTACGGCCTCGACAATATCATCTTCCCCTATGAGTTCGTCATCTACCTCTACTTCTTCAGCTCCGGCTATATCAATTTCAAGCAGATGGTGCTCGTCATGAGCCTCCGCATCGTCATGTCCGGCATCTTCGTGGCCTGCTGCGCCCTGCCCTATTGGCAGATGGTGCTCTAGGGGAGCGGTAGGGGAAGGAAAGAACGCGAAAACCGGGCGGTGCGGGAAATGCCCGTGCGCCGATGATGAAAGAGCGTCCCTTGCGCAGGGGGGCGCTCTTTTTGTGGTGATGGGTATTGGAGGGGCCTCCGCCGTCAGGGCGTGCCCGCGCCCTCACCCGGTTCGTCTTCCAGCACTTCGAGCGAGCCCGCGCCATTGCTGACAGCGGCCAGAAGCTCGCCGAGGGCCGCCACGCGCTCCGCGGGGAGGCGCAGGCGCAAGCTCGCGCGCTCGGCATAGTCCTCCGCTTCCACCGTTGCCTCGAGGCCGGGGAGCTGGCGGCGAAGTGTGTCCAGATGGGCGTAGTCGAGCACGAGGGCCGCCACTTTCTGCGGCACGCGCTCCACCGTGGCAAGCCCGGCGAGGTTCTCGCGCACCGCGTCCTGATAGGCGCGCACAAGGCCCCCGGTGCCCAGCTTGACGCCGCCGAACCAGCGCGTCACCACCACGCAGATTTCGCCCACGCCGCCGTGGAGCAAAACCTGAAGCATGGGGCGCCCGGCCGTGCCGTGGGGCTCGCCGTCATCCGAGGAGCCGATGCGCGCGGTGTCGCCCGGAGCCCCGGCGGCGAAGGCCCAGCAATTGTGCGTGGCGTCGGGCCAGCGGCCGCGTACGGCCTCCACAAAGGCGCGGGCCTCCGCCGGGCTGGCGGCGCGGGCACATTGGGCGAGAAAGCGGCTGCGGCGCACCACGGTCTCGGAACAGTGGGGCGCAGTGGCTGTGGCGGCGGGCACGGGATAACGCGGCATGGAGCCTCCGGGGCGAGGGCGGAGTTCGCTCTCTGGTTTACAGCTCCGTTCCCTTCCACTCTCCGTCTGGAGCGAAGCGGAAGACGGATGCTAGTGCCGGAAGAATCCTAAAAAATAAGATTTTTCGGTGCTGGCGCGCTAGCCGTTGGCGAGCTTGCGAGCCTTACGGATAGCGACAGCGGTTGCGTTGACTGGCCTACGCGGTAACTAACTGCTGTCTCCATCCGTAGCTTCCTTCGTCGCAACGGCTGGAGCAAGGAAGATAAAAATTTCCGAAGGGAGTGTACTTAAGTACTCGACCGAGGAAATTTTTCTCTGACGCAGCCAGCACCGAAAAGGCTGTTTTTGACGGATAATTTCGGCATTACAAAAGCAGCAATGGCATATCCCACCATTCCCACATCTCAAATCCACAACATCTTCTAGCGGCAGACGCCGGGCAGGGCAAGCGCGGCAAAAGCGCCTTGGCAAGCGGGCGGATTTTCGCCTAGAATCCGCCCACGGGAAAGGCGCAAGCCCCCGCAGAAGCACAAGGAGAGGACATGCAGGACGAACGCGGGCTCTATTATCACGCCAATGCGGGCGACCCCGGTTCGCGGGTCTATGTGCGGCGCGGGCCTGACGGCGAGGTGGAATTCCGCCTCTGGGAGGCGGCGCATCCCGAAATCTGGGAGCGCCACCCCTGGCTCAGCATGGGCGTCATCCGCGAGGCCGCGGCCCTCTACGCAAAGGAAGGGGGCACTGCCGAGGACCCCATCCGCATCTATGACCTCGCCGTGGCGCGCGCCCTGCTCAAGGACGCCGAGGACGGCTCCCGCGCATGAACCGGGCCTGGCTTGCCCGGCGCAGGCCCGCGCTGGTGCGCGACCTCGTGCGCGACTATTGCGCGGCCCACATGGTGCTCACCGCGCAGCTGCGCCGTTTCGAGGGCGACGGCACGGTCTCCCACGCCATCATCCGCGCCCTGTTGGGCGAAGCCGTCTCCAAGGGGGTGCTCTGGCGCCTCAAGGACACGGCGCACCACCTCTTCCGCAGCGACGAAGCGCCGGACGCGGCCAACAGCCGCAAGCCCCCGGCGGAGCGCGCCCTCGTGGGCGAGCTCATCGACTGGTGCGTGGGCTTCGCCTTCCACGAGTGCATCAAGCTGCGCGAGGACGCCTATCAGCGCCAGCACTATGCCAACCGCCTCCTGCACCTCGAGGCCCTGTGGCGCGAGGGCCCCGAAGCGGCCGGGCCGCCGGATGCCCCCGACGCCCCGGACGCGCTCTGGCCGCTGGCCGGGCTGCCGCGCCAGACCGCGGACAGCATGGAGCGGGAGCTTCGGCGCATCCTGCGCGTGCTCGACGAGGGGCTCGCCCTGCTCGCGCGCTATCTTGCGGGCGAGGGCGGCAACGCGCCGCTGGCCCGCTGGCTGGCCGTGGAGGAGGAGCGCGCGGCGGCCATTTTCGGGCCGCACTGGCCCGGCATCGTGGCCGCGCTCTGCGGCCCGGACGGGGAAGGCCTTTATTCGCTCGCCGCCCGCGATCTGCTGGAGGCCGGACGCCCGGATGCGGCGCGGGACCTGCTGGCCGCGCACCGCCATTGCCTTGGCGCGGCCGGGCGCGCGCTTCTCAAAGAACTGGAAGCCGGCGGGGAGCCGCCCTCTGGCGCTGCCGCACCCCCCAAAACTTCCCCCAAACGCGCCGGAGCCGCCTGATGCCCCGGCACACCCGTCCCTCCCGGTCAACCCTGCGCCTTGTGCTGCTGCTCGGCCTTATCTGCTGCGCGCTCGTGCTCGCGGGTTGCGGCGGCTCCCGCTCCTCCTGGCGCAAGGGCGGCGTTGCCGGCACCAAGCCCTATACCGTGCGCGGCAAGACCTATTATCCCCTCAAGTCGGCACACGGCTTCGTGGAGGAGGGCATCGCCTCCTGGTACGGCCCCGGCTTCCACGGCAAGACCACGGCCAATGGCGAGCGCTACAACCAGTACGCCATGACAGCCGCCCACAAGCTCCTGCCGCTGGGCACCAGGGTGCGCGTGACGCACCTCGGCAACGGCAAGTCGGTCATCGTGCGCGTCAATGACCGCGGCCCCTTCGTGGAGGACCGCGTCATCGACCTCTCGCGCACCGCGGCCACACGCCTCAACATGATGGGCACGGGCACGGCGCGCGTGCGCATCCAGAGCCTCGGCGGCATCAGCGAGCTTGCGGAAAACGGCGACATCAAGGGCGATTTCTACGTCCAGGTGGGCGCCTTCGCGAGCAAGGAGAGCGCCTACAAGCTCATCCAGACGCTGGCCAAGGCGGGCCACAAGGGCAGGCTTGAGTTCGGCAGCAACAACCTGTGGAACGTGCAGGTGGGGCCCTGGGCCGATTCCGCCGGAGCCCAGAAGATGCTCGGCGTGTTCCGCGCGCTCTATCCCGCGGCCTTCGTGGTGGGCGGGGCCGAATAGGGGGCAGGCCCGGACAGGCGCTCATCCAGCCGCGTGAGAAAGGCCGCCACCCTGGGCGAGGGCTTCCTCGCGTAGAGGATGCCCCAGGGCACGCGCAAGTCCCACGCCACGGGCACGGTAACAAAGGCCGGATGCGCGTTGCGCCAGCATTCCAGCGTAAGGAGTATCTTCCCCTCCCGCGCGCAGGCGTTGAAAATGTCCAAATCATAGAAGAAGGGGCCGTTTTCCAGCCGGATACGGCCCTCCTCCCCGAGCAGTTGCCGCGCCCTGTCCACCGTGGCCGAGTCCCCGCGCTCGCCCAGAACCACGGTCTCGCCCGCGAGGTCCGTGAGGGCGAGGATGCCGCGCCCCGCCAGCCTGTGCCCCGCGGGCACGGCGCAGCACATGGCGTAGTCCCCCAGCGGCCGGAAGCGGCAGCGCGCGAGCCACGCCCACGAGTCGCACGCCCCCACGAGGATGTCGTACTCCTCCCCCAGTTTGCCGATCTCGGCGAGGATGCCCTCGCGGCGGTCATCGAAGGGCACGAGCTGGAGCGGCTGCTCCCCGAGAGCGTCCAGCCGCTTGAGCAGGTCCACGAGCACCGAAGCCGGATTGAGGAAGGAGGTGCCCACGCGCAAAGCGGCCTCGCCCGCCGCAGCGCCGGCGCCCGCGCGCCCGAGCACCTGGCGCGCCTCGCCGGACAGGGCAACGAGCCCCTGCAGGAGCGCCTGCCCCGCCGGGCTGAGCCGTACGCCCTGTCGCCCGCGCTCGAAAAGCTCGAGGCCCAGCACCTCCTCCAGCTGGTTCATCTGCTTGCGTACGGCCGTGGCCGAGAGAAAAAGCACCTCGGCCGCGCGGTTGAAGCTGCCGCAGGCGGCCACGCGCCTGAAGGTGACGAGCAGGGGATTGAACAGCGCGTCGGCGCGGGAGGGGTGCGCGGGGCTCATGGCGGCCTCGGGTAGGTTGAAACCAAGGGTTCCAACGGTTGTAGCAAATAGGCATTTTACATGCAATCCGCGCCCATGTAGAGGTGAAGCAGGAAACCGCAACCGGGAGACAGCCATGGACAGCGTGACCCTCAACAACGGCGTGGAAATGCCCATCCTGGGCTTCGGCGTTTACCAGATAGAGGACGCGGCGGAATGCGAGCGGGCCGTGCTGGACGCGCTCGCCGTGGGCTACCGGCTCATCGATACTGCGGCCGCCTACCTCAACGAGGAAGCCGTGGGGCGCGCCCTGCGCAAAAGCGGTGTTGCCCGCGAGGACATCTTCCTCACCACCAAGCTCTGGATACAGGATGCCGGCTATGAGAAGGCGAAAGCGGCCTTTCAGAAGTCGCTCGAGCGCCTGGGCACGGACTATCTGGACCTCTACCTCATCCACCAGCCCTTCAACGACTATTACGGCGCATGGCGGGCCATGGAGGAGCTGTACCGCGAGGGCCGGGTGCGCGCCATCGGCGTGTGCAACTTCATGCCCGACCGCCTCGCCGACCTCATCGGCTGCAACGAGGTCGCGCCCGCGCTTGACCAGGTGGAGGTCAATCCCTTCTGCCAGCGCTGGGCCGACCAGGAATTCATGGCCGAAAACCGGGTGCAGATGCAGTCCTGGGGGCCTTTTGCGGAAGGGAAGAACGACATCTTCCGCAATCCCGTGCTGCTTTCCATCGCCGAGGCGCACGGAAAAAGCGTGGCGCAGGTCATCCTGCGCTGGCTGGTGCAGCGGGGCATCGTGTGCATCCCCAAATCCGTGCACCGGGAGCGCATGGAGCAGAATTTCGCCGTGTTTGACTTCAGCCTGAGCGACGCGGACATGGAAAAGATTCGCAGCCTCGACACCGGGAAAAGCTGCTTCTTCTCCCACTATGACCCGAAAATCGTGAGCTGGCTCTGCAACGTGCGCTACGACATTTGAAGAGGCACCACCATGAAAACACGCGAACTCGGCAAAAGCGGCCTCACGGTCTCGGCCATAGGCATGGGCTGCATGGGCTTCAGCCACGGCTACGGCGCGCTGCCGCCGGAATCCGAGGCCCTGCGCCTCATGGCGCTGGCGCACGAGCTCGGCTGCACCTTCTACGACACCGCCGAGGTCTACGGCCCCTTTGTCAACGAGGAGCTCACGGGCAAGGGCGTGGCGCCCTTCCGCAAGGACATCGTGCTCGCCACCAAGTTCAGCCCCTTCGCGCTGCCCGGCCAGGACTGGCCCTGGCCGAAGCTGAGCCCGCAGGGCATCCGCCGCTCGCTCGAGGAATCGCTGAAGCGGCTCGGCACGGACTATGTGGACCTCTACTACCTGCACCGCGTTCCCGAGGACTGCGACCTCGAGGGCATCGCCGACACCCTCGGCGCCCTTATCCGCGAGGGCCTCGTGCGCGGCTGGGGCCTGTCGCAGGCCACGGAGGCCCAGGTGCGCCGGGCGCACGCGGTGACGCCGCTCGCCGCCATCCAGAGCGAATACTCCATGATGGAGCGGATGTTCGAGAAGGACGTCATCCCGGCCTGCGCCGAGCTCGGCATCGGCTTCGTGCCCTTCTCGCCGCTGGCGAGCGGTTTCCTGAGCGGCAAATATACGGAAAAGACCGAGTATTCCGGCGACGACGTGCGCCGCGTCATCACGCGCTTCAGCAAGGAGAACGTGGCCGCCAACCAGCCCCTGCTCGACCTGCTCCGGCGCTTCGCCCGCGAGAAGAACGCCACCCCGGCGCAAATCTCGCTCGCGTGGATATTGCGCAAGGGCGACTTCATCGTGCCCATCCCCGGGATGCGCAAGGAGGAGCGCGTGCGCGAAAACCTCGCCGCGGCGGACATCACGCTCACGGATGCGGAATTCACCGCGCTGGAAAAGGCGCTCGACGGCATCATCATCCACGGCAACAGGACAGACAAGGACATCGAGAAGCTGGGGACGGTGCGCGCCTCATAGGGTCTCGGCCAGCGCTTCCACAAAGCGGCGGAAGGCCGGGGACGGCGCTTTCGCATACACGATGCCGAAAGGGAGTGCATAGTCCCAGGCCACCGGCAGGGTGACGAGGGAGGGGTGCACTCCCTTCCAGATTTCCGGGCATTCCATGAGGTAGCCCGCCTGCCCGCACCTGTTGAACACCTCCATGTCATAATAGCCCGGCGCGTCCAGCACGGTAATACCCGGATGCTCGCGGGCGATTTCGTCGCGCAGGCGGTCCAGCGTGGGCGAGACGCCGCGCTTGACGAGCAAGAGGGTCTCGCCCTCGAGGTCGTCCCAGGTGAGCCGGGCCTTGCTCGCAAGGCGGTGCCCGGCGGCGAGGGCCACGCAGCAGCGCGAGCTCCCCAGCGGCAGCAGGCTGAAATCCTCCCTCCAGGCCGCGCTGTCGCAGGGGCTCACGAAACAGTCGATGTCGGAGCCTAAGCGCTGTTGCAGGCGGCCGAAGTCGCCGGGGCTGTCGCTGAAAGGAACGATGCTGATCTGGAAACACTCCCGCACGGCGGCCGGGAGTTTTTCCAAGCGGTCCAGGAGCGGCCGGCAGGGGCGGAGGAAGGACGTGCCGATTCTGACAACGCCGCGTCCGGCGGCCGTGCGCGCCTTTTCCACGGCACGGGCCGCCTCCGCGCCGAGACGCCGGGCCTCGGCCACGAGGGCCTCCCCGGCTTCGGTGAGCCGCACCCCGCGCGTGGAGCGCGCGAGCAAGGTCACGCCCAGCCGCTCCTCCAGGGCATTCACCTGGTTCATGACGGCCACGGCCGAGCACGAGCGCGCGGCCGCGGCGCGCGAAAAACTGCCGTATTCCACGACAAGGAACAAGGTCTCCCATTGCGGATGGAGCATGGCTTCCCCCTGTGCAGTGCCCGTTCTCCGGGCGCCGCATCTTCACAGCACAGGGCACGCCTTGCGCCAGCCCCGGCGCTCATTTTTTCTTAATGCCGCATGAAGTTTTTTGCGGCTTCCCCCCGCCGCCCGGAAAGAGGTAGGGAAGAGAAAGAGCGCGAAGCGCCCTCAAGGAGGCAGACATGGAAAAACGGTTCCTGCGCGATCTCGAAGTCTCGGCCCTGGGCCTCGGCTGCATGGGCTTCACCCACAGTTATCCGCCCTTCCCGGAGAAAAAGGACTCCATCGCCACCATCCGCGCGGCCGTGGATATGGGCGTCACCTTTTTCGACACCGCCGAGGTCTACGGCCCCTACACCAACGAGGAACTGGTGGGCGAGGCTCTCGCCCCGGTGCGGGACAAGGTGGTCATCGCCACCAAGTTCGGCTGGGACATTCCGGATGACGGCACGGTCAACGGCGCCACGGCCTATGGCCTCGACAGCAGCCCGGCCGCCATCCGCAAGTCCGTGGAGGGCTCGCTGCGCCGCCTGCGCACCGACCATATCGACCTCCTCTACCAGCACCGCGTGGACCCGAAAGTAAACATCGAGGACGTGGCCGGGACCGTGGCCGAGCTTATCCGCGAGGGCAAGGCCCTGCATTTCGGGCTCTCGGAAGCGAAAGCCGACATCATCCGGCGCGCCGACGCCGTGTGCCCGGTCTGCGCCGTGGAAAGCGAATATTCCCTGTTCTTCCGCGACCCCGAGAAAGAAATCATCCCCACCCTGAAGGAGCTCGGCATCGGCTTCGTGCCCTTCTCGCCGCTGGGCAAGGGCATCCTCAGCGGGCTTTTCAGGCGCGATACGAAACTGGCGGCCAATGATTTCCGCGCGTCCATCCCGCGCTTCCAGGGCGAGAACTTCCAGAAAAACATGGAGCTCGCCGACTTTGTGGACGAGATAGCGAAGCAAAAGCGGGCCACGCCCGCGCAGGTGGCGCTGGCGTGGATACTGGCGCAAAGCCCCTCCTTCGTGCCCATTCCCGGCACGAAAAAGCTCAGCCGCCTCAAGGACAATCTCGCAAGCCTCGATGTGCGCTTCACGCCGGAGGAACTGGCGGCCATCAATGCCCGCCTGGACGAAATCCAGATACGGGGCGAGCGCTATCCCGAAAGCCAGGCCAAGCTCGTCAAGTGAGGCGCAACGCAGATGCGCGCCGGGAGAGGGGAGGGAGAGAACTGGCTGGGGCCTTGGCTGCTCGCGCATGGCGGTCTTGACGCCGTGCTGCTCACAGGGGCGCTCCTCCTGGGCGTCCTGCTCTGCTTCGCCGCCACCTCCCGCCGGTAAAAAAGGCCGCGCAGCCCGTGGAGGAATGCGCGGTCCAAGCGGCGGGAGCGGCGCAGCATCAGAAGTCCATGACCTCGCCGTCAAAGGGGATGAGCACCTTGTCCCGGATGCCGTGCTCGCGCGTGAAGCGGGCGAGGTCCTTGCGGTCCACGGTCATGTGGTTGATGGCGTCCATGTGCACGGCCACCACCTGCGCGTCGGGCGCGGCCCTGACCATGCGCAGCACGTCGTCCTTGTTCATGATGATTTCCGGCGCGTCCTGGAAGGCCGGGATGGCCATGGCGGCCCCGCCCGCGTTCATGATGATGACGTCCGGCCTGTGGGCGGCCAGCACCGCGTCCACACCGGGGAACCACACGGTGTCGCCCACCACCCAGGCCTTTTTGCCGTCCGGCGCGGTGAAGACGATGCCCATGACCTCGCCGAGCGCCCTGGCGAGCACCGGGTCGGCATACATGGCCTCGCTTCCGTGGCGCGTGGCCGTGCGCTCGAGGCGCACGCCCTTGATGAGCTCGCCGTCCTTGAGGATGCGCACGTCCCTGAAGCCCTGGCCGCGCACGAGCTTTGCGTCCTCCTCATGCTGCACGAAGAGGGGCATGTCCTTGGGGAGCGCCTTTTGCGCCGCCGGGTCCCAGTGGTCGAGGTGGGTATGCGTGAGGATGACCGCATCCACGCCCGCGAGCAGGTCCTCCACCGGCATGGGGAGCGGCGTGAAGGGGTTGCGCATTCCGCCGCGGTAGGTGTTGGCGAAGCCCTCATAGGCGCCGGGCGCGGCCAGCATGGGGTCGATGAGAAAGGTGGCGTCGCCGCTTGTGAGCTTGGCCGTGGCATTGCGCACATGCTGGATCTGGAAGGCCGGGGCGGATTTATCCGCTGCCTGGGGGGCCTCCGCCTGCTGTTTTGTCTCAACGGCGAGCGCCGGGGCGGCCAGCAGCAGGAGGGCCGCCAAAAGACCGGGGATAAAACGCGCTTTCATGGTTTCCTCCTTCTTTTTCTACAGTTTCCAGTAAGGCGCGAGCACGGCCTTGACCTCATCGATGGCCGCGCGCTGGTCCGGCGTGAGGTGGTTGCGCACGATGAGCCCCGCGGTGGGGTCGGTCACTTCGGTGCTTTCGCCGGCAAGGGCCTCGACGCTCTTGAGGATGCAGAAGGACATGTAGTTGCCCTTGCCCCCCTCGAGCAGGGCGATGAGCCGCCCGTGCGCCGTGGCGTCGGCCAGGCCCTGCGCGAGTTCCACCAGTTTCCGGTAGCCAGTGGCCGTGAGCTGCTGGCGGCAGAGCGGGTCGAAAATGTTGGAGGCATAGCCCGCAATGAGCACCACGAGCTCGGGCCTGTACTGCAGCCCGATGGGGATGATGACGTCCTCGAAGGCCTTGATATAGGCCTCGTCGCCCGCGCCCGCGGGCATGGGAATGACCACGTTGTGGCCCTTGCCCGCGCCCTCGCCAATCATGTCCGCATTGCGGTCGGCCGCGCTGTTTTCCGGGAGCGCCCCGGTCTGGTGCACCTCGGCATAGAGCACTTCGTCCGTATCGTACCAGGCGTCCTCAATGCCCTTTTTATAGTGGTTGTCAAAGTCGATGACCATGATGCGCTTGAGGCCGTATTTCTTGCGCGCGTAGTCGATGAGGATGTTGAAGTCGTTCACCACGCAGAAGCCGAAGCCCCTGTCGCGCTCGGCATGGGCAGAAGGCGGCCTTTGCAGGCAGAAGGCATTGTCGATCTCCCCGGCCATGATGGCGTCGAGCGCCGCCATGTCGCCGCCCACGGCCTCGCGGATGACGTCGAGGCCGCCGCGGCCTATCTGGCAGAGTTCGCCCACTTCGCCGCCCTCGGCGGCGCTCAGGCGCTCGAGCTTGTCGATGTACTCCTTCGAGTGGAAGCCGACGAGCGCCTCCTTGTCCGCCTTCACGGGCGCCACGGGCGTGAGCTTGTCCATGAGGCCCGATTTTTCCAGCAGGTCTCGGGCCTCGGTCACGCGCTCGGGCGTGTCGTAATAGTCATTGGTCGCCATCCACGGATTGAAGCCCGCGGACATGCAGAGATAGCCGTCGCCCGCCTTGTAGTTGGCGAAGGCGTCCGAATACATGAGTCCGGTCTTGCGCTTACTGGTCATGGGGTCCTCCCTGGTTTTCCGGCGCTCCCGCCGGGTGCTTGGGGCAGTATGGACCCTATAGGGACTATAGACACAAGTTAAATTTTCCAGCCCGGCAACATCTTTTTGCGGCCGCCGCGTCCGCCGCAAGTCCTGAATTTACAAAGCCTTGCTGCCCGGCTACACTCGGCGCACACACTTCCGCCACGGAGGCCCGCATGGAACGCATCACCGTCAAGGTCGTCAATCATTCCGGCATGGAGCTGCCCGCGCCCACCTCGCCCTCGGCCGCGGGCATGGACGTGCGCGCCGCCCTCAAAGAACCCGTGACCCTTGAGCCGGGCAAGCGCGCCCTCATCCCCACGGGCCTTCGGATGCAAATCCCGCGCGGCTACGAGTGCCAGATTCGCCCGCGCAGCGGCCTCGCCCTCAACCACGGCATCACCGTGCTCAACACGCCGGGCACGGTGGATTCGGACAGCCGCGCCGAAATCGGCGTGGTGCTCATCAACCTGTCGGACGAGCCTTTCACCGTGAACCCCGGCGACCGCATCTGCCAGATGGTGTTCAAGGCCTGCATGGAAGTGAAGTGGGAGCCCGTGCGCGAAATCGACCACACCAGGCGCGGCGACAACAGCTTCGGCGGCTCGGGCCTCGAGGACGTGGCCGGGGAGGCGCCCAAAGCCTGAATATGCGCACTGTACTCCTAAACAGTGGATGGATATTCCTTAAAACCGTCTGGAGCGAAGCGGAAGACGGGTGCTGGTGCCGGAAGAATCCTAAAAAATAAGATTTTTAGGTGCTTGCAAGGAAGAAAAATAATTTCCGAAGGGAGTGTACTTAAGTACTCGACCGAGGAAATTTTTTTCTGACGCAGCAAGCACCTAAGAGGCTGTTTTTGACGGATAATTTCGGCATTACACAGGCCGCACAGACGCACGGCCCACTCAAACGCGCACCCCCCCCCTACAGCGCGAGCACGATGGTCCCCAGGGTGATGAGGGCGCCGCCGAGCACCACCTTCCAGCTCAGGCTCTCGCCCAGAAGCAGAAAGGCAAGCAGGATGGTGATGGGCACGCTCAGCTTGTCGATGGGCGCCACGCGCGACACGTCGCCCGTTTCCAGCGCCTTGAAGTAGAAGAGCCACGACAGGCCCGTGGCCACGGCCGAAAGCAGGAGAAAGAGCCAGGCGCTGCCCGGTATGGCCCGCAGCCCTCGCACGCTGCCCTCAAAAAGCGCGATGCCCCAGACGAGCATAAGGATGAAGCTCACCCGGATGGCCGTGGCGAGGCCCGCGTCCACGCCGCGCACGCCCATCTTGGAAAAGATGGCCGTCAGCGCCGCGAACAGGGCCGAGAGCAGGGCATAGTATTTCCACATGGGCTCCCCCGTCGGACGCGGAGCGGACAGGAGCCGCCCGCGTCTTGCGCCCCTTGCTCAGCTTGCCGGGCGTCGGGCGCAGGGGCGGCGACCAGGCCGGAAAGCTCCCCGCAGCCGCTCCCCCCGCGATTTTTATAACCCTGTAAAACCTCAAGACAAATTTAACTCTTTGATAAATACCCACATTTTTGAGAGTATTTGGACGGGGAAATCCGGTATATTTGCGTTTTTCCTTCCACTGCCGGAATCCGTTTGCCGTGGACCAGACCATGTGAAAAAGCATCCGCCTGGAGCCATTCATGACCGATACCAATGAAAAAGATATATCGCCCATAGAGATGATCAGGGGAAAATACAGCTCATCCTCACGAGATGACTGCCTTTTGCTCTATTGTGGCCTCATAACCAATATATGCAATATAACTTTTTTGGACAAACAAAGTTTTCTCAAATATTATGAGAATATCTGCACCTCTTTCTTCCTGAGTATTCTCTCCAGATATAATACAACAGAATTTCCCGAGCTCGTGGAGAGAGAAAAACAAATTTTTGAAGATGTCTCGTATTCCTTCCTCTATCATATCAATAAAAGTCCCCGGAGCGATATTTCCATCGATGAATTGAAAATTGTCGCCCTGCAGGCCAAGGTGGCGTGTACGGAAACATTAAAACGGAATAATGATTTGTACGAATAAAAACTTTCACCCTCCTTCGGGCTTCACGCCTCACGTCCGGTTCTCCGCATGACCGTCCCCATGAGCCGTGTCGCGCCTCGCGGTCAGCCGGCCGTTCACTTCCCCAGGTGCTTCTCGAAAAACTTCGCCACTTCGGAAAAATAGAACTGCGTTTCCGGCGCCTCGGGCGGCAACTGCACATATTGCCAGTGCGAAAGGCCCTCGAGGACGAGCAGGTCCGCCGGGACGCCCGCCTCGCGCAGCTTGCGGTGCGTGCGGACAGTATTGCTCAGAAAGAGGTCGCGCGTGCCCGTGCCGAGAATGGCGGGCGGGAAGCCCTTCAGGTCGCCGTACACGGGCGAAAGCAGCGGCTCATTCAGGTCGCGGTCCCCGGCATAGGCCTTGGCCATGCCCTCCAGCAGGCCCTCATAGCGCACGAGCACGTCGTCCACATGGGCGTTCACAAAGTAGCTGTCGCCCGTTTTGGACAGGTCGCTCCACGGCGTGCCGGGCGCGATGGCGCCGGGCATGGGCAGGCCCTCCTCCCTGGCGCGCAGGCAGAGCGCGAGGGTCATGCCGCCGCCCGTGGAGGAGCCGAAAACGCCGATATTTTTCGCCGGATAGGACTTCAGCAGGGCCTTGTACACCGCCACGGCGTCGTCCAGCGCCGCCGGATAGGGAAATTCCGGCGCCAGCCGGTAATCCACGGCCACCACCTTGAACTTGCCGATGGCCGCCATGTAGATGCCTTCGGGCAGCCCCGCCACGCCGGGATTGAACACATAGCCGCCGCCGTGGAAATAGAGGAGGACCTTGTCCGCATGGGCGTCCGGGAGGGTCGGGGGCTCCAGCAGAAACACGGGCACGCCGCCCAGGACGCTTTTTTCGCACTTTATCTCAAGATGCCTGAGCAGGCCGGGAACCTTTTCCGCCGTGGCGGCCGCGGCCTTTTGCACGAGGTCCTTCCATGCGGCGGCGTCTTTCGGCTCCAGTTGCCAGGGTATGGCCGAGGCGTCGGCCTCGATGGCCTGCTTGAGGGCCGGGCTCACGTCATCGGGCACCGGGACGGATCGGGCGGGCAGGTCCCGCGCGAAGCCGTTGAAACAGAGGGCGAGAACCAGAAGAGCGGCCGGAAAAAGCGAAATCCCCCACTTCATGACAGCCTCCGAAAGGGAAAAGGGCCCGGCAGCGGGCTCCGCGCGGGGTGTGCTTCATTGTGCTTGCGATGGCGCGGATGCAGGCCGAGGGGCGCAGCAGCCGCGTTCTCCGAGTATGGACGATTCCCGGCCGGACCACAATACGGCGCAAAATGTGTCAGCCCGGCACCGGGAAGGGACGCGGCCGGGAGGCGCCGGCGCCGGTTTGGCGGCATTGCGCCCCGCCTGCCGGGGCGCTACACTCCCCCATAAAGGAGCATCGCCATGAAAGAAGCCATTGAACCGCTTGCCGCCGCTTCCCACATCCTTCAGGCCCTGCCCGGCGGCATCCTTTTGACCACGCGCTCGGGCCAGCGCGTGAACACCATGACCATCGCGTGGGGCACGCTCGGCATCGACTGGGGGCTCGCCATGTTCATCACCTTCGTGCGCGAAAGCCGCCTGAGCTACGAATTTTTGCAGGATACGCCGGAGTTCACCATCAATGTGCCCACAACGGCCATCGACCGCCGCATCCTCGGCATCGCGGGCACAAAATCCGGCCGCGACATGGACAAGATAGCGAGCCTCGGTCTGCACCTCGAAGCGCCGGAGAAGATTTCCGTGCCGGGCATCCGCGAATTGCCGCTCACGCTGGAATGCCGGGTGGTCTATACGCAGGCGCAGGACCCGGCGGCCATCCCGCGGAAGTTGCGCGACACCTATCACCCCGCCACGGGCACGGACCTCACCAAGGCCCTCAACCGCACCTACCACACCGCCTTTTATGGGGAAATCGTGGCGGCGTATATCATTCATTAGGCGGGGCGGCCGCCCCGGAACCCGGACAGCATGGCCAAGCCCTGCTCCCCATGAGGACGCTTTCCCCCGAGGAAGTTCATGACCGACCGCAAGCGGAAAATCCTCCAGATTGCCAGGAATCTTTGCGCCGGTGAGGGGAGCCGCCTCCTGTATCTTTCCCTTTTTGGCTCGGAACTCTACGGCACAGCGACCGGCTCCTCGGATACGGATGTCCGGGGCATCTTCCTGCCGTCCCCGGAATCCCTGATCCTGAAAAAGGACAGGAAAAGCCTGCATTTCTCCACGGGCGACACTGTTCACAGGAACTGTGGGGATGACATCGACATCGACCTCTGGTCCCTGGGCAACTGGGTTCTCCATCTGCTCCCCGCAGGCGACACAGGCGCCCTTGACCTGCTGTTTTCGGTTTCCCATCCCGAGTGCGTGATTTTCAGGGACCCGCTGCTGGACCCGGTATTTGAGAATCCCCTGAAATTCCTGGATTTGGCCAACAACTCGGCCTATGCCCAGTACAGCCTCTCCCAGGCAAAGAAATACGGCATCAAGGGGTCGCGGCTGGGCGTGATCAAGGCCGTCCACAAATGGTTGGAAGGAAAGGAGGCGGCGGGCAGGCTCGGTCCGCATATCCCCGCCATTGTCGCGGAGTGCGGGCATGAGAGCCATTGTTTCGCCAAGGAGGTGGATGGTGTCCTGGCCCTTGTCCTTTGCGGCAAGGTGCATCTTGGCGGCACAAGTCTTGAGGAATTCCGCAACCGTGTCTGCCGCGACATGGAGAAGTACGGAACCAGGGCCCAGGAAGCCGAGCGGAACCAGAATCTTGATTTCAAGGCCCTTTCGCACGCCCTGCGCGCCCTTGACCAGATGGAGGAACTGCTGCTGACGGGCAAAATCCGCTTCCCGCTCGCCACAAGGGAAAAATTGCTGGCGGTCAAGCGCGGGGAGCTTCCCTGGCAGGAGCTTGAGGACCTTATCCTGACGCGGCTCGCCGAGGTCGGGAGGCTCCAGGAAAGCCTTCCGAAGAAGAACGCCTTCGATGCGCCCTTCGCAGAGAAATTCCTCCTTTCCTGCTACGGGTTCTCAAGGGAGCCGGAGGCCGGCGAGGCCGCGGCCGCTATCAGGAAGGAACTGGCGGCAATCGAGGCAGCCCGCAAGGTGCGCATCCTCTTCGCGGCCGAAGCGGGAAGCCGGGCCTGGGGCTTCCCCTCCATTGATTCCGACTACGATGTCCTCTTTATCTATGTGCATGAGCCGGACTGGTATCTCGGCGCCACGCCGGAACTGGAGCGGGATGTGATTGAAAGGTCGGTGCAGGTCCCGGGCGTGGGCGAACTCGACATGTCCGGCTGGGAAGTGCGCAAGGCCCTGAAGATATTCCGCTCTGGCAACCCGCAGATAGCCGAATGGCTGCTTTCGCCTGTCATCTATGTGGAGAGCGGCCCTTTGGCCCGGCTTTTGCGGAACGGACTGGACTCCGGTCTTTCGCAAGGCGGCATGTGGCACCATTACCGGGGCCTCCTGAATTCGGCGCGCAAAAGGATGGCTTCCGGCAACCGCTCCGCCAAGACCTTGCTCTACGCAGTGCGACCCTTGCTCATCATGCTCTGGCTGGAGCGGGGGCTGGGCGTGCCCCCGGTGCGGCTGGAGCAGCTCGTGGAGCGCCTGGTGGAAGACGCGGAGCTGGCCCGTGACATCCGCGAGCTGGTGGAGCGGAAAAGGTCCGCCCTGGAGCAGGATAACCATCCCGCCGGACAGAAGATTCTGGAGTGGCTCGAAAAAGAAGAGCGGCGCATCGAAGAAGAGCGCCCAGCCCAGGACTGGACGAGGAAGAAAGCGGATATTGATGCCATATTCAGAAAAGCGCTCAGAGAGGCCTTTCCGGGGAGTCCCAGCTGACGCATTTCGCGAGACCTTGCCTCACGCGCAGTAACCCTCCCGAGGCCGAAAGGACCGGGCTGCAGTCCTTGCGGAGACGCGGGGCGCCCTTAAACGCGAACCGCCCCCGGAAGGCGGATGCCTTTCGGGGGCGGTGGAAGAATTTGGCAGCTTCCTACTTTCCCGCGCGAAGATGCGCAGTATCATCGGCGAGGAAGAGCTTAACTGCCGAGTTCGGAATGGGATCGGGTGTACCCTC
>JAAUYX010000042.1 GCA_014804905.1 Desulfovibrio sp. | reverse complement strand
TGGCGAGCAAAGCGAGCCCTACGGGCATCGACAGCAGCGATGGTGCCGGAAGAATCCTAAAAAATAAGATTTTTTGGTTCCGACGCGCTAGCCGTTGGCGAGCCTGCGAGCCTTACGGATAGCGACAGCGGTTGCGTTGACTGGCTTTTGCGGTAACTAATTGCTGTCTCCATCCGTAGCTTCCTTCGTCGCAACGGCTGGAGCAAGGAAGATAAAAATTTCCGCAGGGAGTGTACTCACGTACTCGACCAAGGAAATTTTTCTCTGACGCAGTCGGAACCAAAAAATCTGTTTTTGACGGATAATTTCGGCATTCCCACACTGCACGGCAGCACTGTCAACGCAAAAGCATAACAAAGCCACGCACAAAAGCCATGCATATCCAATGATCACGGCGGACCTGCACACCCATACGCGCTATTCCCACGGCGCGGACAGTCCTGCGGACATGTACGCGGCCGCCGCTGCCGCCGGGCTAGCGTACATCGGCTTCAGCGAGCATTCGCCAAGGCCCGAGGGCTTTACCTACCGCCACGAATACCGCGACCAGCTCAAGGCGCACCTCCCGGACTATTTCCGGGAGGTGCGCGCCTTGCGCGACAACGCGAAACCGGGTCAGCCCCGGGCCCTGCTCGCCATGGAAATGGACTGGCTCGACGGCGAGGAGGACTTCATCCGCAAGGCCTGCAAAGCCGCGGATTTCGACTACCTCATCGGCAGCGTCCACTTTCTCGGGCGCTGGGGCTTTGACGACGGCGACGAGCCGTGGCGCAATGCGGATGTGGAACAGTGCGACGCCTGGTATACGGCCTATTTCACGGCCTGGGAGGCCATGCTGGGCTCCGGCCTCTTCCAGATCGCCGCGCACCCGGACCTCATCAAGATTTATTCCGTGGACCGCTTCCGCGCCTGGCTCGGCCGGCCGGAAAGCCGCGTGCAGGTGCGCCGCTGTCTCACGGCCCTGGCCGACACGGGCATGGCGCTGGAAATTTCCTCGGCGGGACTGCGCAAGGCCTGTCGCGAGATATATCCGGCGCCGCCCATCATGGAGCTCGCCACGGAGCTCGGCATCCCCGTCACCTTCGCCTCGGACGCCCACAGCGTGCGCGACGTGGCCCGCGACTTTGACCGCCTCGCCGACTATGCGCGGCGCTTCGGCTACACGCAGCACGTTCTTTTCGCGCGCGGCGAGCGCACCCTGCTCCCTTTTTGAGACCGCCTTGGACAACGTGACATCCCCGGAACTTCTCGTCAGCATCGAGGGCGTGACCTGCTACCTCCCCGGCGACCCGGAGCGGCGGCATCCCGTGCTGCGGGATATTTGCTGGCAAATAGCGGCCGGCGGCCATTGCGCGCTCTTCGGGCCCAACGGCGCGGGCAAGTCGAGCCTGCTGCGTCTCGTGGCCGGGGAGCTTTGGCCCGCCGGCGGCCGCATCCTCTGGCGCGGTGCCGGGGGGATGGAGACCTCGCCCATCGTGGGCCGCGGCCTCTGCGCCCTGGTTTCCCCGGCCGTGCAGGAAGGGTGGCAGCGGCGCGCGCCCGAGCTCACGGGGCTTGAATACATCATGGGCGTCATCGCCGGGGCAGAGTTCGGCGTTGCCGAGGCCGAGTGCGAGGTCCGTGCGCGGAAAGCCGCGGCGAGCCTCGGTTGCCCGGAACTGCTCACCCGGCGGCTGCCCGAGCTGTCACAGGGGCAGTTGCGCCTCGTGCTGCTCGCCGGGGCGCTGGCGCGAAATCCCGCCCTGCTTCTGCTGGATGAATGTCTGGACGGGCTGGACGCCCATCACCGCCGCAGCTTCGGCGAGGCGCTCGAAGCCTATGCCGAGCGGGGCACGGTCATCATGGCCTCGCACAGGCCCGAAAGCGTGCCGGATTGGTGCCAGGGCCGCGCCTGGCTCGACGGGGGGCGGCTCTCCCTGCGCATCCCCGCCGGGGCGGAAAAGTTTGTCAGCGCGAAAGCAGGGCGCCAGCCGAAGCCCGCACCGGCCCCTAAAGCCACCCCCGGCGCGGCCCCGCCCATTTTCGAGCTCTCCGGCGTGTCCGTCTATGTGGAGCGGCACAAGGCGCTCCACGATATTGACTGGACCGTGCGCCGGGGCGAGCACTGGCGCCTCACGGGCCCCAACGGCTCGGGCAAGTCGACCCTGCTGCGCCTGCTCGCCGGGGACGAATTCGCCGCAGCGGGCGGGCGCCTCACGCGCTTTTTACCCTCGCTGGGGCGCGAGGCCCGGACCCTCGAGGAAGTGCGCCGTGGCGTGCGCCTTGTCTCCGACCTGTCGCAGGCGCTCTACGGCTATCCGCTCAGGGGCCTTGAGCTCGTCTGCTCCGGCCTCGACAATTCCATCGGCGTCTACCGGGACTTCAGCGCAGCCGAGCAGGCCGAAGCCCTCGCCCGCATGGAGCTCTTTTTTCCGGGGGGCGAAGCCGACCGCCTCGCGGCCACGTCCATCCGGCGCATGTCCACCGGGGAGCTTCGGCGGCTCTTCCTCGCGCGGGCGCTCATGGGCGCCCCGGACGTGCTTTTGCTGGACGAGCCCTGTTCGGGTCTGGACGCCGTGGCGAGGCGGCACTATCTTGAAGGGCTGGAGTGTGTGGCCGCCACCGGCACCGGGCCCGCGCTCATCTTTGTTTCCCACGAGGCGGGGGACGCCCCGGCCTGCTGCACCCGCGAGGCGCGGCTTTACGCCGGCCGCCTTGCCATTCTGCCCTGATGGCAGGCCTGAAAATCCCGCCCGCGCCCTTTCAGCACCGGCGCGCCCCTGCGGCGCGCACGGGGGTATCGCCATGTATGATGTCAAGTCCCGCCACGCCGCGGAATTCATCGACCGGGAGGAAGCCGCCGCTTCCGTGGCCGAGGCCGACCGGCTGGCCAAGGACAGGGTGGCCGTGGTCGCCATCCTCGACAAGGCCTCCGAGGGCAGGGGCCTCTCGCACCGCGAGGCCTCGGTGCTCATGGCCGCCGACGACCCCGAGACCACGGCGGCCATGTTCGACCTCGCGGCCCGCATCAAGCAGCAGTTCTACGGCAACCGCATCGTGCTCTTCGCGCCGCTCTATCTCTCCAACCACTGCATCAACGGCTGCGTATACTGCCCGTACCACCGCACCAACAGCCACATGCCGCGCAAGAAGCTCACGCAGGAGGAGATCGTCCGCGAGGTCACGGCCCTGCAGGACATGGGCCACAAGCGCCTGGCCGTGGAGGCAGGCGAGCACCCGAAAGAGAACCCGCTCGACTACATCATCGAGTCCATCCGCACCATCTACGGCATCCGCCACCGCAACGGCGCCATCCGCCGCGTCAACGTCAATATCGCGGCCACCACCGTGGAGGAGTACCGTCGCCTGCGCGACGCCGAAATCGGGACCTATATCCTCTTTCAGGAGACCTACGACCCCGCGGCCTACGCGCAGCTCCACCCCACCGGGCCGAAACACGATTACGCCTGGCACACCGAGGCCATGGACCGCGCCATGGAGGGCGGCATCGACGACGTGGGCCTGGGCGTGCTTTTTGGCCTGGGCTCCTGGCGGGAGGAATTCGCGTCGCTGCTCATGCACGCCGAGCATCTCGAGGCCGTGCACGGCGTGGGCCCGCATACCATCAGCGTGCCGCGCGTGCGCCGCGCCGACGGCATCGACCCCGGCGACTTCGCCCACGGCATCGACGACGCCACCTTCGCGCGTATCTGCGCCTGCATCCGCCTCGCCGTGCCCTACACGGGCATGATTATCTCCACGCGCGAAAGCCGCGCCGTGCGCGAGCAGGTGCTGGGCCTCGGCGTCTCGCAGATCAGCGGGGCCTCGCGGACCAGCGTGGGCGGCTACGCCGAGCCCGAGGCCGAGGAGGAAAATTCGCGCCAGTTCGACGTGAGCGACAATCGCAGCCTGGACGAGGTGGTCCACTGGCTCATGGGCATGGGGCACATCCCGAGCTTCTGCACGGCCTGCTACCGCGAGGGCCGCACCGGCGACCGCTTCATGAGCCTCTGCAAGAGCGGGCAAATCCAGAACTGCTGCCACCCCAACGCGCTTTTGACGCTCAAGGAATATCTGGAGGACTACGCGAGCCCGGCCACGCGCGAGCGCGGCGAGGCGCTTATCAAGAAGGAGCTCGCCAACGTGGCAAGCCCGCATGTGCGCGCCATCGCCGAAAAGCGCCTAGCTGAAATCGCCGCAGGCAGGCGGGACTTCCGTTTCTAGGGCCGGGTCCTGTACAGAACTTTGACCCGGCAAAAAGGGGCGCGGGCGGCCATGCGCGGTCCGGCCCCGAAATGGGGCCGCAAGGCCCTGCCGAAACGGGCAAAGATTTTGAACTATCCCCCCCGCAGGCTTGACTTCGCGGCTGTTTTGGATGAACACATTTCCACCCGGAGCACATACCCCGATTCCGTGAGATTCCAAGCCAGCGTGAGAGCGAGGCAAATANANCATGTCCAAGGTTCTGGATGCCGTACTGGGCATTTTTTCCAATGNTCTTGCCATTGACCTCGGCACGGCCAATACCTGCGTCTATGTGAAGGGNCACGGCATCGTNCTGCGCGAGCCCTCGGTGGTGGCCGTCAAGAANGACGCGCGCGGCAACAACATGGTGCTTGCCGTGGGCCAGGACGCCAAGCGGATGCTCGGGCGCACGCCCGGCAACATCTGGGCCATCCGCCCCATGAAGGACGGCGTCATCGCCGACTTCGAGGTCACGGAGGCCATGCTCCGGCACTTCATCGCCAAGGTGCACAATTCCCGCCGCATGGTCAGGCCGCGCATCATGATCTGCGTGCCCACGGGCATCACCCAGGTGGAGAAGCGCGCCGTCAAGGAATCGGCCCAGTCTGCCGGCGCGCGCGAGGTCTACCTCATCGAGGAGCCCATGGCCGCGGCCATCGGCGCGGACCTCCCCATTCAGGAGCCCACCTCCAACATGGTGGTGGACATCGGCGGCGGCACCACCGAGGTGGCCGTCATCTCCCTTTCTGGCATCGTGTATTCGCGCTCGGTGCGCGTGGGCGGCGACAAGATGGACGAAGCCATCATGACCCACGTCAAGCGCAAGTACAACATGCTCATCGGCGAATCCTCGGCGGAGGAAATCAAGATCAAGATCGCCTCGGCCTACCCGCAGGACCCGGAGCAGCAGATCGAGGTCAAGGGCCGCGACCTTGTGACCGGCATCCCGCAGAACATCATCATCACCTCCGAGGAGGTGCGCAAGGCCATTTCCGAACAGGTGGACAGCATCGTCCAGGCCGTGCGCATCGCCCTGGAGCAGACCCCGCCCGAGCTCGCCGCCGACATCGTTGACCGCGGCATCGTGCTCACCGGCGGCGGCGCCCTGCTCAAGGGGTTGGACCAGCTCTTGCGCGAGGAGACCTCGCTCCCCATCACCGTGGTGGACGACCCGCTCTCCACCGTGGTCGTGGGCACGGGCAAGACGCTGGACAATCTCCATATCCTCAAGGAAGTCTGCATCGATTGAGCGGCCGCGCGCATGGCGGCGGCGCCACGGCCCCCAGCGGCGGGGCCGCCGGGGGTAGGCTTCCGTGAACCTGCGGCGCATCCTGATTCTCGCGGGCGTTCTGCTCATCCTGTTCCTGGGCATGTATTCCTGGAACCAGCGCACCCATGCCCTCGATGACCTCGCCTCGGCCGTGGGCCTCGAGGTCGGCGGCGCGGTGCTCAGGCCCCTGCGCGCCGTTGAGGACGTGTTTTCCGGCTTCTGGGCCCGCTATTTCGACCTCGTGGACGTGCGTGGGGAGAACCTGCGCCTCAAGGCCCGCGTGGACGAGCTCGAGTCGCGCCTGCTCGCGAGCGGCGAGGACCTGGCCGAGCTCAGGCGCCTGCGCCAGCTCGTGCAGCTCCCGGTGGACGTGAGCTGGCGCCCCTTGGGCGCGCGCGTGCTCGCCGGGCGGCTCGGGCCCAATGCCGTGCTCGACAGCATCACCATCAGCCGCGGCTACGCCACTGGGGGCCGGCCGGGCACGCCGCTCGTTACGCACCTGGGGCTCGTGGGCCGTGTGCTCAAGGCGAGCCCGCATGCCTCAACGGCCCTGCTCATCACGGACCCCGGCAGCCGCGTGGCCGTGTTCGGCCAGGAGAGCCGCGCCCCCGGCATCCTCATGGGCAAGGGCATGGGCCGCGAGCTGGAGGTCAACTTCGTCCAGCGCGACGCCAGCGTGAAGAACGGCGAGATTTTGGTGACGTCGGGGCTGGACGGCAAGTATCCCAAGGGTCTGCCCGTGGCCCGCGTGGTGAGCGTGGCGCCCTCGGACTATACGCAGTTCATGGCCGTGGCGGCCGTTCCCCTCGTGGATTTGCAGCATCTGGAGGAGGTGCTCCTGCTGGAGCCCTCCGGTATCGCGCCGCCCCCGGAAGAGCCGGAGGGCCCTCCCCCTGTCTTTGTGGGTCCGCCCGAGCCCGAGGGCCTGCGCCCCTTGCGCGCTCAGGCGAGGGC
>JAAUYX010000041.1:6568-19437 GCA_014804905.1 Desulfovibrio sp. | reverse complement strand
GGCGCAGTGACCGTCATTCCTCTAGGAGCGCGGTTGCCCGCGCCCTCAAGCAACCTACCCGGAAGGCATGGGCCGGGCCGGCCTCCTTCCCTATTTGGTCTTGCTCCGGACGGGGTATGCCGAGCATGTCGCGTCACCGCGACATCTGGTGGGCTCTTGCCCCACCGTTTCACCCTTACCGCGCGGCGCGCGGCGGTTTGCTTTCTGTGGCGCTGTCCGGGGGTCGCCCCCCCTGGGTATTGCCCAGCGTCCTGCCCTGCGGAGCCCGGACTTTCCTCCCCGGACGCAGGCGCGTGCCTACGTCCGCAGCGACGGTCTGTCCGGCTCCCGTGCGCGGCCGATAGTTCACAAGGCGCGGCCCCCGCCTTTTTCCGCCTCTCTATTCGGCCGCTGCCTCTTCCGGGGCCTCGGCGGGCTCGGAAGCCTCGGCGGGCGCCTCGGCTTTGGCGGCTTCCTTGGGCCTCGCCTCCTCAAAATGCTCGCACCAGAAGATGAGGCGCTGGCAGTTGGGGCAGCTCTGAATCTGCTGGCCGCGCTGGAGGTCGATGAAGGCCTGCGGCGGCACGGCGATATTGCAGCCCGAGCACACGCCCTCGCGCACGGCCACGATGACCGGATGCTCGAGGCGCTTGCGGATGAATTCATAGCGCATGAAAACCGGGCGCGGGATGGCCTTGCCCACGGTCTCGCGCTTGCTGCTCAGCTTCTCGAGCTTAGCGCGGGCCTGGTCCAGGCGGGCGTCGAGGCCGGAGCGCGCGGCGTCCAGCTCGGCCTTGAGCGCGCCGTGTTCCTCCTCGCACACCGCCAGGGCCTTCTCCTGGTTCTGCAATTCTTCCAGCAGGGTGAGCTTTTCTTCCTCGCGCGTGCGGTTGATTTTCTCCATGCTGTCCATTTCGCGCATCATGGCATGGTATTCGCGCGTATTTTCCACCTGCATGAGCTTGTTCTTGCTCTTCTTGATGCGGGCGGAATCGTCGTCGATTTCCAGCGAGAGACGCTTTTTCTGCTCCTGCAGGTGCGACAGCTTGTCCAGCACGCGCGCCCGGCGCGCTTCCGAGGCGGCAAAGCGCCGCTCGAGGTCCTCAAGCTGGCGGGGCGCGGCCTCAAGCTCCTGGCGCACGGCAAAGATTTCGTCGTCCACTTTCTGGAGTTCGACAAGTTGTTGAATCTGGTCCAGATACACGGCATCGCTCATGGCGTTCCTCCTCTCTCACAAAGCCGGTGCGGCGCACGCCTGGCGCGGGCGCAAGGGGGATGCCGAAGCCACAAAGATGACATCCACCCCGGCAAACATGGCCGCGAGCTCAAGGCCCATGCGGCGCATCATTTCTTCCTCAAGGCTGTGATGCCCCACATCGAGGATGCCGATGCGGGTGTCCAGCGCGGTATGGTACTTGACGTCGCCCGTAATGAAAAGCTGCGCGCCCGTGGCAAGCGCCTCCTGCCACAGCGACGAGCCCGAACCCGTGCAATAGGCCACGCGCTCCACACGGGGCGGCACGGGGCCGCAGACCGTCCCCCCTTCAAAGCCCAGCAGGCGCGACAACAGGGCGTTGAAGGCGGCGAAATCGAGAGCTTCCGGCAGGTCGCCCGCAAGGCCGTAGCCCGTGGGCAGGCCCCCCGGAGCCGCGGGCGGGGCCACGACCTCGAGCACCGCGCGATTGCCGAGCCCGAGCTCGTCCGCGAGCCAGGCGGCGGGGCCTGTGCTGTTCACATCCAGCGTGGTGTGCGCGGCATAGAGCGGCACATCCGCGCAGAGCAAGAGGCGCAGCACCTCGCGGTAGCTGTCCAGTCGGCAGGGCAGGTCCGGCGAGAGCGAGAGCGGATGATGGCTCAGGATGCAGTCGGCGCCGGCGTCCAGCGCGCGGCGCACCGAGGCGGGCGTCGGGTCCAGGCAGACGGCGAGGCGCGTGACCTCGCTGCGTTCGGACGCCACCTGCAGGCCCGACCTGTCCCAGGAGGCGGCGGTGCCGGGTCTGGCGATGCGCTCAATACCGCTAATGATTTCCGAAAGTTGCATAAATTCCCAAAGGTCCCGGCCTAGTGCTCGCGCAGGTAGCGCACGGCGTTGACGAAAAGCAGGGTTCCCGGCGGGTCCAGCTCGCCGCGCGTCCAGCCCGGATGATTGGTGACGTGGTGGAAGGCCTCGGGATGCGGCATGAGCCCGAGCACATGGCCCGTGGGGTCGGTCAGCCCGGCGATGGCGAGCGGCGAACCGTTGGGATTCCAGGGATATGCCTGCGTGGGGCGCCCTTCCGCATCCGCATACTGGAGCGCGATGAGGTTTTCGGCCGCAATGCGCGCAAGCGTGGCGTCGTCCCGGCAGACGAGCTTGCCCTCGCCGTGGCGCACGGGCATGGCCAGCGTGCCGAGGCCGCGCGTGAACACGCAGGGGCTTTCAGGGTTGGGCACAAGCCTCACCCAGCGGTCCTCAAAACGCGCCGAATCATTGTGCCCGAGCGAGGCCTGGCGCTCGAAGCGCGCGCCGTCCAGCGCCGGGAGCACGCCCAGCTTGACGAGGAGCTGGAAGCCATTGCAGATGCCGAGCACAAGGCCCCCGGCCTCGAGAAATTCCTCAAGGCTCCGGAGCAGGGGCTTGCCCGCGGCGTCGCTGAGCGAGCGCCAGCGCATGGCCGCCGTCTGCGCGGCGCCGAGGTCGTCCCCATCCAGAAAGCCGCCGGGAAAAATGAGGAAATTATAGTCAGAAAGGCGGCAGTCACCGGAAATCAGGTCGGAAAAATGCACCACGTCCGCCCGGTCCGAGCCCGCCAGCCGCGCGGTGTGCGCGGTCTCCAGATGGGAATTGGTGCCGTAGCCGGTGATGACGAGGGTATTGACGGACGCCATGAGCCTCTCCTTGCCGCTGCCATGCGCTGAAAGAACAACAGAGTAGCCGCCTCCCCCCCGCAAGTCAACGCGGCAAGAGCCGGAGGTGCGCCAAGCCCTGAAGCGCCAAAAGTTTTCCAATCACAGGCAGCAAAAAAGGCGTCTGCGGGAAAAACCACAGACGCCTCGAAAAGTGGCGCGCCCGAAGAGATTCGAACTCCTGACCTACAGGTTCGTAGCCTGGTGCTCTATCCAGCTGAGCTACGGGCGCGTAAGTGGACTTTTTATTCCTGACGGCGCGGGCTGTCAAGAAAAATCTGCGGGCGTGCGCCCTACTCCGCCTCAAGGGCGTTGACGGCCCTGGCGAGGCGCGAAATCTTGCGGGCGGCCTTCTTCCAGTGCACGGCGCCCTTGCCTGCGGCCTTGGCAAGCACCGAGGAGGCTTCGCTCAGCTGCTTTTGCGCGAGGCTCTTGTCGTTGCCCTGGATGGCGGCGCGCACGTCCTTGACGGCGTTCTTGACGCGGGTGCGCTGGGCGCGGTTGCGGGCGGCCCGTTTGAGGCTCTGCTTGTGCCGCTTGATGGCGGATTTATGATTGGCCACGTTCTTCCTCCACTCCTTGCGCTGCCGCCGCCGGGGACCAGCCCGCGCAATCTGTCGTTCCGCACGCGGTCTTGACCGCGATGGTGTTGCCAGAAATACGAAACAGGGTTCTTATCCGCATCCCGCGCGCTTGTCAAGCGCTTTTGGGCGCTATATCTGGAGCGCCGCAATGTCGGCCACGCGGGCCACGCGGCCGCCCAGCGCCTGCAGCAGGGCGAGACGGTTGCGGCGCACGGCCGCATCCTCGGCCATGACCATGACGCCGTCAAAAAAGGCGTCCACCGCCGGGCCGAGGGCCGCAAGCCGGGCCAGCGCCCCGGCCATGTCGCCTGCGGCGAGCGCCGCGTCCACACCGGGCAGCCCCTCGGCGAGGGCCGAAGCCAGGGCCTTCTCCGCGGGCTCCTGCAACAGGGCCTCATCCCACGCATCGGGAATGTCGGCCCTGGCAGCCTGCTTGCGGAGGATATTGTCCACGCGCTTGAAGGCAAGGAGCGCGCCCTGGTTTTCCGCCCCGCGCACAAAGGCCGCGAGCGCATGAACGCGCGCCGCGCACGCGGGCACATCGTCCACGCCCGCGCCGAGCGCCGCGTCCACGAGCACCGTATCGTCGCCCTGGCTCACGAAATACTGGCGCAGGCGCCCGCGGAAGAACTCCATGAGCTTATCCAGCGCCACCTCGGGCGAGAGCTTCCAGCGGCGTTCGCCATAGAGCTCCCGCGCCTTGGCGAAGAGCGCGCGCACATCGAGGTGCAGGTCGAAGGCCAGAAGGATGCGGATGATGCCGAGCGCGCAACGCCGAAGCCCGTTGGGGTCGGCCGCTCCCGTGGGTATCATGTTCAGGCCGAAGCAGCCGGCCAGAGTGTCCGCCTTGTCGGCGATGGAGAGGAGCGCCCCGGTGAGGCTTTGCGGCACGGGCGTCTCCGGGCCCGCGGGCAGGTACTGCTCCTTCAGGGCCTGGGCCACTTCGGGGGCTTCGCCCTTGTTGGCTGCGTAGATGCCGCCCATGATGCCCTGGAGGGTGTCGAACTCGCCCACCATGCCGCTCACGAGGTCGGCCTTGGAGAGCCGCCCGGCCCGCGCGGCGAGCGCGGCATCCGCACCGGGCACGCGCTCGGCGAGCCAGCGGCAGAGCGCCTCGAGGCGCCGGGTCTTGTCGCCCATGCTCCCCAGGGGACCGATGAAGATGACGTGGTCGAGCTTTTCAAGCCAGGTGTCGAAGCTCTCGCGCGAATCCGCGCGCCAGAAAAAGCGCGCGTCCTCGAGGCGGGCGCGGAGCACCCTCTCCCAGCCGCGCTTGACCGTCGCCATGTCGCGCGGGCTCAGGTTGAGCACGGTGAGGAAATGCGGCAGGAGCGCGCCGTCGGCGCCGCGGATGCCGAAGCTCTTCTGGTGGCTCTCCATGCTCGTCAAAAGCACTTCCGCGGGCACTTCGAGATAGGCCGGGTCAAAATCCGCGAGCAGGGGCACGGGATGCTCCACCAGGCCCTGCACCTCGTCGAGCAGGCTCTCCTTCCACACGACCGTGCCGCCCACCGCCGCGGCCTGGGCATTGCCGCCCTCGATGATGATCTCGCGGCGCTTTGCCGGGTCCACCACGATGCCCCCCGCGCTTTCCGCAACGGCCACATAGTCGGCCGCGGAAGGCACCTTGTGGGGCCCCTCGCCGTGGACGCGGTGGCCCCATGTCTCCCGGCCGGAGGCAAGATGCCCTACCGTGAAGGGCACCACCTCGCCGTCGAGCAGCGCGAGCACCCAGCGCAGGGGCCGCGCATAGGCGAGCGTATGCGCGCCCCAGCGCATCCGCTTGGCAAAGGGCAGGCTCTGGATGACCTCCGGGCAAATCTCGGCCAGAAGGTCGCTTGCCGCCGCGCCGCCGCTGCGCTTCTTCACGGCCACATATTCGCCCTTTTCGGTCTCGGTGCGGAAGACCTCGGCGGCGTCCACGCCGTTCGCGCGGGCGAAACTTTCGAGCGCCTTGGTGGGCGCGCCGTCGGGCCCGTAGGCCACGCGCGCGGGCGGCCCGACCATGACTTCCTCGCGCTCCCGCTGCACCGGGTCCAGCTCCTCCACCATGACCACCGCGCGCCTGGGCGTGCTCATGACGCGCAGATTCCCGTACGCAAGGCCGGCCTTGTCCAGCGCGGCCGACATGCGGGCGGTGAGCTCGGCCTCCTCGCCGGGGAGGAAACGCGCGGGCAGTTCCTCGCTGCCAATCTCCAGCACAAAGGTCGCCATGACTTACCTCCCGGCCTTTTCTGTGAGCAGGGGATAGCCCTGCTGCTCGCGCTGCGCGGCGTAGCGGGCGGCTACCCCGGCCGCCAGCGCCCGCACCCTGCCGATATAGCCGGTGCGCTCGGTGATGGAAATGGCCCCGCGGGCATCGAGGAGGTTGAAGGTGTGCGAGCACTTCAGGCAATAGTCATAGGCCGGCCAGGGCAGATCGAGCTCGAGCATGGCCTTGCATTCGCCCTCGAAATCGTTGAACTGCCGAAGCAGCATCTCCGCATTGCTGGCCTCGAAATTGTGACGGGACTGTTCCACCTCGTTCTGGTGATAGATGTGGCCGTAGGTCACGTCCTTGTTCCAGGCGAGGTCATAGACCGATTCCACGCCCTGCAGATACATGGCGAGGCGCTCAAGGCCGTAGGTCAGTTCCACGCTGATGGGCGAAAGGTCGATGCCGCCCACCTGCTGGAAATAGGTGAACTGGCTCACCTCCATGCCGTTGAGCCACACCTCCCAGCCGAGGCCCCAGGCGCCCAGGGTGGGCGATTCCCAGTCGTCCTCCACAAAGCGGATGTCGTGCGTGGCCGGGTCGATGCCGAGGGCGGCCAGGCTCTGCAGGTAGAGCTCCTGCACATTGTCCGGCGAGGGCTTGAGGATGACCTGGAACTGGAAATAGCGCTGGAGGCGGTTGGGATTCTCGCCATAGCGGCCGTCCGTGGGGCGCCTGGAGGGCTCCACATAGGCCACCTTCCACGGCTCGGGGCCGAGCACCCGCAGAAAGGTGCTGGGGTTGAAGGTGCCCGCGCCGCACTCCACGCCCGAGGGCTGCTCGATGACGCAGCCCTGGCTGGCCCAGTATTGCTGAAGGGTAAGGATAACGTCCTGAAAATACATGCTGCTTCCTCTTGCGCGCGGCCCCGGAGGGCTCGCGCCGCCACAAAAAACCGCGTCACACGCGGCGAAAATAGCCATTCTCCCAGGCAAGTCCCAGATGGTACTGGACAAAACCGTCGATAAGCCGCGCACAGGCGCGCCGCTCCGCCGCGGGCAGCGCCTCCGCAGGCCACGCGGACGGAAAACTTTGCTGCACTGAACGCAAAACGTCAAGCCCGCGCCGCGAGATGTCCACGCAATAGCGCGTCTCGGCCAGGGCGCGCGCAGCCCGGCAGCGCGGACAGAGCAGGAGCCCCTCGTCCACCACGAAGCTGGCCTTTTCCCCCACTTCCGCGCCGCAGACGCCGCAGCTCCCGAGATTGGGGGCAAAGCCCAGGGCCCCGGCGAGGCGCAGGCGGAAGAACAGGGGGAGCAGTTGGGGCACGGCGCGGCCCGCTTCCAGAAGTTCGCGCAGGTCCTCGAGCAGGGCGAAGCTCTCGCCGGCGCCCTCCCCGTCCACGCCGAGGGCCTCGAGAAAGCGCAGGCAGTTGGTGGCGAGGCCCATGCGCCGCCAGTCGGCCCGAAGCCCGCGCGGCCCGCGCAGGAGCGCCGCCTCCTCAAGGTTGAGGAAATCCCCGCGGCCGGAGACGCGCACCCGGCAGTGCAGGGTGTTGAACACGTCGAGGCAGCCGCAAAAGCGCCTGCGGCTGCGGCTCGCCCCGAAGGCGAAGAGCGTGAGCGACCCGCGGCCGCGGCAGAGCAGCCGGAGCCAGAGATCGGCCTCGCGGAAGTGCCCCATGCGGAGCACCACCGCCTCGTCCAGCCATTCCCTCACCGGGCGTCTTGGGGCGGAAAGGTCACGGTCCTCACCTGGCCGGACTGCCCGGCCGGCGGCATGGTCTGCCCGTCATAACGGATGCGCACACCCCCGGCATTGCCGAGCTTGAGCTCGAGACTGCGGGCAAAGGTGAGCGCGAAGGTGTCGCCCTTGCGCAGGGAGAACTGCCGGGTGTCGGTCTTGTCCGCGTTGGAGTGAATCCAGCATTCTTCCGTGGCCGTGATGATGACCTTGTGCTGGCCGGGGACTGCCGTATCCTCGCCGCTGGCGGCCGCGGCTCCGGTCCCTGCTACGCTGGTGGCCTGCGCCGGGGACTCCTCCCGCACGGCGGGGGCAGGCGTGGCTCCGCCAGCCTGAGCCTGTGGCGCGGGCGAGGCGCTTGGCGCGACGGCTTGCGCCGCCTGCCGCTCGGGGACGGGAGTGTTGGCAGGCCGACCACCCGCCTGAGAGGCTTGCGGACGCGGCTCCTCCAGCCGCCGAGGGGAAGCTGCCGGGGCTGGAGCCGGGGCAGGCTGTGCGGCCCGGGCTTTTTCCGCCTCCCGGCCCGTGGCCTGCATCTTCCCGGCGTCCGCCACCGGGGCTGGCTGCGCGGTGCTCAACGGCGGCGAGGGTTGCGCGAGACGCGGCTTTTCCAGCCCGGAGAGCAGGGGGAGCCCCCAGTGCCAGACCGCATAGGCGCCACCGCCCACCAGCAGGAGCAGGAAGATGATGAGCGCGCCCTTGCCTCCCCCGCTGCCCCCTCCGCTGCGCTGGCCGCCCGGGGCCGGTTCGGTCATGCGGACAGGAGCCTGCGGCGCGGCTTCGGGGCTTGTCACACCGTTGAGCGCATTGTGTATCTCGTCGGGGGACATGCCGAGAAACGCCGCATAGGAGCGGATGAAGCCCCGCGCATAGGCGGGATGCGGGAGGCTCGCGGCGTCGCCTTCCTCCAGCGCGCGCAGTTGCCGCGCGCTGATTTTGAGGTGGTCGGCCACATCCTCGATGCTCAGGCCGCGGCGTTCGCGCTCGGTGCGCAGGGCCACGCCCAGTTCGTCAAAATTCATCGTCTTCCCTCGCCCGCCGGGCAGGGGTTTCGCGCCAGCCGGCCCTTGGGCCGCCCGTGCGCGGGCCTACTTGAGCCTGATGTCGATGACGGCCTTTTCCCGCAGCTGGCGGGAATAGTCCTCAAAGCGGTCCTTGGCCTTGGGCTGGCGCAGGATGGCGTCGATCTGCGGGGTGGCCTGCTCGAGCGTGAGCAGCTTCTCCTCGCCGCCGCCCGGCCGGAAGAGGTGCACCTGCGCCTTGTGGCCCTGAAGGTCAAAAAGCTCGGTCACGTCGCCGGGCTTCATCCTGGTGAGGCGTCCTTCCCATTCGGGGTTGAGCCGGTCCCATTCCACCGGGCCCATGTCGCCGCCCTTGTCCCTGTTGGGGGCGATGGAATACTTGGCCGCCGCCTCCTCAAAACGCATCTTGCCGGACTTTATCTGCGCCGCGACGGTCTTGGCATTGGCCTTGGGATGGTAGACGAGAAGGCCCATGCGCAGGCCGCTGCGGTCAAACATGGTGTCCTTGTGGGCCTCGTAATAGGCCTTGATTTCGTCCGGGGTGACCACCACGCGGCGGCCGACCTCCATGCCCATGACCTTCTGGCGGAGCAGGCTTTTCTCGATATTGGCGCGGATGCTCGCAAGCGGAATCTTCTGCTGCGCGAGCTGGGCCTCGAACTGCTCCTTGGTGAGCTTGCGCTGGAGCATCATGCGCTTGAGCTCGTTGTCCACCTCGCCCGCGCTCACCGTGACCTTGAGGCGCTTGGCCTCCTGCCCGATGAGGATATCCATGATCATCAGGTCGAGCACCTTGCGGAACACCGCGTCCACGGCCTTGGCCTGCGCCGGGTCATTGGGGTTGAGGCGCGCGCGGGCGAGCTCCGGAATGGCCTCCTTCTGGAGGTCGAACATGGTGATGACCTGGCCGTTGACCACCGCCGCCACCTTGTTCAGCTGGGCCGCCTGGCCCTCGCCGAAGGCCCCCAGGCAAAGAAGACAGAAACAGGCGATGCAGAACGCCGTGAAGAGGAAACGCATTTTCACCAGGCTTCTCCTTGCTCCGCATGGTGCGCCATACGGCTCTCGCGTGAAGCTGTCAGACGAAAGCGCCGCCGGGGCGCGGGATGTCGGCCTTCATGCCTACTGCAAAAGGCGCCCGCTGGCAATGGCTAGGGGGCACGCGCGCCGTGGCGTCGGCCCCGGCCCCGTTGCGTTTGCTGCGAGGGGGCGAGGGGCGGCGCGGCCTCCGGCGAAGTGCGCGCATCGGCGGCCACCTCGCCGACTTCCTCGCGGCCGTCACGGCCGTCGGGGCGCTCAAGCTCGTCCCCCTCGTCCGGCTGGGCCTCTGCATAGCCGGGCAGACCCGGATTGAGGAGAGATTCATGCAATTCCGGGGAGACCAGTATCTTGGACGCAGCCACGCTGTCCTCGAGCCATTTGGCGAAGGCGGCGGACTTTTTTTCTTCCAGCAGGATGGCCTCGATGAGCGGATAGGCCTCGGCGAGGTCCAGCGCGTGGCCCCGCTGGCGTCCGGCGAGCGCCACGGTGCGCCACTCGCCGTCCTGAAGCCGCGCCTGCCCGCAGTTCCCCGGCTTGAGAGCATCGATTTCCCGTCGCCAGGGAGGAGGCACCTCCTCGGGGGGCACTTCGAGGCATTGGGCGATAGCCCCGGTGTCATGGGCCGCCGCCCCCGAAAGCGCGGCGAAGTCCACCTCGGCCGCCTCCTGCGGGCGGGCGCGCCAGCGCGCCGTGAACGCCGCGCAATAGGCGGCGAGGGCCTCCTTTTCCGGGGCCGCGGCAAAGCACACGTCCACATAGCCCGGCAGCGCGAAATCCGCCTTGTGCTCCTCATACCAGGCGCGGGCCTCGTCCATGGAGACCTTGATGGCGGGCAAGAGCACCCTTTTCCTGAAGGTTTCCATGGCGAGGTGGTCGCGCATGAGGGCCTTCCAGTCCGCCTCGCGCAGGGAGGCGTCGGTGAGGAACTGCTCGAGGCCGCCGGGGCCGAAATCCTCGCGCACCTGGTCGATGGCGTGCTCCAGCGCGGCGTCGGTGACGGCCATGCCCCGGCGCTCAAGGTCCTGGCGCACGAGCGCATGGACGATGAGCGTCCCGAGCGCCCCGCCGTAGCGGCTTTTCATGGCCTCGAGCGAAGGCCGGTGCGGGATGCCCAGCGAGGCGGAGCGGCTGTCCATGAGGGCCTGCACGTCAGAAAGACGGATGGGCTCGCCGTTGATGCTGGCCACCACCCCGTCGGGCAGCGGGCTCTCCAGGCAGCCCGCGAGCACAAGGCACAGCGCCAGAGCCGCGCAGGGGAGGAAGTGGCGGAAGCAGGCCTTCATGCCGCGCCCCCTGCCGCAGGCAAGGCGTGGGCGGCGTCCGCAACCGTTTCGGGCACGGCTTCCGACACCGCCGGTGGGGCTATCCTCGGCGCGCGGATCTTTTCCAGCAGGGCGCGCACCTCGGCGAGCGCCTCGCTGAACGGGACCTCCTCGGATACCGGCAGGGAGAGCCCGGCGGGGGGATGGAGCTTCACGCGCTTGTCCTCCGCCGCCAGGGCCATGACGCGCTCGGGCGAAACGGCGGTCTGGCCCTGCGCCCAGACAAGGCGCACGCTGTTGCGGTGGATGTCGGCCTTCTGCACCTGGAGCTCGGTGAGAAATTCCTTGAAATCGAGCACCGCGAGGAAGTTGCTGAACTCCTCCGGGAAGGCGCCGAAGCGGTCGCGGATGCCGAGGGCCACTTCCTCGCGCGCCGCGCCGCCCACGGCCGAGGTGAGGGACTTGTAGCAGCGCAGGCGCTCGCGCCCGTCATCAATATAGGAGGCCGGAATGTGCGCGGGGAGCCCGAGGGTGAGCTCGGTCTCCGCGGCGAGGGCCGCGGGCGTGCCCTTGAGGCGCGCCACGGCTTCCTCCAGCATTTCGAGGTAAAGGTCCAGGCCCACGCGGCTCATGTGGCCGGACTGCACCTCGCCCAGGATATTGCCGGCGCCGCGCAGGCGCAGGTCCTCCATGGCGACCTGGAAGCCTGCGCCGAGATAGTCCATGTCGAGGATGACGCGCAGGCGCTCCTCCGCCGTTTCCGTGAGGCGCGAGGCGTCCGGCACCACAAAGAAGGCATAGGCCTGCCGGTCGCTGCGGCCCACGCGGCCCCGGAGCTGGTAGAGCTGGCCCAGCCCGAACATCTGCGCCTGGTCCACCACGAGGGTATTGGCGCGCGGAAAGTCCAGCCCCGATTCCACGATGGAGGTGCAGACGAGCACGTCCAGCTCCCCGTGCCAGAACTTGCGCATGGTGTCCTCGAGCTCGGCTTCGGCCATCTGGCCGTGGGCCATGCCCACGCGCGCATCGGGCACGAGCTTGCGCACATACTCGGCCACGCGCTCGAGGCCCTGCACCCGGTTGTAGACCCAGAACACCTGGCCCTCGCGGTCGAGCTCGCGCCGGAGCACCTTGCGCAGGGTGGCGTCGTCGCGGCCGAGCACCGCCGAGGCCACGGGCTTCCGGTCCTGCGGGGCGGTCTCGATGATGGAGAGCTCGCGGATGCCGGACATGGAAAGCTGGAGCGTGCGCGGGATGGGCGTGGCCGTGAGCGTGAGGACATCGACGTTTTTTTTCAGGGCCTTGAGCTTTTCCTTGTGGCGCACGCCGAAGCGCTGCTCCTCGTCGAGGATGAGCAGGGCGAGGTTGGGAAGCTTCACATCGTTGGAAAGCAGGCGGTGCGTGCCGATGAGGATGTCGATCTGCCCGGCCTCGGCGGCCTTGAGGGTTTCCTTCTGGCGCGCGCGGGGCACGAAGCGGCTGAGGAGCCCCACATTGACGGGAAAGCCCGCGAGGCGCGCCCGAAAGGTCTGGTAATGCTGCTCGGCGAGCACCGTGGTGGGGCAGAGCAGCGCCACCTGCCGCCCCTCGGAGGCGGCGCGGAAGGCCGCGCGCAGGGCCACCTCGGTCTTGCCGAAGCCCACATCCCCGCAGACGAGGCGGTCCATGGGGCGCTCGCCGTCCATGTCGTCGAGCACGTCCTGGATGGCGCGGGCCTGGTCCGGCGTCTCCTCATAGCCGAAGGTGGCCTCGAACTCGCGGAAAAGCTCGCCCGGCGGGTCATAGCGGAAACCTTTTGCCACCTTGCGGTAGGCGTACATTTCCACAAGGTCCGCGGCAATCTTCTCAATGGCCTTGCGGGCCTTTTCCTTGCCCGCGCTCCACGCGGCCCCGCCCAGCCTGTCGAGCGCGGGNTCCACGCCCTCGCCGCCCTTGAAGCGCTGGATNAGCGAGAGCCGGTCCGCGGGCACATAGAGCTTGTCGTGGCCCGCATATTCCAGCAGCAGAAAGTCNTTGGCCGCGGCGTTGAGGTCCAGGTGGTGCAGNCCGGCGAAGCGGCCGATACCGTAATCGCGGTGGACGAGCAGGTCGCCTTCCTTCAGGCTCTCGAAGCTNTCGAGGCCCTTGAAGGCGCGCGTGGCCGAGCGGTGCGTNTTTT
>JAAUYX010000041.1:0-6557 GCA_014804905.1 Desulfovibrio sp. | reverse complement strand
TAGAGGATGTCCTCGCCGAGGATGAGGACATTGTCCCAGACGAGCTCGGCNCCGCCGCGGAAGGGCGAAATGAGCGCGAAAAGGCCGCCCTGCCCCGGCGCGTAGCGCAGGGNCGGNACGATGCCGTCCTGCTCCGCCAGNTTGAGGAACTTGTTGCGGCCGCGCTCGGANGAAAAACTGAGGATGACCTGGCGCCGCTCGCGCTGCCAGGCCTTGAGGCCCGCGGCCAGGTGCTGCCAGGGACGGTCCTGCGCNCCGGGGGCCGGGAAAAGCTCGGCGAACTGGTGCAGCGGGCGCTCCTGCAGNGTCACGCCGCGCGCCTCCACGCCCACCACCAGGGGCTCGTCAAAGACNCACTGNAAGCCGTTCCACGGCGCGGGCTGGGANGANCGCCGGAGGACAAGGCTCGCGGGCTGGGGCAGGGCCGCGTCCTCGCGCTCCAGCTCCTCCTTGAGGCTCTGGCGAGAGGCNCGCAGGGCNTCGGCGCTGTCGGCCTCGCCGGGGAGTATCCAGAGGCTCGCGGGGTCGAGCCAGTTCTCGAAAAGNCTCGCATCCNCCCACANAAGGCCGGGGAGCAGGCCCGCGCCGCCCTCCTCCAGNGCCTTACGGCAGGTATAGGCGTCGTTCTCGCTGATGCGGCCCTCGCGGACGAGCGTCTCGCAGCGCGCCCGCGCGGCCTCCATGCCCTTGGGGTCCAGCGGCAGGGGACTTGCGGGCAGGAGAGTCAGTTCCTCGATATTNCGCAGGGAGCGCTGGCTCTCGGCATCAAAAAGCCGCATCTCCTCGATGGAGTCGCCNAAAAATTCCAGCCGCACCGGGCGCCCGTAGCCGGGAGCAAAAATATCGAGGATGTCGCCGCGNCGGGCGAGCTCACCGGGACGCGTCACCATGCCCACGCGCTCGTAGCCCCATTCCACGGCCTGCTCGATGATGAGCTCCGGCGAGAAATCCATGCCCAGCGNNAGGTCGAGGCTGCGCCCGGTAAAGAAGTCCCTCGGCATGTAGCGCGGGATGAGGCTGTCCATGGAGGCCACGACCAGGCGCGGGCGCCCCTGCGCCAGGGCGTAGAGAGCGGCGAGGCGGCCGCTCCAGCCGTCGCGGTCGGCAAAGTCCCGGAGACGGGGAAGGACGACGAGCGGGCGCTCCCACACGGGGCGCGCCACATCGAGGTCGCCCACGGAAAGCTCGGGCAGGAAGAGGCGGGCGAGCGCCGAGGCCTCATGCAGNTCNTCGCGGCTGCGCGCGNCGAGCACNGCNGTGCGGCCNNCGGCCAGCGCCCGCGAGGCCAGCCGGCANCGCGTCGCCATGCCGCTGCGCTCAAGATAGATGCGGTTTTCGGCGNTNGCCAGNATGGCGTCAAAGTCCTGCATGGAAGCCTGCAAACGCATAAGGNCGCCGTTGCGCGGAGGTGGCAGCGGCGGGATACAGCAATGCTCCGGGGGCGGAAGACGACCACCCCCGGAGCCNGNNNGATTCANGCGCGGCCACNGGGCCGGGAAGAGCCCCTGCCGCGCGTCTGNAAGCGATTAATGCGAGCCGCAACCGCCGCAGCAGCCGCCGCAACCGCCGCCCGCGCTTTCNGGGAGCGGNACGGTGGGCTCGACCAGNAAGCCCATGGGCGTGAGGTCGATCTTGGCGCCCTTGATCTGNTCCAGGAGGTCCTTGTTGATGCAGAAGGTGAAGCCGCCCGCCTCCTCGCTCACGTCGTCGTCGCCCGCAGGGTCAAGCCCCAGGGCNAGNCGCGGCCCNGAGCAGCCGCCGGGGGCGAGGTAGATGCGGATGGTTTCCTTGTCCTTATCCTTGAAATACGCCTCGAGTTCGTTGCGGGCGCTTTCGGTCAGTTCGAGCATATGTCCTCCAGAGTTAGAGCCGCAAAATGCGGACATCACACTAGTTAAGTCCTGTCTCTTACCCTGTCAACGTGCCGGCCCCACTTCCNCGGCCACGCCTTGACCGCGGCCCGGATACATGGGATTTCTCCGCCATGCGCGCCCTTACCTTCCCCCTCCCGGAGGCTTCATGCCCTTTCTCACGCTGACAGAGGCGGACGGCGCCGCCGAGGCGGAGAACGCGGCGGAAATACAGGCCTTCCGGGCCTGCCTCCCCCTCTGGGAACGCCTTGCCGCCAGCACCGCGCAGGCGGACCCTTTCTGCTGCGGCCCTGAATGGCAGCTCGCCTTCCACGAGAACATGACCCCGGACAAGCGCCTCTTTTATCTGGCAAGGCCCGACGGGCTTGCGGTGTTCTCCGAATTTTTGGCCGACCGGAGGCGCGTGTTCCTGGCCCCGGCGGAAAACGGGTGGCTCTTCGGCTGCCCGGTGCTCGGGGCCGATGCCTGCGAAGTGCTGGCCGCGTCGCTGGGGGCCTTTGATGCCGCCTATCCCCAAGCCCTGCCGCACATCATCCTGAGCGGCATCCGGCCCGCGGGCCCCCTGGCGGCGAGGCTCCTGCACCGCTTCGGGGGCAGCTACGCCTTCTTCCGGCACGGGAGTTCCGCTCAGTGCGTGGCGTCGCTGGAGGGCGGCCTGGACGGCTATCTTTCGCGCCGCTCCGGCAATCACCGCGCCAAGCTCAGGAAGGCCCGGCGCCGCGCGGCCGAGGGCGGCGTGGTCTTTACACGGGAACTCCCCGCCACTCGGGAGGAGGCGGCCGCGCTCTACGCGCGGATGCTGGCGGTGGAGGCCAAGAGCTGGAAGGGCCTCGGCCAGTGCGGCATGGCCGAGTCCCCGGCGCGGGAATTTTATGCCGCCCTGGTGCAAAAACTGGCTGCGGCCGGAAAATTGCGGGCCATCATGGCAAGCCGGGACGGCGAGGACATCGGCTTTATTTTCGGCGGCCTTACCGAAGCGCCGGACGGCGCAACCTACCGCGGTCAGCAATTCAGCTATGCCGCCGCGGAGCAGCGGCTCTCCCTCGGCAACCTGCTCCAGCTCGAGACCCTGCAATGGCTCTGCGAGGAGGGCGTCCTGCGCTATGACATGGGCCCGGTCACGGGGCCGCGCATGGAATACAAGCGCCACTGGACCGAAGAGGACCTTGAGATACAAACCTGGGTCATGGTGAAAAAACCCTGAGAGGGCGAACCTATGCAGGCACTGCAACTGACCACCGCGCGCCGCGAGGAGATGCTGGACATCACCCCGGCCGTCGCTGAACTTGTCCGCCGCCAGGGCTGGGAGAACGGCGCGGTGCACCTCTTCTGCACGCACACCACCTGCGGCCTCACCATCAACGAAGGCGCGGACCCGGACGTGAAACGCGACCTCATCCGCTTCTTCAACGAAATCGCACCGCACAGCCACGGCTGGAGCCACGCCGAGGGCAATACGGACGCCCACATCCGCGCGAGCCTGCTCGGGGCGTCGCTCCTTGTGCCGTTGGAAGGGGGACGCCTCACACTCGGCCGCTGGCAAAGCATCTATCTCTATGAAGGCGACGGCCCACGAACGCGCACCGTGCTCGCGCAGCTGCTGGCCGCGGAGGAGTGCGCCGGGGCGCAGGCGCTTCGGCCGTGAAAAAGGAAATGTGCAAAGGCGTCCGGCAGCAACAGAAAAGGGGCCTCAGCTTCGCGCTGAGGCCCCTTGGATTTTCTGGCTCCCCGAGACGGACTTGAACCGCCAACCTAGTGATTAACAGTCACCCGCTCTGCCGATTGAGCTATCGGGGATCGTTGGCAGCCGTGTTTATACGGAAAACGCGGCACAAGGTCAAGCAAAAAATCCGCTGGCGGCTCAAATCTGTCCGGATTCGCGGATGCAACGCGCCAGCTTCTTATGGTAGCGCTCGGCCTCGCTGAAAATGCAGCCGCAATAGGGCTGGCGATAGAGGCCCCAGTCTTTCGAGCGGTCGATGCCAGCCTGCCAGTCCTCCCGGAAATCGCCGTACACGAATTCCGGGCCCCCGGCGGCCGTAAGCGCCCTGCCCTCCGCCCTGATGGCATCGTGAGGCTGGTAGCGGGAATAGAGCAGACTTGTCGTGAAATACGCAAAGCCCAGCGCGCTGGCGGCTGCCGCCGCGGCCCGCACACGGCTCACGCAGCACCACTCGCAGCGCCTGGGCGGCTCTTCCTGCGCCTCGGGCGCAGCCAGCCACGCCCGCACATCCCAGGCGGCATCGTCATAGAGCACGGACAGACCCAGACGCGCCGCGCATTCGCCCACGGCCTCCCGNCGCCGNAGNTATTCCGTCAGCGGGTGGATGTTGGNGTTCATGTACCAGAGCGTGACGGCAAAGCCCGCGTCGCNCANNNGCNGCGCCGGCATGATGGCNCAGGGCCCGCAGCAGGCGTGAAGCAAAAGCGGCGTNCCNTCGCGCGGNGCNGGCGCGACACGCGGCCCNGGCTNCCGCACCGNNTCCGCGCCTAGGGCTGGATGGAGATTTCCAGGCATTTGCCGAACAGTTGCTCCATGTCGCGCAGGGTGTCGCGCTTGTGGTTGAGNAGNTANAGCCCNAGCTCCCGCTCCGCCTCNTANANGCAGGTGGGCGCATTGGTGGCCTGCAGGCGGCTGCGCAAATCGCGCAGGGCCTGGAGCGCCCGCCATTCCAGGTTGCGCCTGAGCCCCGTGCCGCCGCAGGCCGGGCAGGGCTCCAGCGTGATGGAAAGCGCCGAGGAGCCCATGCGCTGNCGCACCAGCTCCANNAGGCCGAAGGAGCTCATGCGGGCCACGTCATGCCGCGCGCGGTCGTTNTTCATGGCCTGGCGCAGGGTTTTTTCCACCTCCACCACATGCTTCTTGTCGCGCATCTCGATGAAATCGATGACCACCTGGCCGCCGATGTCGCGCAGGCGCAGGTGCCGGGCGATGGCCTCGGCCGCCTCCATGTTGGTCTTGAAGGCCATGGCCTCGAAATTGCCCTTGCCCGANATCTTGCCGGAATTGATGTCCACGGCCATGAGGGCNTCGGTCTGGTCAAAGACGAGGCGGCCGCCCGAGGGCAGCACCACCTCGCGCGAATAAATCTGCTCGAGCTGGCGGCGCAGGTTGAAGCGGTCCCANANGGACTGGCGNANNTCNTCATANAGGCGNACGAGGTCCTTCCGGCGNGGGAAGAGCAGGCTCACCATGCCGCGCACGTTCTCGGCCTCGGCCTCGTTGTCCACCCAGATNTCGCCCACGTCNTCGGTGAGNTAGTCGCGCACNGCNCGCTCNGANAGGCCNGGNTCCTGNTGCACCAGNGCCGGNGCCGCCACTTCGGTGGCCTTTTTGCGGATGTCCTTCCANAGACGNTTGAGATACTGGAGATCGTTCTTGAGCGTGGCCTTGGTGGTGCCCGCGCTCACCGTGCGCACGATGACGCCGAGGCCGCTGCCGGGGTCGATGCCGTTCATCATTTCGCGCAGGCGGGCGCGCTCCTCCTCGTCGTTGACCTTGCGCGAAACNCCGATCTGCTCCTGCCCNGGCGTGAGCACGAGGAAACGCCCGGCGAGCGANAGCCAGGTGGTGAGGAAGGCCCCCTTGTTGCCCGTNGGCTCNTTCACCACCTGCACGAGCACTTCCTGNCCNGGCTTGAGCACCTTCTGGATGGGCGGGAATTTCTTGCCCTTGGCGGGCTCGTGCGGNGCGAGCCAGTATTCGGGATGCACCTCGTCGATCTGNANNAAGCCGTTCTTGCCCACGCCGTAATTGACGAAGGCCGCCTGGAGATTGGCGTCGATATTGTGGATGACGCCCTTGTAGATATTGCCCTTGAGCTTGCGCTGGTGGAGCATGTCCAGATAATACTCGAGCAGGACGCCGTTCTCCGCCAGNGCCACNTCCACCTGNTCGCCGGGGAGNACGCTGATGAACATGCGCTTGTTTCCGGCGGCCTTTTCNCGGCCCTTTNTGGCGGCGCTTTTCCTGGCGGAGCCGCTTTCGCGGGCATCACCTTCGGGNGNGGCCTCCTCGCCGGACTGCGCGTCAGCGGGGGANGCGTNTCCTGCCNCCGGCGCGCCATCCTCCGGGCTGGCGGCNTCCGTGGCCATCGCCTGGGCTTCCGCGCCCTCGTCGTGACCTTCGGGCGCACGGTTCTTGTGCCCGCGCCCGCGGCCTCCGCGCCTGCCGCGGCGGCTCCTGCGGCGGGAGCCCTCGCCCGCTTCGGCCTCCGCAGATTCGCCTGCTTCGGCTGCCGGGGCTTCCGCGGCTGCGGCTGCCGGGGCTTCAGCCTCTGAGGGANTTGCAGCGGGAGCAGGAGCAGCAGCTTCCGGCACATTCTCTGCCGTGGCCGCGCCCTCGCCTGCCGNACTGGCGCTNTTGGANCGACCGCGACCGCGNGAACGCCTGGGACGTGAAGATGCGCCACCTTCCTCCGCCGGGGCCTCGGCGCCCGTGTCACCGGGAGCGGACTGCGCCGCGGCCTCGACCGGCGCGGCCTCGCCCTGAATGTTTGCGGAGGTACGCCTCCCCCGCTGGCGCGGAGCCCCCTCCGCTCCCTCTTCCGCGGCCGGGGAAGAAGCCGGACGGCGTCCCCGGCGCGGGCGTTGCGGGGCCGGAGCCTCCGTCTCTTGCGCCGAGGCGCCCCCAGCGCCCGCTTCCTCTGCAGGCCCCGCCGCCTCGGCAGGCCCGCTCTTGCCGCG
>JAAUYX010000040.1 GCA_014804905.1 Desulfovibrio sp. | reverse complement strand
CGATCCACATCACCACCGTGGTGATGATGCTCTCGCCGAAGCCGCTGACGAGGCCCGCCAGGGCGAAGCCGCCGCCGAGCAGCATGAAGAGCTTCACAAGGCCGATGATGGCGCTCTTCAGAAGGACCGACGATATGTAGCCGGAAACGGGCGTGGGCGCGAGCGCCGGGTGCATCTGCCAGTCGATGCGGAAGGGCAGCTGCGCCGCCTTGAGCACAAAGCCGATGGCGAGCAGCGCCATGCCGAGCCACGCGGCCCAGGGGGAGATGCCCCCGAGGATGCCCGTGAGCAGGGTCGGGTTGAAGGGCGTGAAGGGCCCGAGCACGGCGAGGCCCACAAAGAGGAAGCCCGCGCCGAAGAGGTTGAAGAGGAAGTACTTGAACGCTTCGCGCAGCGAATCGCGGTCGCCCTCATGGGCGATGGACATGTAGAGCGTCCAAGAGCTCATGATTTCCCAGAAGAGGAAGAAGCTCAGGAGGTACTGGCTCGCCGACATGCCCACGAGGCCGCCGCACATGCAGGTGAAGGCGCAGTAGAAGCGCCACTGCGAATGGCTGTGCGACATGTAGCCCACGGCGTAGGCCATGTTGATGGCGCCCACCAGCGGCACGATGAGGGCGAAGCAGAAGGAGAGCGTGTCGAGCTCGCGCCCGAAAATGAGCACGAGCAGCGCCGTCATGAGCAGCACGCCCACGCTCATCCAGCCCGCCATGCGCGGCTTCCCGCAGAAGAGGGCGGGGAGCACCGCGCCGAACACCGGGAAGATGACGTAGATGGGCCAGTTGACGCTCATGGCCGCGAGGATGGCCGGGGCCTGCGCGGGCACTTCATAGGCCAGCGACGCCACGGGGAGCACCAGCGGCATGAGCAGTTGCGGCGCAAGGCCGGCAATCAGGCTCATGGCCGCCAGCACCAGCATGGCGATGCGCATGGTGAAGGGGGCCTCCTCCGCCACGGGGAGGTCCGCGGGCCGCTGCTCAAAAACCAGGGTCTTGAGGATGCGCCCGTAATAGACCGCGCCCACCAGCGCGCCCGCCAAAAGGAGCACGGCCACCCAGATGTGNCCNGCGCTCACNGCGGCCTGNATCATGAGGAACTTGCTGTAAAANGCGCCGAAGGGNGGNAGCCCCATGATGCTGATGAGNCCCACGCACATGCAGGCNACGGTCCAGGGCATCTGGTGGCCGAGGCCGCGCAGGTCGGCGAGCTTGCGGCTGCCNGCGCGCATGATGAGCGCGCCCGCGGCGAGGAAGAGCAGGTCTTTCATCACCGCGTGNTTGAACACATGCCAGAGCGCGCCCGCCGTGGCGAGCCANGTGCCGAGGCCGAGCACCAGGGCGATTTCGCCAATCTGGCCCATGGTGGAGTAGGCGAGCATCCNTTTGATGTCGCTCTGCATGAGGGCCATGATNTCGCCGTAGATNAGCGTGGCCGCGCCCATGCCGCAGAGCCAGGTGCCGAACCACGAGAGGCCGAACATGCCGGGGAGTTCCGCCTCGGGCCGGCCCACCCCGATGATGATGACGGAGAGGATGCCGAAGATGCCCATCTTGGTGATGACGCCGGACAGGGGCGCGGACACCGAGGAGGGCGCGGCCGGGTGGGCNTCGGGCAGCCACGAGTGNAGNGGCACCAGGCCCGCCTTCACGCCGAAGCCGGCGAGGCAGAGGATGAGCCCCATCTGNAGCCAGTTGGGCAGCTGGAACACCAGGCCCGGCTCCAGCGAGAACACCTTGAGCAGGAAGAGGCCGGGCAGCATGAAGAGCGCGCCGCCCGCGCACATGACATAATACTTGAGGCCCGCGGCGTAGGCTGCGGGCTTCTCCTCGTGGACCACGAGAAAGTAGGAGGCGAAGGTCATCAGCTCCCAGTAGCCGTACATGGCCATCACGTCGGGCGTGGAGACGATGCCCGCGAGCGACGCGAAGGTGAGGAGCAGGAAGAACCAGTACCAGCCCNTGCGNCCGTCGTGGATGTAGCTCAGNGAATAGACGGCCACGANGAGGCCGATNANGGCGATGATGACGAGGAAGAACTGGGCGAGCGGCGCCGCCTCGGCCACGCACACGGCCGCCAGCGCGCAGGCGAANAAGGCCGTGCCGATATAGGGGGCCACATGGGCGCGCATGAGGAAGGCCGCGCCGGTGACGAAAGCGCCGATATAGAGACACCAGAAGGCCGGATGCACCGGGCTGTGCGGAACCACGATGCCGAAGGCCGCGCCGATGGCGTCGGTGATGGGCCCGCGGAACAGGCCGAGCACGGCGACAATGGNCCCNAGGCCGAAGAGCACGGGCTTAAGCCCGGTACCGAAGAGGCCGCTGCCCTCGGGCGCCGCCTCCTTGCTTTCTGCCGGGCGCTCAAGGCAAATATGCTGGACGGCGATCACATAGAGCCAGATGAAGATGGTGGTGGCCGCCGCCATGAGCATGAGGCAGAAAAAGCCGCCCGCGGGCANGGTTTCCAGCAGGCCCACGGTGATGAGCGCCCGCGCCTCGGGCAGCAGGAAGGGGCTCCCGCCCACGGCCGCCAGAAGGCCCAGGCCGAAGAGCGCNCCCGCCCAGGGCCTGGCCTGNCCCTGCCCGTTGAGCTCATCCAGCGAGGGNCCCNCCGCAAGCACATTGCGGAANGGACAGGNGCACGCNCCCTCCGCCGGGGCCGAAAGCCGGGCCAGCGCGCACCAGGCGAGGAGGCGCGCGGCAATCTGGAAGATGGCGTAAAGCCAGATGCCGGTGAGCCCGGCCCCCACCTGNGCGCAGAGCGCCATGCAGAGGACGCCCAAATCGTGCAGGCCGCCCCAGAGGATGAGCCTGCGCGGGTCGTTGCGCTGCTGCACGGCCTTGGCCGTGGCGTAAATCAGGAGGAGTGAGCCGACGACCAGCGCTAGCCAGGAACCGCTTGTGGTGAACAATGCTGCTGTCATAGACGCCCCATTGGTAGGAATCTCCAGNCCCGGCCCGCCCGGCGCGCGTCGTTGNGCCGCCGCTCTGCCCTACGGAGCCGACTGAAAAATTCTAATATGGAGGAAAGTAGCCTATTCGGTCCACCCTGACAAGCGTCAAAAACTTTTTTCCGATGTGAAAAAAAGTATTTGTCAAGCGTCTGTCGCGCAAGGAATATTCCGGCCGGCGGCGTGCGGCAAAGCGCGCCGGGGCGCGGGGATTGTGGGCGACAGCCGGATGGAGCAGGGATTTGCGTGCTCCCGGAGAGGTCTGCCGTTAATTCGTACTGGCAGCCTTGCTCCGCCCTGGCAGCCGGACATCTGTGAGGGGAAGTCGCGAGCCCCCCTCCGGGAGCAGTCCCGTACTGCCCCGCCTCTTTTCTTCCCCGCAACAAAAAAGGGGCGCCCTTTCGGACGCCCCGGAAACCGGGCTGTGCGGCAAGCCGCGCGGCGGCTCTTACATGGTGCTGCCGGAAGCGGCGCGCTGCATCTTGATTTCCACCTTGTCGGTCAGGCCCTCGTAGTACTTGCGGAGAATCTCCAGCACTTCGGGGCGGCCGAAATGGTCCGGCACTTCCGCGCCTTCGGAGAGCATCTTGCGCAGCTTGGTGCCGGAGAGGATGACGCGGTCCTCCTTGCCGTGCGGGCAGGTGCGCATGGAGGCCATGCCGTCGCACTTCTTGCAGTAGAAGGTCCAGTCAATGTCGAGCGGCTGGCAGAGCAGGCGCTTGCCTTCCTCCGCGGGCTGCGGGATTTTCTTGAAGATTTCCTGGGCCTCGAACATGCCGTAGAAATCGCCCACGCCCGCGTGGTCGCGGCCGACGAGCAGGTTGTTGATGCCGTAGTTCTGGCGGAAGGTTGCGTGCAGCAGGGCTTCGCGCGGGCCGGCATAGCGCATGTCGAGCGGATAGCCGGACTGGATGACGAATTCCTTGACGAAATAGTTGTCGACGAGGGTGTCGATGCACTTCACGCGCACTTCGGCCGGGATGTCGCCGGGCTTGAGCGAGCCCACGAGGGAGTGGATGACCACGCCGTCGCAGACCTCGATGCCGATCTTGGCGAGATATTCATGCGAGCGGTGCATGGGGTTGCGGAGCTGGAGCGCCGCGACCTTCTCCCAGCCGCGCTCGTCGAGCTTTTCGCGCAGCTGCGCCGGGGTCATGTAGACGCCGGGGAAGCGCTCGGGGAAGTCGCCCTGCGAGAGCACTTTCACGGGGCCGGCGATGTTGTACTCCTTCTGGGCGAGCACCATCTTGACGCCGGGATGGTCATTGGGGGCCACTTCCCAGAACTTTTCGGAGTCCGGGCCCTCGCCCTTGAAGACCATCTCGCATTCCCACTTCTTGTCGTCCTCGGTCATCTCGTAGATTTCTTCAATCTTCATGGTCGCCATGATCTCGCCGTTGCGGACCAGGGCCACTTCTTCGCCGACCTTGAGGCCCTTGGCCTCCTCGGCGGAGATGTCGAGCGTGACCGGGAGCGGCCAGAAGGTGCCGTCGGTGAGCAGCATCTTTTCGCAGACGCTCTTCCAGTCGGCCTTGTTCATGAAGCCGTTGAGGGGCGAGAACCCGCCAATGCCCATCATGATCAGGTCGCCCTTGGCGCGGGAGGAAATCTCGATTTTTTTCAGGCCCTCGGCCTTTTTCTTTTCATCTTCCAGGGCCTTGCCTTCGAGAAGGCAGCACACGAGACCCTTGCCGCCATGCGGGGGTACCAGCTTGGACATTGCGAAATCCTCCATGTTTTGGTTCCGGGCGAACCGCTCCCGGCGGCTGCCCGGCAGCCCCGCGGTGCGGCTTCGGGGCGCACTCGCTGCGCCGCCAGTGGAATGGTTCCGCGACCATCTTGTGAATATTCTAACAAAAAGTCAACTACCCTTGAAAACTTTTCGCGCTTAAGCGCGGGCTCAAGCGGGGGAAATTTTGAGGAGGGAATGCCGGAAAGGACCGAGGCGCGCGGCGATGCGGGCGTGGGGGCAGCACGGGCTCAGACGCCGATTTTTTCGCGGATAAAGGCAAGCCGGTGGCCGTAGGTGTGTGCGGCGCGCAGATGCTCGCGCCAGGCCTCGCGCAAATCCCGCGCGCCCTGCGGGTTTGCGGTGAGCTCCGCGAGCCTGGGGCCGAATCCCTCGCGGGAAGTGAGCGTGATGGGCCGCGTGAGCTCGGCGGGGAAGATGTCGAGGCCACGGGTGGCGTCGCTGAGGAGCAGGCCCCCGGCCGCCCAGACGTCGAAATGGCGCTGGCTCAGGCTTTGCGGGATGAGCAGGCTCGTGACATTGAGCACGGCGGAGGCCTCGCGGTAGAGCTCGGGGAGGCTCCCGTAATAGTCCACCGGGGATTCGGGCTCGCAGCCGGGCACGAGCTCGCGCCAGAGATTGTCCCCGGTGACGCGCAGGCCCAGCGGCAGGCCCCCGGCTATCCAGCGGGCTCGGTTGGCCTGGGCGCAGCGTTCCGCGCCAAGGCCCGCCCCGCGTACCTCATGGCCGGGCCAGGGGCGCACGCGGAGGCGTTCCACCCACCAGTGGAAATGGGCCTCCCGGGCCGGTTCGGCGTTTTCGTCCGTCAGGGCGAGGGCGCGGGCCAGGAGGTCCCCGGGCACGCGCGCGGCGGCAAAAAAGCGTTCCCGGTCGGGAAAGGCCGCCCGGCCCACGAAGCGCGGCGCAAGCTGCGCAAGGCGCCCGGCCTCGGCCGCATCCGGGAGCGGCCGCCACATATGCGGGGCCACGGCCAGCGGCAGGGGATGGATGTGCTCCGCCCCGGCGGCGCGAAGACCGTCAATGAAGCTCGCGTCCGTGACGAAAAGCTGCGCCTCCTGCCACCACGGGAGGCGCGCGGCGGAAAGCACATGCCAGGGATTGTCCACGAACCACAGCGCCACGGGCACGCCGAGCGCCCGGCAGGCGTGGAAGACGCGGCCGTCCGCATCCAGCCCGCGCATGTTCACCGACAGGGCGAACGCGGGCACGCGGCCACCCCAGGCAGCGGACAGCCCGGCCGCGTCCCGGGGCGCGGCGCCGCATACCGGGGAAAAACCCGCTTCCGTGAGCGCTTGCCGCAATTCCCGGTGCAGGAGCCGGCTTTCGTCCCCCGGCAGCCAGACCAGGGGAGGACGGCCGGGCACGGGCGCGGAGGCGAGGTTACGGGCTTCGATGCGGCCCGCGAGCGGCCCCCAGAAATCCGGGGCAACGCGAAGACCGGGGCGATAAAGATAGGTGTTGGCCCCGGAAAGACTGGCGGCCTCCGGGGGCGTGAGCTCGCGCCAGCCGGGGGCCTCCATGCCCGCGGGATGCAGCAGGCGCAGGGTGCGCGGTTCCTCGACCCAGAAAATCGTGCCGCCGCGTTCCAGCGCCGCGCGCACAAAGGGGAGCTTTTGCGGGTCGCCGGGGCCGAGCCCGAGGAGGAGCACGTCGCGCCCCTCTCCGCCCGGATGAAGCAGCTCCCAGGCGGAAGCCGCATCCGCGAGGGTGAGCGGCCGCCCGGCAAAGTCCGACAGCTGTTTCCGGGCAGGGGCGCTCATGGCAGGCCCCGGACGGCGCTGACGAAAAAGTCGCGCATCGCTTCCGCCTCGCAGCCGAGGAAGATGCGCCCCCACGCAAGGCCCTCCAGCGCCCGGCGCACGGCCCCGGCGTCCAGCGGGGAGCCTTCGAGCCGCTGCTCGAGCGCCTCCACGCCGTCATCGCTGAAAAAATCTCCGCTGATGCGGCAATCGCGGATGCGGCCCTCCCGAACCGTGAGGCGCAGTTCCACGCCGCCCCAGGGGAAGCGCTCCGCGTGCGTGCGCGTGGCCGCGGTGGTTGCGTCCATGTTCCAGTCCGGCGAGCGGTACTTGCGTGCGGCCAGGAGTTCGGCCATATGCGCCAGGGCCGCGTCCGGCGGCTCCGCTTCCGGCGCACAACGGGCCAGAAGGGCGGCCTGCAGGCTTTCCCGGTGGCTCCCCGGTGCCCACTGGTCTGCCGCATTGCCCACCCGGCCGCGTACCGAGGCGACGCCGTGGGCGCGTCGCTTGGCGGCGCCGGGGGTGAGCAGGCGCCCCATGCGCTCAAGGTCCGTCTGCACGAGCAAAGTGCCATGCACGAGCAGCCGCCCGCCGGAGCGGAACTGCGCGCTGCCCGAAATCTTCATGCCCCCGGCCTCGAGGTCGTTGCGGCCCGTGAGCCGCGCGTCGACGCCCACGTCGGCCAGGGCCCGCGCCACCTGGCCGAGTAGGGGGGCAAAGGCCGGCCCCATGCCGGTATCATTCACTATCCACGAAAAGCAGAGCGTGCCCGCATCGTGAAATACGGCCCCGCCCCCGGTGATGCGGCGGATGACGGGGATGCCCTCACGCCCGGCGGTCGCCAGGTCCACCTCGTCCGCGACGCACTGGTGACGCCCCACGATGACAGCGGGCTCGTTGCGCCAGAGGAGGAAGAGGCCGGGATGGCCGGGCGCGAGCGTGCGGAAGAGCACTTCCTCGGTGGCGAGATTGCGCGCCGCGTCCCCGAGGGGCAGCACAAGATGGCGGGGGGGCATGGATTTCCCTGTCCGGTGCGGGATCAGCGGGGCCAGAGGGCCGTGGCCGCGGCATAGAGGCCGAGGCGCGCCGCGCCCTCGCGGAACGCGGCGGCGGAAGCGGCGAGCGCCGCCGGGGCCGGGATATGCGCGTCCGCCCTGGTCGCCTTCGTCAGCGCCACAAAGAGCGCGGCGGAAAAGGCCTGGCAGTTGTCGGACTTGCCGGGCGTGAACTCAAGGTCCGTGAAGCCGTCGAAGGCACAGGCCTTGGCCGCGAGCTCCGGCTGCTGGAGGAGCGCCCGGAAATAGAGGTAGTCATAGAAGGCGCTCGGGGGCAGCGCGTCCTTCTGGCCGGGCTGGGGCGGCCACGGGGTGAGCGGCCAGTCCTCGTCAAAAAGCCGGAAGCCCGCGAGGTGGCACCTGGCGAGGCGCGGGTCGCGCTTGGCGAGCACGGTGTCCTCGGCATAGAGCTCCTGATAGGGCCCCGCGACGCCGTTATTCACGCGGCAGAGCTTGCTGCCCTGGAAGAGCGATTCCACGGCCATACGCTTGCCGCGCGCCTCCAGGCAGAGCTCGAAGCCGCTCAGGGCGCGGCCGTCCGCCTCCGCGGACTTGGTGGAGATTTCCAGCAGGCTGGCCTTGGGCGCGAGCGTGTGCGCCGCGGCCTGCATGGCGTCGATGGAGCGCCGCTTCTGCGCCAGCGACATGCCGGGAAACCACTGGAAGCTCACTTCCTCCACGCGCACCCAGTTCTCGCCGGGCGTGGTCACGAAAAAGACGGGGCGCGTTGCCATGCGGAGCCTCCTTGAAATTTTGGCACGATTAAATCACACCAGGTAGTTGAAAAAATTCCTTAATTCCGTCTGGAGCGAAGCGGAAGACGGGTGCTAGTGCCGGAAGAATCCTAAAAAATAAGATTTTTCGGCGCTGGCAAGGAAGATAAAAATTTCCGAAGGGAGTGTACTTAAGTACTCGACCGAGGAAATTTTTCTCTGACGCAGCCAGCGCCGAAAAGGCTGTTTTTGACGGATAATTTCGGCGTTACAGATGCAGCACAGGCGCACCACCAACTCAAAAGTATAACAAAGCCTTCAGGAAAGCGAGCTTTCCGCCCCGGCCTCAAGCCCGAAAAAGCGGCGCGCGTTGCGGCCGCATGTCCGCCAGAGCCCGGCGGGCTCGACACCCCGCGCCTCGGCCACGGCCCGCGCCGTAAAGACGGTATAGGCGGGTTCGTTGCGCGTGCCCCGCCAGGGCACGGGCGAGAGATAGGGCGCGTCCGTCTCCAGCAGGAGGCGGTCATCGGGGATGATGGCCACGGCCTCGCGCAGGGCCGAGTTGGCCGGATAGGTAACGGGCCCCGGCACGGAAAGGTGCCAGCCATTGGCGATAATGCGCCGCGCAAGGCCCGGACCGCCGCCGAAGCAGTGCCAGAGCAGGGGATAGCCCGCAAAGCCCCGCGCCTCGAGGATGCTGAGACATTCCGCCTCGGCCTCGCGGCAGTGGAGCACCACGGGCTTCGCCAGGGCGCGCGCCATGTCGAGCTGGGCCGCGAAAGCCGCCATTTGCAATTCGCGTGGGCAGTCGTCCCAATGAAAGTCAAGGCCGATCTCGCCCACGGCGCGCAGGCGCGGCTCCGAGGCGAAGGCGGCCGCGATGCTCTCGAGGCAGGCGGGCGTGCACTTTTCGCCGTCGCAGGGGTGGATGCCGAGGAGGAAAAAGACTTCGGGATGGTCCGCAAAGAGCGCCTTGCGCTCCTGAAAGGCCTCGGGCGAAAGAAAGACATTGCCCACGCCGGAAAGCCCGCAGGCGCGGGCGCGGGCGAGCACGGCCTCGCGGTCCGGGTCGAATTCCTCCCCGTCCAGGTGGGCGTGGCTGTCCACGCCGCCCAAGGGCAGGGCGACGGTAAGGGGGTCGATGCGCTGCGGTTTCTTGTGTGCCATGCTGAAAGGTCGCTGTCCGGCTGAGGTGCGGTGAGGCGCGGCCATTCTAGCAAAGGGCCGCGGGGCGCGCAAGAAAGCCATTGCCATGCCCGCCCTTTGCGCGTAAGAGTGCGGTGCGCGCTTCGGCGGTATTGCCGCAAAGGGCGCGGGGAGGATGTCATGCACCTGCGCAAACGGGTCCTGGTCACCGGCGGTTCCGGCTTTCTCGGCTCGCACCTCTGCGCCCGGCTTCTGGACGAGGGCGACGAGGTCATCTGCGTGGACAATTTTTTCTCCAGCGCGCGCTCCAACGTGGAAGAGCTCATGGACAACAAGCGCTTTGAGCTCATCCGCCATGACGTGACCTTTCCCCTCTATATAGAGGTGGACGAGATTTACAACCTCGCCTGCCCGGCCTCGCCCGTGCACTACCAGCATGACCCGGTGCAGACCATCAAGACCTGCGTCCACGGGGCCATCAACATGCTCGGGCTCGCCAAGCGGGTCCGCGCGCGCATCTACCAGGCCTCGACCAGCGAGGTCTACGGCGACCCCGAGGTGCACCCGCAGCCCGAGTCCTACTGGGGGCATGTCAACCCCATCGGCATCCGCTCCTGCTACGACGAGGGCAAGCGCTGCGCCGAGGCGCTCTTTTTCGCCTACTGGCGTCAGGGGGGCCTGCCCATCAAGGTGGGGCGCATCTTCAATACCTACGGGCCGAAGATGCATCCCAACGACGGCCGCGTGGTCTCCAACTTCATCGTGCAGGCCCTCAAGGACGAGCCCATCACCATCTATGGCGACGGCAGCCAGACGCGCTCCTTCTGCTATGTGGACGACCTCATCGACTGCATGGTGCGCTTCATGGCCTCGCGCGAGGATTTCACCGGGCCCATGAACATGGGCAATCCCGGCGAATTCACCATCCTGGAGCTGGCGGAAAAGGTGGTGGAGATGACCGGGAGCAAGTCGCGCATCGTCCACGAGCCCCTGCCCGCCGACGACCCGGCCAAGCGCCGCCCGGACATCACGCTCGCCCGGCGCGAGCTCGGCTGGGAGCCGACGACGCCGCTGGCGGCGGGACTGGAAAAGACCATCGCGTATTTCGACGGCCTCCTCAAGGAGGGCCTCATCTAGCCGGAGAGTTCTGGCGGCCCCTTCCGGGCCTGCCGGGGCGCTTCTTCGGGGTGCGCGCAGTTTATGGAGTGCTATCTCGCAAGCCTTTGCGTTTTCGTGGCCGCGGCCCTGCTGCTCGCGGTGACGGCCGTGGCCGCGTCCTTCCGGCCGCCGCGGCCGCGCAGGAGCCGCCGTGTCAACGCCCTGGGGGCCGGGGGGGCCGCGCTTGGCTGCGCCATCGGTTTTGCGGGCGCGGTGAGTGCCTTCCTCACGGGCGGCGCCACGGTGGAACTCCCCTGGGGGCTTCCGGTGGGGAGGCTCGTGCTGACGCTCGACGCGCTCTCCGCCTTCTTCCTATTGCCGGTTTTCGGGCTCGGCTTTGTCTGCGCGCTTTCCGGGGGCATCGCCCTGCGCTCCGTGCGGCCGGGCGAGCACAACCTGGCGGCGCACTGGTTTTTCTTCCTGCTCCTGCTCATCGGCATGGCCTGCGTCATGTGCGCCCGCGACGCCATCTTCTTCCTGCTCGCGTGGGAGATCATGTCGCTTTCGCCTTTCTTCCTCATTGATTTCAACGACGGCGACAGCAAGGTGCGCGACGCCTCCTGGGTCTATCTCGTGGCCGCGCATCTCGGCGCGGTGTTCCTCATCGCCTTCTTCGTGCTGCTCTGGCAGGTGACGGGCACAACGGCCCTCACGCTGGGCGCCTGCGCGCCGCTCGCCGACGCCGGGCCGGGCACGCTTTCCGTGCTCTTCGTGCTCGCCGTGGTCGGCTTCGGGGCCAAGGCGGGCATCGCGCCCTTGCATGTGTGGCTCCCCGAGGCGCACCCGGCCGCGCCGAGCCATGTGTCGGCCCTGCTTTCCGGGGCCATGATCAATGCGGGCCTCTACGGGCTTATCCGCAGCTTGGCCCTGCTCGGCGGCGCGCCCTCGGCCGGGGTGCTCGGAAACCTCCCNGAATGGTGGGGCTGGTTCCTNCTNNTNCTNGGNCTCGCCACGGCGCTNCTNGGCATCCTNAAGGCGCTNGGGCAGGGCAANCTGAAGCGCCTGCTCGCCTATTCCAGCGTGGAGAACATGGGCCTNATGTTCATGGGCGTGGGCGCGGGCCTCGTGGGCGTGAGCGCGGGCGACGGCTGGACCGCCGTGCTGGGCTTTGCCGGGGCGCTTTTGCACATGCTCAACCACGCGGGCTTCAAGGGCCTGCTCTTTCTCTGTGCGGGCGAGGTGCTGCACGCGGCGGGCACNGTGCGCATGGAGCTTCTGGGNGGCCTCCAGCGCAGGCTGCCGCTGGTGGGCGCTGGCTTCGCGCTGGGCGCGGCCGCCATCGCCTGCCTGCCGCCCCTGAGCGGTTTCGCCTCCGAATTTGTGCTCGCTATGTCCNTGCTGGACGGCGCGGCNCTCCCCGGNGTGGAGCGCCAGCTCGTGCTGCTGTTCACGCTGGCCGGGCTCGCCCTCGTGAGCGGCGTGGCCGCGGCGGTCTATGTGCGGGCCTATGGCATCACCTTCCTCGGCGAGCCGCGCACGGGCTTTGCGGCCAATGCCCATGCCGTGGGCTGGCGCGGCGTCTGGCCGCTCATCATCCCGGCGGCCGCCTGCGTGGCCGGGGGCCTCTTCGCCCCGTATTTCTTTGACCTCGCCGCGGATACGGCGCTTGGCTCCATTCCGCTGCCGCAGGGGCTCGCCGTTGCCGTTTCCGGCGCGGACGTGCAGATGCGCAGAAGCCTCGCCATGATCGCCATGGTGGGCGGGGGTGGCGTGGCGCTGGCCTTNTGCCTTTTCGCCGNNCGNGGGCTCCTNCTCNGGCGCAACGGCGTCCTNCGCGAGANCACCTGGGGCTGCGGCTANCAGGCCNCCTCNGCGCGCATCCAGTACACCGCGGCCTCCTTCGCGGAGCCCCTGGCCAGGCTTTTCGCGCCCGGCATGGGCCTTGTGAAGCGCGGCGGNGCCCCGGAGGGCATTTTCCCCGGCAGGGCCGTGTTCAGCACCTCCGCGCCTGACAGGCTGAGGACCCTCGTCTTCGCGCCGCTCTTCGAGCTNGTGGAGCGGGCCTGCAATGCCTGCAAGATTCTCCAGCACGGCAAGATTCACCTCTATATCCTCTATATCCTCGCCACGGTGGTGGGGCTGCTCGTCTGGGGGCTGAGGCCATGAACGCGCAGGGCGCCTTCCTCATCCAGCTTTTGCTCGCGCTCGTGCTCGCGCCGCTTCTGCCGGGCATCATCAACCGCGTCAAGGCGAAAGTCGCCGGCAGGCACGGCAAGCCCCTGCTCCAGACCTACTATGANATAGCCAAGTTGCTCCGCAAGGGCGANGTCATCAGNCGCACCACCACCTGGACCTTCGCCGTGGGCCCCGGCGTGTCGCTGGCCGCGGCCTTCTGCGCGCTNCTGCTGCTGCCGCTGGGGGGCGTGGCCTCGCCGCTGGCCTTCGGNGGNGACTTNNTNCTCGCNGCCTATNTGCTCGGNATGGGGCGCTTTGCCATCATGCTGGCCGCGCTGGACACGGGCTCCAGTTTCGAGGGCATGGGCGCGAGCCGNGAGGCNGCCTTCTCCGCGCTGGGCGAGCCCGCGCTCTTCCTCGCCTTTCTCACGCTCACGAGCCTTTCCCTTGACCTCGGGCGGGGCGCGGCCGAGGCCTCCATCGTGGATGCGCGCGCGGCCTTTTCCCTCTCCGCATTGTTCAANGGCGACATGGCGGCCTTCCGCGANGTCGGGCGNCCGGAGCTTCTGCTGGCGCCCGCGGTGTTTTTCGCGCTGCTGCTGGCGGAAAATTGCCGCATCCCCGTAGACGACCCCACCACGCATCTNGAGCTGACCATGATTCACGAGGTCATGGTGCTGGACCATTCCGGCCCCAACCTCGCCATGGTCGTCTATGGCGCGGCGCTCAAGCTGTGGTTTTTCGCGGCGCTGGTGGCCGGGCTGCTCGTGCCNCCCTTGCCGNTGTGGCAGCAGGCCGGNCTGACGCTNGCCGTCATCCTCGGCATGGGCGTGGCCGTGGGCCTGGTGGAATCGGGCATGGCCCGGCTCAAGCTCACGAGCGTGCCGCATTTTCTCGGCGTGGCCGCCGCCCTGGCGGCCCTTGCCCTCATCCTCACCCAGGCGCGCTAGCAAGGCCGCAACGGAGGGCATGATNNCGTGATTTCGNNNGGCTCGCTCTTTTCCACCATCCTCTTCCTGCTGCTCCTNAACAACCTGCTCCTGCTGGGCGCGCCGGGCCTGCGCGCGCTCATCCGGCTCACGGCCTTTCAGGGCATCCTGCTCGGCCTTTTGCTGTTCGGCATGGAGCACGCGCTGCTCGCCTGNGCNGTGCTCGGCATCAAGGGCCTGCTCCTGCCCGGCCTGCTCGAGCGNACCCGGCGCAGGCTGGGCGCGGCGGACGAGCCGAGGCCGCGGATGCACCTTGGGGTGTGCGTGGTGACGGGTATTCTCGGGCTCGTCTTTTCCCTCTGGCTCGAGACGCGGCTCCCCATCCTGCCGGACCTCTTNCCGCCCCTGCTNNTNCCCACNGCGCTGACCACGCTCTTTTGCGGCTTCATCCTCGTGGTGGGGCGGGCCACGGCCATCTCGCAGGTCATCGGCTACCTNGTGGCGGAAAACGGCATCTTCCTCCTCGGGATGCCGCTCATGGCNGCCGGGGCCATCTGGTTTGAGCTTGCGCTTTTGCTCGACATCTTTGTGGCGGTCTTTGTCATGGGCAATGCCATCGGGCATATCGGCGAGACCTTCGACTCCCTCGACACCGGCCGCTTCCGCAGCCTCCGGGACTGATCATGCTCGAAGCCCTGATCCTCCTCCCCCTGGTTGCGGGCGCGCTCATGCTGGCCGTGGGCAACGCGGCCTTCTGCCGTGCGCTTCTGCCGCTCACGGGCGCGGGCCATGTCGCGCTTTCGCTCGCCACGGTGGCGGCAGTGGCAAGCGGCCAACGCCCCTCGGCGCTCGGCGGCCTCATGGCGCCGGACGCGCTGGGCGCGCTTTTCCTCATCCTCGCGAGCCTGCTCTTTTTCGCCGCGTCGCTCTATGCCGTGGGCTACCTGCGCGAGGAGGAGGCCATCGAGGTGCGCACCTGCATTCACGACGGCCGCCCCTTCACCAATTCGCCGGAGCGCCGCTTCACCGCCTGCCTCTGCTTCTTCCTCGCGGCCATGAGCCTCGTCACCACCACGCCGCACCTGGGGGCCCTGTGGGTGGGCATCGAGGCCACGACGCTCTCGAGCGCGCCGCTCATCTATTTTCATCGCCACAGGCGCTCGTTGGAGGCGACCTGGAAATACCTCATCATCTGCTCGGTGGGCATCGCGCTGGCGCTGCTCGGCAACATCCTCCTTTCCGTGGCCTTCTACGCGCCCGGAAGCGGCGCCGAGAGCCCGGTGCTCGCCGACGACATCGACTCCCTCGGCTGGTTCGTGGCCCATGCGCCCGCGGCCGCGCCGCCCTGGCTGAAGGCGGCCTTCATCTTCCTTATCGTGGGCTATGGCACCAAGATGGGCCTCGCGCCGCTGCACAACTGGCTGCCGGACGCGCACAGCCAGGCGCCTTCGCTCGTCTCGGCGCTGCTTTCCGGGGCGCTGCTCAACTGCGCGCTGCTCGGCATCCTGCGCGGGCACCAGATATTGCTCGCAGCGGGGCTCGGGGATTTCAGCGGCGGACTGCTCGTCTTCTTCGGCATCCTCTCCCTGCTCACGGCGGCCATCTTCATCGTGGGCCAGGGGCATTACAAGCGCCTGCTCGCCTATTCCAGCGTGGAGCACATGGGCATCCTCTCNCTCGGNATCGGGCTCGGCGGCATNGCCGTGGAGGGCGCGCTNCTNCACTCCGTCTGCCATTCGCTGACCAAGTGCCTGCTCTTCCTGCTCTCGGGCAANATNCTCGCCCGCTANCACACCTATTCAAGCTATGACGTGCGCGGCCTGCGCTGGACCATGCCGGCCACGGGNGCNCTCTGGACNGCNGGCTTNCTCGCCGTGGCGGGTTCGCCGCCCTTCGGCATCTTCGTGAGCGAGCTCATCATCCTCAAGGGGATGCTGGCCGACGGCGCGTGGCTGGTGGCCGCCATCTACCTCGGGGCTCTNGCCGTCATCTTCGTGGGNATGTCCGTGGCGGTGCTGCGCATGGTGCAGGGCGCGCGGCCGCTCGACATGTCCGCNAGGCCGCGCAGCCGCCGCGAGCCGCTCTGGAGCGTGGTGCCGCCGCTGGNGCTGGCCGTGGCGGTGCTCGGGCTCGGCCTCTGGGTGCCGGACTGGCTCTGGCGCTTTCTGGAAATGGGCGCAAGGCTCATCGGGGGGCAGTGATGCACGAGTTTGACTATCGCACGGCGGTCGCGCTCGACGAAGTCCCCGTCCTCAGCGCCGAAGCCCTGGGGGAGCGCATCCTCGCCGCCATCCGCGAGGGCTGGCGGGTGCTCGCCTATTTCGCCCTGCCCGAAGCGGGGGAGGACGAGNGCGGCGGGCCTGTGCTGCGTGCTCGCGCTCGATGCGGANCAGCGCCTTGCGGCCGCCCGCACGGCGCCGCTCACTGCCTTCCCCTCGCTGGCCGCGGCCTGCCCGCAGGTGGAGCTTTTCGAGCGCGAAATCTATGAGGAGCGGGGCATCCTCCCGGAAGGGCATCCCTGGCTCAAGCCCGTGCGCCGCTCGCCGGACGCGCCCGGCGGCGCGGGCCGCGATTTTTACCGCGTGGACGGCAGCGAGGTGCACGAGGTGGCCGTGGGCCCGGTGCACGCGGGCATCATCGAGCCGGGGCATTTCCGCTTCCAGTGCTATGGCGAGATTATCCTGCACCTGGAAATCGCGCTCGGCTACCAGCACCGCGCCCTCATGGAGCTTTTGCGNCCGNGAGCCGCAGCGAGGCCCGTGGCGGCCCTGCGCCTTGCGGAATGTGCGGCCGGGGATTCCAGCGTGGCCCACGCCACGGCGCTGTGCGTGCTGCGCGAGNGGCTGNTGGGGCTCGGGGAACTTTCGGAGCGCAGCCAGCGGCTCAGGCGCGTGGGCCTTGANCTCGAACGCCTCGCCAACCATTGCGGCGACCTCGGGGCCATCGCCGGGGACACGGGCTTTTTGCCCACCTCGTCCTGGAACGGCCGCATCCGCGGGGATTTTCTCAATCTCACGGCATCGCTTTGCGGCAACCGCTTCGGGCGNGGGCTGCTCGCCTACGGCGGGACGGCGTGGGGCCTCTCGCCGGAGGACTGCGCGGACATGGCAGGCCGCCTCGCGGCCACGGGCCGGGACGCCGCGGGTTCNGCGAAAATCATGTTCAGCTCGGCCAGCGTGGGTCAGCGCATGGCAGGCACNGGNCNNGTGAGNGAGGCCCTTGCGAAGGANATCGGCCTTGTGGGCGTGGCCGCGCGGGCCTGCGGNCTTGCCCGTGACGCNCGNTTCCACGCGCCGCTATCGCAGCTTCCNCAAGTGGCGTCNGCCCCGCGCACCGNGCGCAGCGGCGACGTGTTCGCCCGTGCCCANGTGCGCCGCGCGGAAATGGAGGATTCCCTCGNNCTTGTGGCCGCGGACCTCGACTGGCTCGNCNGGCATCCCGAAGACGCGGCCGANCGGGANGNGGCGCAGNCCCTGTCCGGCGCAGCCCTCGCGGGCCTGCCTCCGCTACGCCTCGCCGTGGCNCANGTGGAAGGCTGGCGCGGGGAAATCTGCCATGTGGGCGTGACAGGGCCTGCCGGGGATTTTCTGGCGCTCAGGGTGGTGGACCCNTCCTTCCANAACTGGACGGGCATGGCGCTCGCCATGCGCGGCGGCCAGATTTCGGATTTTCCGCTCTGCAACAAGAGCTTCAACCTTTCCTATTGCGGCTATGATCTGTGAGGGCCCGCCATGTTCCGCATCCTCGCCGAGCGCCTGAAACAAGGCTACCGCACCCTTGACTGGCCCCGGAAGGAGCCGGCACTTTCCCCGCGCTACCGCGGGCGCCCCGAGCTCGCCGACACGGACTGCGGGGACTGCCGCGCCTGCTATGCCGNCTGCCCGGCCGGGGCGCTTCTTGCGCGGCCGGAAGCGCCNGGNCGCACCCCGGTGCTGGACATGGGCCGNTGCATCTTTTGCGGGGCCTGCGCGGANGCNTGTCCCGAGCACGCCATCCGCTTCAGCCGCGACTACCGCGTGGCGGCGGCCACGCGCGAGGCGCTGCTGGTGCGCCCGCGGGNAGCGGGAGAGGAAGGGGCCGATGCCCCGTCCGGGGACCCGGCGGCGCTTTTGNGNGGGCGCTTCCGGCTGTTCCGGCGCTCGCTCAAGCTGCGCGAGGTGAGCGCGGGNGGCTGCAATGNCTGCGAGGCGGACACCAATGTGCTCGGGACCCTGGTCTATGACCTCGGCCGCTTCGGCATCGAGTTCACGGCATCGCCGCGCCATGCCGACGGCCTTGTGGTCACGGGGCCGGTGACGCGCAANATGTGCGCGGCCCTCATCGACACNTGGGNGGCGGTGCCNCGGCCGCGGCTGCTCGTGGCCGTGGGCGCGTGCGCCATTTCCGGNGGACTTTTCCGCGAGGCCCCGGAATCCCTGGGCGGTCTCGGCGGCACGGCGGAGGACATGCGCCCCGGCGCGGGGAGCGCGGCCCAAGCCCTTGCTGAGGCCGGGCTCANGCCGGACATCTATGTGCCGGGCTGCCCNCCCAATCCCTGGAGCATCCTTGNGGGCATCCTCGCCCTGCGCGGCCAGGGCGCGGCATAGTTTTTCCAAAAAATTCGCCACAAAAAAGAGCGGACCGTCCGGCAAAAGGCGGCCCGCTCTCGTAATTTTGGGAAGAGGACGCCNTACAGGACGGCGATGGCNTCCACCTCCACGCGGGCGCCCTTGGGCAGCGCGGCCACGGCCACGCAGGAGCGCGCGGGCGGGTTGGCGGTGAAGGTGCGGGCGTAGACATCGTTCACGGTCTGGAAGTCGGCCATGTCCGTGANAAACACCGTGACCTTGCAGACATCGTCCACCGAGGCCCCGGCCTGGGCGAGCACGGCCTTCATGTTGGCGAGNGCCTGGGTGGTCTGCTCGGCCACGTCNGNNGANATGAGCTCGCCCGTGGTGGGCACGANGCCGAGCTGGCCGGAGAGATANAGGGTGTCGCCCTTGCGGATGGCCTGGGAATAGGGGCCGAGGGCGGCCGGGGCACTGGCGCTNNTGATGACGGTTTTCATGGCNGTTCCTCGCTGGGCTAACGCGCCCATTTAAAGGTGAACACCTGCTCCACGTCGGGATGCAGGCTGAGGTGAACGGGGCAGGTGAGGGCCGCGCGCTGGATCATCATTTTCTGGTGGNCCGTGTAGTCGCGGTCCGGCATGTGGAAGATCATCTCGATTTTGGCGATGCGNCGCGGGTTGGCGCTCATGGTCTTGGTGATTTCGATGGTGGCGCCNGTCACGTCCACNTCGTGCGAGCGGCCGTAGATGCCGATGATGGTCATGGCGCAGGTGGCGAGCGCNGTGGCGCAGAGGTCCGTGGGNGAGAAGGACTCGCCCTTGCCCTGNTTGTCCACGGGNGCGTCGGTGACAAGCGTGGTGCCGCTCGCCACATGGACGCATTCGCAGCGCAGGTCTCCGAGATATTTGGCGGTGACGGTGGCCATTTTTCCTCCTTTGCTGTACGCGATGCCGCACCAGCATAGGGAGTGCGGCCGCGATTGTAAACGGCTTCGNGTGGCTTGNNGCGCCTTACTCCTCGAGGGNNGCGGGCAGGATGGCGAAGGCCGNNGGCTGCCCCGGAGCCAGTGTGCCCGCTCCCGGCGGAAANCNNAGGGCCGCCGCGCCGTTGACCGTGAGCAGGCGCANGAGNGCGCNNGGCGGCACATCGAGATGCTCNCGCAGCCACAGGGCCTCATTGCGCACGTCAAGGTCGGTGTTGGAGGTGAGGCCGTCNGTCCCGAGGCAGAGCAGGACGCCGCTTTNCAAAAGCTGGCGCACCGGGGCCACGCCCACGCCGAGATAATGATTGGAGCGCGGGCAGAGNCAGAGGGCCGCGCCGCTTTTCGCAAGCGCCGTGATTTCCTCCCCGTTGAGCTGGACGCCGTGCACGGCGAGGACGCCAGGGCCGAGCAGNCCGAGNCTCATGGCATAGGCNAGCGNCCGCANGCCNGGCGNCCGCCAGCCAGGTGGAAGCACCGTGCCTTCATAGCAGGCACGCAGGGGGCCGGTGCCCTGGGTAAGCAGTTCCGTTTCTTCCGGGGATTCCGCCAGGTGGAAGGAAAAGACGCGCCCGGCACGGGCGCACCACTCCCGCGCGGCCTGCAAGATTTCTGGCGCCGTGGAATACAGCGCGTGCCCCCCCGGCGCGCAGGCGGCTTCAAGCTCCGCGTCCGCCGCGATTTCCGCGCGGCAGCGCTGCGGCCAGGGGCGCACATCGTCCACGAGCGGCGGAGCGAAGCCGAACCACTCGCAAAACTGGCGCACCTCGAGCCCCGCGTTCGCGCAGGCCTCGCGCACTGCCGTGAGGGCCCCCGGCGCCGAGCCGCCCACATCCCCGAGCCAATGCGTGCCGCAGGCGGCAAGCTCGGCGCAGGCTCCCGCCACCGCCTCGCGCCGCCGCTCCATGTCGCCCTCACGTAGCGGCGCAACGATTTGCGGGATGAGGCTTTCAAGCCACGCCCCAAAGCCCGGGCCCCACACCGTGCGCCCGGCGAGCCACGAAAGCTGCAAATGGGTGTGCGCGTTGACGAGAGGCGGCATGAGGCAGACGTCGCCGAGGTCCCGCACCACGGTCCCCACGGGAAGGCGCGCGCTATTCCACGCGCCCACGGCCTCGATGCGCCCGCCCCGCGTCAGCAGGCAGGCGTCGTCCACGCGTGCAAGCGGCGCAAAAAGCTCGCGCCCCCGTGCCGGGCCCTCCCCGGCCAGGCTCACGAGGGCCCGCGCCCGAAAGGCCACGGGAAGGCTGTGTTCCGCTCCCGGCACGGGCTATCTGCCCTGGCGCGCGAACTGGCCGCCCGAGACGTAGAAGGTGTTCTCGACGATGAAGAGCGCGTTGGGGTCAATGGCGTAGACGAGATTTTCCAGCCGCTTGAGCGCCACGTTGTTGGTGACGGTGAGGAGGATTTCCCGGTCCGTACCGGAATACGCGCCCTTGGCGCGGATCATGGTGGCGCCGTAGCGCTCGCTCGCCAGCACGGCTTCGCCGATTTCCTCGCCGCGGCTCGAAATCACCATGACGAGCTTGCGGCGGTTGAACATGCCGAGCACATATTCCAGCGTCTGCGAGGAGATGAACATCATCAGGATGGAGGCCACGATGAGGTCCGCGGGCAGCCGGAAGGCGCCGATGAGGAAAAGGCTCGCGTTGAAGAGAAAGTTGAACTGGCCGATGGGGATGTTCCAGCGCTCTTTCAGCAGGATGGCGAACACGTCCGTGCCGCCGCTGCTGCCGAGGGTGCGCAGCATGATGCCCGCGGCCGCCCCGTTGAGCACGCCGCCCACCAGCGCCGCATAGACATCGTTGGAAAAGGGCAGCTCGAAGGTGACGAAGTAGCCGAAAAAGTTGATGGCCACGGTCCCGTAGACGGTATAGAGCAGGAAGCGCCGCCCGAGGAGAAACCAGCCCACGATGTAAATGGGCAGGCAGAGCGCGAGATACCAGACGAGCGGCGGCAGCCCGTGCGCCCAGTAGTTGAGCAACAGCGCCACGCCCATGACGCCGCCCGCGAGGAAATTGTGCGGCGCGGCCACGCTCTGGATGCAGACGGTCATCAGGAAAGCCCCCACCGTGAGCCAGAGCAGGTTCCACCAGACGGATTCGGTGAGGCGGCGGTTATAGGTGGTGAGCATGGCTGCTTCCCGCAGGGCCTAGAGGATGTCCCAGAGCATTTTCAGGCCCACGACGATGAGGAAGAAGGCGAAAAAGCGCTTGAGCTTCTTGGTGGGCAGCGAATGGGAAAGGCGCACGCCGATGGGCGCGGTGAGGCAGCTCGCGCAGGCGATGCCGAAGAGCGCCCAGAGGTGCACGAAGCCGAGGCAGGCCGCGGGCAGGTCCGGCCGCCCCCAGCCGCCCACGATATAGCCGAGCGTGCCCGCCACGGCGATGGGGAAGCCGATGGCCGCGGAGGTGCCCACGGCCGTGTGGATGGGCACGTTGCAATAGGTCATGAAGGGCACGGAAAGCGAGCCGCCGCCGATGCCCACGAAGCTCGAGACCATGCCGATGACGCCGCCCACGCTTGCCGTGCCGAGGGCGCCGGGCAGGTCGCGGCTGGCCGGGGGCCGGTAGTTGGAGATCATCTGCGCGGAAATGGCGAAGAGGAAGCAGATGAAGAAGATTTTGAGGAACATGGTCGGCAGGTGCGTGGCGATGAGGCCGCCGAAAAAGGTGCCGAGCAGGATGCCGGGCACGATATGGCGGAAGATATCCCAGCGCACGGCCCCGCGCAGGTGGTGCGCGCGGGCGCTGGAAATGGAGGTGAACATGATGCTGGCGAGCGAGGTGCCGAGGGCGAGCTGCTGCACATATTCCGGGGGCACGCCCTCATAGGGGAAGACAGCCACGAGGATGGGCACGATGACCGTGCCGCCGCCCACGCCGAGCAGTCCGGCGAGCACGCCGACCACGGCGCCGCAGCAGAGATAGATGAGCAGTGACAGAAGCATGGAATCCCTCCCTGGCGCATGGCCTCGCCGGCGGCGCCCCTGCCGTCGCGCGGCCGGATTTTCCGGGCGCGCGGGCAGGCACACGGTAGTCAAAGGCCCGTTCCCCGTCAACAGGCTGGCCCGCGCCGGGGATTTTTTCTTTACAAGGGCCGGGGCGGCGTCTAAGCTTGGCTCATGGTCAAACTGCCGGATGCCGCTTGCGCGTGGCCGCCCCTTGCCGCCACGCAGGATGGGGCGCGGGCCTTCTCCCGCCCCGAAGTTTTTGCCCTTCCGGCAGCCTTTTCCCCGTTCCCGAGAGCGGGGATTTTTTTTGCTCCGCCCGGGGGCGGCAGCATCACCCTCCGCCAAGGAGGCCGCACACGCCATGTCTGAGGACAATCGCCACCCCTGGCCGCACAAGGATTTGCTCGACGTCACGCAGCTTTCGGCGGACGAGGTGCGCCGCCTGCTGGACCTGGCCGCGGGCTTTCAGGAAATCAACCGGCGCCCGGTGAAGAAGGTGCCCACCCTCAAAGGCAAGACCGTGGTGCTGTTCTTCGCCGAAAACAGCACGCGCACCAAAACCTCCTTCGACGTGGCGGCCAAGCGCCTCTCGGCGGACACCTTCGCGCTTTCCACCGCGGGCTCGAGCATCAACAAGGGCGAGAGCCTCAAGGATACGGGCCTGACGCTCCAGGCCATGAACCCGGATGTCATCGTCATCCGCCACCAGTCCAGCGGCGCGGCCCGCTACCTCGCGGAGCTTCTGCCCTGCGGCGTGGTCAATGGCGGCGACGGCTGGCACGCGCACCCCACCCAGGCGCTCCTCGACTGCTTCAGCCTGCGCGAGGTCTGGGGGGACAATTTCGCCGGGCGGGAGCTGCTCATCCTCGGCGACATCGCCCACAGCCGCGTGGCCCGCTCCAACCTGCACCTTTTGCGCAAGCTCGGCGTCAAGGTGCGGCTCTGCGCGCCGCGCACCCTGCTGCCCGCCGGAGTGGACCACTGGCCCGCGGAGGTCTTTTCCGACCTGGACAAGGCCGTGGAGGGTGTGGACGCGGTCATGTGCCTGCGCCTCCAGCTGGAGCGCCAGCAGGCGGGGCTGCTCCCGGACCTTTCCGAATATTCCCGCCGCTATTGCCTGGATTTCCGGCATCTTGCCGGGGCCAAACAGGGCTGCCGGGTGCTCCATCCCGGGCCCATGAACCGCGGCCTCGAGATTTCGAGCGCCGTGGCCGACGCGCCCGAGTGCCTGGTGCTCGACCAGGTGGCCGCGGGCGTGGCCACCCGCATGGCCATCCTCTACCTGCTCGCCACCCGCACCGAGGGAGAAGCCCGATGACGCTCTGCATCCGCAACGCGCGGCATCTTGACGCCGCCGTGGACCTGTTTGTGGACGGTCCCCGCATCCTCACCATGACGCCCGCCGGCCACGAGACGCCCCCCGAGGGCTGCGAGGTGTTCGAGGCGGCCGGCCTGCGCCTGTTCCCGAGCCTCACGGACGCGCATGTGCATCTGCGCGAGCCCGGCTTTGAATACAAGGAGGAAATCGCCACCGGCCTTGACGCGGCGGCGCACGGCGGCTTCGGGCAGGTCATGTGCATGGCCAACACGAAGCCCGTCAACGACACGGCTGCGGTGACGCGTTTCATGCTCGAGCGCGCGAAGGCGAGCCATCCCGACGGCCCGCGCCTCTATCCGGTGGCCGCGGCCAGCGTGGGCCTGAAGGGCGAGGCGCTCGCGCCGCTCGCCGAATTGCGCGCCGCGGGCTGCGTGGCCGTTTCCAACGACGGGCGGCCGCTGGAAAGCGCGGAGCTCGTGCGCCGCATCATGGAATACGCCGCGGACCTCGGCATGGTCTTCATCGACCACTGCGAGGACCCGCACCTCGCCCGCGGCTGGCTCATGCACGAGGGCGACGTGAGCGGGATGCTCGGCGTCAAGGGGCAGCCCGCGGCGGGCGAGGCCGTGCAGGCCGCGCGGGACATCATGCTCGCCGAATATCTGAATCTTCCCGTGCATATCGCCCATGTGTCGAGCCGCCTCACCGTGGACCTCATCGCCTGGGGCAAGGCGCGCGGCGTGCGCGTCACGGCCGAGACCTGTCCGCACTACCTGCTCCTCGACGAGACGGCCCTCGAGGGCTACAACACCCTCGCCAAGGTGAGCCCGCCGCTCAGGACCGCCGACGACCGCGCGGCCCTGCGCGAGGCCGTGGCCTCGGGCGTGGTGGACATCCTCGTCACCGACCANGCCCCNCACGCGGCCCATGAAAAGGACGAGACCCTNGANGNCGCGCCCTGCGGCCTCACCGGGCTGGACCTCGCCCTCTCCCTCACCTGGGAGCTGGTGCGCGAGGGNGCGCTNGCCGAAGCNGATNTCCACCGCCTCTGGAGCCGCCGCCCGGCCGAGATTTTCGGCTTGCCGTGGAACGGCTTNGCGCCGGGCGACCCGGCGGATTTCTTCCTCTTCGATGCGGACGCGACGTGGCAGGTGACGCCGGAGGCCTTGCGCTCGCGCGGCAAGAACACGCCCTTCCTGGGCCGCGAGCTGCATGGCCGCGTNCGCCATCACTGGCTCGGCGGCAAGGCCNTGTTCTGAACACGGAGGNGGACNCCATGCCGGTACGCCAGCCCGTGGTCGCGGGCCGATTCTATCCCGGAAATCCCGAGGCCCTGNGCAAGGTGGTGCGCGATTTTCTCGCCGTGTCCGCAGAGTCGGCGCTTCCCGGCCGCAGCCGTACGGCCTGGGGCTGCATGTTGCCCCATGCGGGCTATGTGTTCAGCGGCGCCGTTGCCGGGGCCACGCTCGACGGCCTCACGCTCCCCCGCAGGCTCATTATCCTCTGCCCCAACCACACCGGGCGCGGGGAGCCGCTCGGGGTGTGGCCGGCCGGCGCGTGGCTCACCCCGCTGGGCCAGGTCCCGGTGGACGAGGCGCTGGCGGGGGCGCTCATCGCGGCGGGCGGCGGCTTCAGGCCGGATGTGCAGTCGCACCTCGGCGAACATTCCATCGAAGTGCTCCTGCCCTTTTTGCAGGCCGCGCAAGGGCAGGGCGGAGAGGTCGCTCCCGCNGTGGTGCCCGTCTGCGTGGGCACGCNCCATCCCGGAGCCCTTGCGCGCGCGGGCGAGGCATTGGCCTCCGTGCTCGTCCGGCCGGAGAACGCCGACGTGGGCGTGGTAGTGAGTTCGGACATGAACCACTATGAGGATGTGCGCCGCACGGAGCAGAAGGACGCCCTGGCCCTCGAGCGCGCGCTGGCGGCGGACCCGGACGGCCTCCTGCGGGTGGTGGAGGAGGCGGACATCAGCATGTGCGGGGCCGCGCCGCTGGCCATCGCCCTCCATGCCGCGCGGCGGCTCGGCCAAGTGNGGGTGGAGCTTGCCGCGCACGACACTTCGGCCACGGCCTCGGGCGATACGCAGCACGTTGTGGGCTACGCGGGCCTGCGNNTTTACCTNGAGCGCGGGCAGAAGGCCGATATTCCGGNCGCCTAAGTTTTGGCCCGCAGACCGACAAAAAAGGCCGCTCCCGCGACAGGGGAACGGCCTTTTTTCACAGGCTTTCAGGCGGGGGCTACTTGATCTTGCAGTTGCCGTCCTTGCAGTCGGGCGTGGAAATGACTGGCGTGGCCTGGAACAGCACCACCTGCTCGGTGCCCTTGTTGTCGCCGAGCACCATGGTGTAGCGCATGAGGCCCTGCGGGCGGGGCATCTCGGAAGTGCCGTGGAAAACGCCGTTGGCCGTGAGCAGGCGCGTCTCNCCGACCTTGGTCTCGCGGATGTTGGACAGCGTCATGCGGTCCACAACGAGCTTCTTGTCCTTGATTTCCTCAATGAANTGCGCCTTGTCGCGGATGTGCCCGTTGGAGCCNATATACCAGAAATTGGGCGCCAGCAGTTTTTCCAGCGCAGCCGTATCGCCGGTGATGACGGCTTCGGTGTACTGTTCAACAGGGTCGGCCTTGGCATGGGCGATACCGCCGGCAAGGCAGAGGGCGAGCGCCAGAAGCAGGGGCACGAACTGGAAAAANCGCATGGGAGTCCTCCTTTTCGCACAATATCCCGTGAATGGGCCACGGGCGCGGCCTGCCTGTGTATCCGGCGGCGCGCGGATGCTTTCTTTAAGACCACTGGAGCACTCTGTCAACCGGGAAAAAGGGGAAAAATNCCGCAAGCGGAAAAAGCCCCGATTTTTCGGTGCTCGCCCCGGCGCTGCTCGAAGTTTGCATTACCTAGCGAATCGCTCTACAATTCTTCANGCGCCGGTAGCGCCAAGCCCGCTTCCCGGCTGACACCCATCAGTTCTTGCGGGCTCCCCGCGCGGGACCCGCCCCAGCCCGGAGTAGCCCGGAGTATCGCGGACCAGCCATGAAAACTTCCATTCTCCAGACCATCGGCAGAACGCCGCTCTTGCGGCTCAAACTTTCTGAAAAGCTTCCGGGCACTGTCTGGCTCAAGCTCGAAAACCGCAATCCCGGCGGCTCCATCAAGGACCGCGTGGCCTTTCATTGCGTGGAGCGCGCGCTCGTGCGCGGCGACGTGCGCCCCGGAGGCCTCGTGGTGGAGGCCACCAGCGGCAACATGGGCATCGGGCTCGCGCTCGTCTGCGCCATGCGGGGCTTACGCTGCGCCCTTGCCATGCCCGAATCCATGAGCCGCGAGCGGCGCGCCCTTTTGCGCGCCTATGGCGCGGAGCTCGCGCTCACCCCGGCCGCCGGGGGCATGGCCGCGGCCGTGGAAGCGGCCCGCGACCTCGCGGACGAGCTCGGCGGCTGGCTCGTCAACCAGTTTGCCAATCGCGACGCCGTGGCCGTGCATTACGAGACCACGGGCCCGGAAATCTGGCATGACAGCGCGGGCCGCATGGACGTGCTCGTGGCCGGCGTGGGCTCCGGCTCCTCGCTCACGGGCACGGGCCGCTATCTCAAGGAATCCATCGCCGATTTCAAGGTCATCGCCGTGGAGCCCGCTGCCTCGCCCGTGCTTTCCGGCGGCGCGCCCGGCGCCCACGCCATCCAGGGCATCGGCGCGGGCTTCGTGCCCGACATCCTCGACCGCTCGCTCATCGACGAGGTGCTCCTCGCCGATGCCGACGAGGCCGTGGCAACGGCCCGCCGCCTCATGGAGGTGGACGGCGTGTGCGCGGGCATCTCCACCGGGGCCAACGTGGCAGCGGCGCTTGCCGTGGCGGAGCGTCCGGAAATGGCCGGGAAGAACATCGTCACCTTTGCCTGCGACACCGGGGAGCGCTATCTCTCCACCCCGCTTTTCGCGGCGGAATAGGGGCGTCGCGCCGCCCCTCGCAAGGGGCTTCCGGCACTTGCCAAGGGGGGCCCGGTGCTTAGATATGGGGAATGAAAAGCACCGCACAGCCCCCCCTGATGTGTGAGAAGGCCCGCGAGCCGCTGGCCGAACCTCCCTGCATCCATATCGAGAACGCGCGCCAGCACAATCTCAAAAACATCACCCTCGACATCCCGCGCGACGAGCTGGTGGTGGTCTGCGGGCCGTCCGGCTCGGGCAAGTCCACGCTCGCCTTCGACATCGTTTATGCCGAGGGCCAGCGCCGCTATGTGGAGTCGCTCTCCACCTATGCGCGCCAGTTCCTGCCGCAGATGGACAAGCCGGACGTGGAGAAGATCGAGGGGCTCTCACCCGCCATCTCGCTGGAGCAGCAGAGCGTGTCGCGCAACCCGCGCTCCACTGTGGGCACGGTGACGGAAATCTATGACTTTTTGCGCGTGTTTTTCGCGCGCCTCGGCACCACCTATTGCCCCGAGTGCGGCCGCCCCATCGAGGCCCGCGCGGCGGACGAGATCATTTCGGACATCCTCGCGTTGCCGCAGGGCGAGAAGTTCATGCTGCTCGCGCCGCTTGTGGAGCTGCAAAAGGGCACGCACCAGGACCTTTTGAAAAAGCTCAAGGCCGAGGGCTTCGCCCGCGTGCGCGTGGACGGCGCCTTTTACACGCTGGACGAAGTGCCGCCGCTGGAGAAGAACAAGAAGCACTCCATCGACCTCGTGGTGGACCGCCTCGTCAACAAGGAGGGCATCCGCGGGCGCCTCGCCGACTCCGTGGAGCTGGCCCTGCGCCAGGGCAACGGCCAGATGGTGCTGCACCTCCCCGGCCGCCCGGAAGGCGAGCGCGACATCATCCAGTCCACCACCTCCGTCTGCCCTGTCTGCCACATCTCGCTGCCCGCGCCGAGCCCGCAGCTCTTTTCCTTCAACGGCCCGCAGGGGGCCTGCGCGCGCTGCGTGGGCCTGGGCACGGTGGATTATTTCGAGCCCCGGCTCATCGCGCCCAACCGCGGCCTTTCGCTCACGGGCGGGGCGCTTTTGCCCTGGGCCAAGCCGAAGGTGCTGGCCCGCTACCAGACGGCGCTGGCCGCGCTCGGCAAGCGCTTCGGCTTCACGCTCGCCACACCGCTGGAGCAGTATTCCGATGCGGCGCTGGCGGCCCTTTTTTACGGCGAGGACGAGCACGGCAAGCCCGCCGCGGGCTCGCTGGGCCTGCGCCGGAACTGGATGGGCGGCGTGGTGGCGCTGGGCGCCGCGGGCGATTACCAGAGCAAGAATTTTGCGGAGGCCCAGCGCCTCCAGAGCGAAGTGGCCGTCAGCGACAGGCGCTGGCCCGGCGTCATCCCGCTCCTGGAAAAGGGGATGCAGTACGGCGACGCCTGGCGGGAGGAGCTCGCGCGCTTCCGCCAGTCCTGCGACTGCCCGGACTGCAAGGGCGCTCGCTTGAGGCCCGAGGCGCTTTCCGTGCGCGTGGACGACCTTTCCATCGCGGAGTTTTGCGCGCTCCCCGTGGACAGGGCGCTCGCCTGGCTCAAGGAGCGGAAGTTCACGGGCCGTCACGCCCTCATCGCCGAGCCCTTGCTCAAGGAGCTGGAATTCCGCCTCTCCTTCCTGGGCAACGTGGGCCTGGACTATCTTTCGCTCGGCCGCTCCATGAGCACGCTTTCCGGCGGGGAGGCGCAGCGCATCCGCCTCGCCTCGCAGCTGGGCTCGGGCCTCGTGGGCGTGACCTATGTGCTCGACGAGCCTTCCATCGGGCTGCACCCGCGCGACAACGAGCGCCTTTTGGGGACGCTGCGCTCGCTCCAGAAGCGCGGCAACACGGTGCTGGTGGTGGAGCACGACGAGGCCACCATCTGCGAGGCGGACACGGTCATCGAGCTCGGCCCCGGCTCGGGCGCGCACGGCGGCGAGATCATGTTCCAGGGCCCGGTGGAGGACCTGCTCGAAAAGTCGGACACGCTCACGGCGCGCTATTTGCGCGGCGACGAGACCATCCCCCTGCCCGACGCCCGGCGCGAGCCCAAGGGCGAGCTCGTGCTCCACGACGTGACCACCAACAACCTCCGCGGCATCGACTGCCGCATCCCGCTCGGCGTGCTCACCTGCGTCACCGGGGTCTCGGGCTCGGGCAAGAGCTCGCTGGTGGTGGATACCCTCTACAAGCACCTGGCCCTGGGCCTGGGCCTGCGCGTGGACCAGCCCGGCACCATCGGCGGCCTCTCCTACGAGGGCGGCGCCACGCCCATCGAGCGCATCGTGGCCATCGACCAGACGCCCATCGGCCGCACGCCGCGCTCCAACCCGGCAACGTATACCAAGATTTTCGACGAGATACGCAATATTTTCGCCATGACGCCGGACGCGCGCAAGCGCGGCTACCAGCCGGGGCGCTTCAGCTTCAATGTGCGCGGCGGCCGCTGCGAGGCCTGCGGCGGCGACGGGCAGATTCGCGTGGAAATGCACTTTCTGCCCGATGTCTACGTCACCTGCGACGTCTGCCAGGGCAAGCGCTACAACCACGAAACGCTGGAAGTGCGCTACAAGGGCCTGAATATCGCCGAAGTGCTGGATTTGACGGTCAGCCAGGCGCGCAAGCTCTTCGAGAGCTATCCCGGCCTGGAACGGCGGCTCGCGGTACTGGAGGAGGTGGGCCTCGGCTACTTGCGCCTCGGCCAGCCGGCGACGACGCTTTCCGGCGGCGAGGCCCAGCGCATCAAGATTTCGCGCGAGCTCGGCAAGCGATCGCTGCCCGGCACGCTCTACATCCTCGACGAGCCCACCACGGGCCTGCACATGCACGAGGTGGGCAAGCTCATCAAGGTGCTGCACGCCCTCGTGGACAAGGGCGCCAGCGTCGTGGTCATCGAGCACAATACGGACATGATTCTCGCGGCGGACCATGTGCTCGACATGGGGCCCGGCGGCGGGGAGAACGGCGGCCTCATCGTGTCCTCCGGCACGCCGGAGGCCATCGTGGCCGACCCGGCCTCGGTCACCGGGCGCTTCCTCATGCAGGAGCGCACGGAGCGGCTCAAGCGGCGGCGGAAGGACAGCTAAGAATTTGCCACGTTAACAACAAATATTCCATCTCCCGTCTGGAGCGAAGCGGAAGACGGGTGCTGGTGCCGGAAGAATCCTAAAAAATAAGATTTTTTGCTGCTGGCAAGGAAGATAAAAATTTCCGAAGGGAGTGTACTTAAGTACTCGACCGAGGAAATTTTTCTCTGACGCAGCCAGCAGCAAAAAGGCTGTTTTTGACGGATAATTTCGGCGTGCTGGCAGAGCAGCAGGGGGTGGACGCTCTCACTCAATTCCTCACGGCAGCTGAACAGGCGAACACACCTAGCTCGCGCCTTCCTGCGCCGCGATCCAGGCGAGGGCCGCGGCAAGCTCCAGCGTGCCCTCATAGAGGGCGCGGCCGCTGATGACGCCCTCAAGCCCCTCACGGCCGAGCGGATAGAGGCGCTGCACATCCTCCAGGGTGGAGACGCCGCCCGCGGCGATGACGGGCACATGCGCGGCCCGCACGAGGCGGCCGAGCGCGTCCGCGTTGACGCCGCTGTGCATCCCGTCGCGCTCGATATCCGTATAGATGATGAAGGCCGCCCCGGCGTCCTCCAGCCGCGGCAGCACCTCGGCCACGCTGAGGCCCGTGTCCGCCACCCAGCCCCGGCTCTTGAGGCGCCCGTCGGCCGCATCCAGCGAAACGCCGATGCGCCCCGGAAAGGCGCGGCAGAGCTCCGCAAAAGTCTCCGGCGCCTCCAGCGCCATGGTCCCGATGATGAGCCGCGTGACGCCCGCGTCCAGATAGGCGCGGGCCACGTCCGCATCCCGGATGCCGCCGCCGAGCTGTACGGGAATGCCGGCCCCCTCGCAAATGCGGCCCACGATGGCGGCGCTGGCGGCGTGGCCGTCAAAGGCCCCGTCCAAATCCACCACATGCAGCCAGGTCGCGCCCTGCCGCTCCCAGTGGCGGGCGGCCTCGGCCGGGTCATCGGCAAAGACGGTGGCGTCGTCGGCGCGGCCGCGGCGAAGCCGCACCGCCTTGCCGCCCTTGATGTCCACAGCGGGAAAGACGATCACAGCCCGAGGTCCTTCACGGCCTTCTTCATGCCGTCCACGGCCAGCTCCTGCGCGGAGACCCAGGCCCCCTTGCGCTTGAAAAATTCGCCCACGGTGAGCAGGTTCTCGGCGAGTCCCACCTGCTTTTCCTCAAAGATGGAGCGGTTGCCGAGCTCGCCCTCGCCTACGTTGACGAGGAAGAACTCCACGCGCACATGGGCCGACTGCGTCACGCCCGCGCTTGAGCCCTCGCGCTCATGCCAGTCCAGCACCTGCGGGATGAGCAGGTATTGCGCGCCATGCTGGCGGCCATAGGCGAGCCAGCGCGGCAGCGCCCCCGGCTGGCCCGTGCTGTGGGCGTTGGTGAGGTCCGGCGGCAGGTCCTGGCGCGGGATGAAGGTATATTGCCGATTGGTGGACGTGATGAGCACCTCGCGCAATTCCCGGTCCAGCGCCACGAGCGCGTCGTGGGGGATGCGGCCCTGCGGCACGGGAATCTGGCCCACGATGAGCTGGCCCGGATGCAGGGGCTGGGTGAAAGGCGCCACGGAAATCCTGTGCCCCTGCGAGACGTGCCTCGGCACGTCGGCCGTGCTTCCGGGCTGCCGGGCGCAGGCGGCGAGCGCGAGAGCGAGCGCGGCCGCAAGGACGATGGACAGGCAGGGCAGATGGCGTTTGGTCATGAGTCCAGGCCTCCCTTGGTGCTTCTGATGAGTGTGCCGCGGCGGCGCACGGCCTGGCCGAGCGCGAGCCCGAGCCCCTTGGCCGCCGATTCGAGGAGATGGTGCCCGTTTTTGCCATAGAGGAAAGACACATGCAGGTTGCAGCGCGCGGCGCTGGCAAGGGCCTTGTAAAATTCCCGCCAGAGGTCCATTTCCTCCCCGGCGATGACGGGCGGCAAAAGCTCGTCGCCCCGCCACTCCAGCCACGGGCGCCCGGAAAGGTCCAGCACAACGTCGGCGAGCGCCTCGTCCATGGGCACGCGGCCGTGGCCCACGCGGACGATGCCCGCGCGGTCGCCCAGCGCGTCGCGCAGGGCCGTGCCCACGGCGAGGCCCGTGTCCTCGGCGCTGTGGTGCGCGTCGACCTCAAGGTCGCCCTTGCAGGTGAGGGTGAGGTCCATTTCCGCCCAGAACATGGTGAGCGTGAGCAGGTGGTCCAGGAGGCCGATGCCGGTATGCACATCCGTCACGCCCGCGCCGTCAAGGCAGAGGGCGGCGCGGATGTCCGTTTCCCGCGTGCGGCGGGCAAATTCCGCGCGGCGCACCGGCAGGGGGGCTTCGCTCATGGTTTTTCCTCGGGATTTGCGTCCGGCGTGTGGGCCGGGGCGCCTGGTGCATGTTCCTCAGCCGGGCCACCCCCGGCGTTTTCCGGCTCGGGCTTGCGCTTCCTGCCGAAGGCCGCGGCCACCCAGATGCTCGCCTCATAGAGGAGGAGCATGGGGCAGGCCATGAGCAGTTGTGAGACCACGTCCGGCGGCGTGAGGATGGCCGCGAGGATGAAGATGCCCACAATGGCGTAGCGCCGCCCCCTGCGCATCATGGCCGCGGTGAGGATGCCCATGCGCGCGAGAAAGAGCGTGAAGATGGGCATCTCGAAAATCAGGCCGAAGGCGATGAGCAATTTGAGCACGAAGCTCAGGTAATCGCTCACCTTGGGCGTGACCACGATGTCTGGCGTGGAAAAACTCACGAAAAAGCTGAAGGCGAAGGGAAAGACGATGAAATAGCAAAAGGCCCCGCCCGCCAGGAAGAAGATGGCCGAAAGAAGGGCGATGGGCAGGATGTGGCGCTTTTCCTCGTCATAGAGGCCCGGCGAGACAAAGGCCCATATCTGGTAGAAAATGGCCGGGCTCGCCAGGAACACGCCCGCCACGAAGGCGATATACATGCGGGTGAAAAAGGCCTCGGGGAGCGTGGTGTACTGGGCGTGCGTGCCCGGCGGCAGCACGGCGAGCAGGGGCTGGATAAGCACGTCGAAAATGGGGTCCACCACGGCCCAGCAGATGCCGAAGCCGATGCCCACGGCGATGCAGCAGCGCACGAGGCGGCTGCGCAGCTCGGAGAGATGGTCCATGAGGCCCATGGGCTCGCCGCCTTCCTCGGACTGGGGAGTGGCTTCCGAGGGCGCCGGGACCTGTCCTTCCGGCGCGGGGGCCGGGGNCTCGCCGGAATCCGGCGGTTCGGGGCCGTCCGGGAGTGTGCCGAAGGGGAACCTGGGCGGAGGNGGCGGANCGGGGGGCCCACCGGGGGGCGTCCCGCCCGCGCCGNCTTCGGCATCCGGCTGCCATTCCGGGCCGGAAAANGAGGTCTCGAAAGGGGCCGGACCTTCCGGCGGNCGGTTTTCGCTCATGCGCGCGGCCCGTCCGTCGGCGGGGTGGGNGAAGCCGGACTTGCGGTCTCGGCGGCAGAAGCGTTTCCGGGCGCAGTCCCCTGCGTNGCCNCTTCGGCCTCGGCCCGCGCCCTGGCGAGGGCTTCGGCGAGNGGGCTCCCTTCGGGCGGGGTGAGGCTGTCGGCCTCGTCCGCCGCATCGGGGGCTTGCGCAGCCGTGGCTTCAGGCGCGGGCTGGGTCGGCGCGTCCTTCCCCGGAGCGGCGCCCGCATCGGCCGCGGCCTTGCGCCGGGCGGCNTCCCTTTCGCGCAGGTCGGCCTCGGCGGACTCGGCNTTNAGNGTGCGCTGGAAATCCGTGGAGACGCGCCGAAATTCGCCCATGGCCTTGCCCAGGCTGCGGGACACCTTGGCGAGGCTCTTGGGCCCGAGCACGATGAGNGCCACCAGGAGGATGACCAGAAGCTCGGTGCTGCCGATGCCGAACATGCTGGCCCCCTATTCCCACTCGATGGTGCTGGGCGGCTTGGAGGAGATGTCGTAAACCACGCGGTTGACGCCCTTGACCTCACTGATGATGCGCCCGGAGATGCGCGCGAGNAGCTCNGGCGGCAGGCGCGACCAGTCCGCGGTCATGGCGTCCACGCTGTCCACCACGCGNAGCGCGATGACGTTCTCATANGTNCGGCCGTCGCCCANGACGCCCACGGTGCGCAGCGGCAAAAGCACGGCAAAGCCCTGCCAGACCTTGCGGTACCAGCCGGNGGCGCGCANNTCCTCCTGCACGATCCTGTCCGCGCGGCGNAGGATGTCGAGCCTGTCCTCGCGCACCTCGCCGAGCACGCGGATAGCGAGGCCGGGACCGGGGAANGGATGCCGCCAGACGATGGAATCGGGCATGCCGAGCTCNGCCGCCACCTTGCGCACCTCGTCCTTGAAGAGCTCGCGCAGGGGCTCGATGAGCGCGAGCTTCATNGTCTCGGGCAGGCCCCCCACATTGTGGTGGCTCTTGATGACCGCGCTCGGCCCCTTGTGCGACACGGACTCGATGACNTCGGGATAGAGCGTGCCCTGGGCGAGAAAGTCCACCTGCGGCAGCTTTTCGGCNTCTTCCTGGAAGATGTCGATGAAGGCGTGNCCGATGATCTTGCGCTTTTTCTCCGGGTCCTCCACGCCCTTGAGCAGGTCGAGGAAGCGCCCCCGCGCGTCCACCACGGTGAGGTTGAGGTGGAAGTGCTCGCGCAAAAAGGTGCTCACTTCCTCGGCCTCGTTGAAGCGCAAAAGGCCGTTGTCCACAAAGATGCAGTGCAGGCGGTCGCCGATGGCCCGCTGGAGCAGNGCCGCCACCACCGTGGAGTCGATGCCCCCGGAAAGCGCGCAGACCACATGNCGGTCGCCCACCTTTTCCGCGGCCTCGGCCACGGCGCGCTCCACAAAGGAGGCCATGGTCCAGTCCGGGGTGCNGTCCGCCACCTTGAAAAGGAAGTTTTCNAGCATCTGCTCGCCGTCCACGCTGTGGTGGACCTCGGGATGGAACTGCACNGCGTAAATCTTGCGCGCCTCGTCGGCCATGGCCGCGATGGCGAGGGTCTCNGTGCTGCCCGTCACGGTAAAGCCCGGCGGCACGGCCGCCACCTTGTCGCCGTGGCTCATCCACACGCGCGTGGGCACTGCGCGGTCAAGCCCGCTCCAGAGGGCGCAGGGCGCNGTCATGCGGAGTTCGGCNGGCCCGTATTCGCGCGTGAGGGACTGCGCGAGCTCGCCGCCCAGCTCCAGCGCCAGAAGCTGCATNCCGTAGCAGATGCCGAGCACGGGCACCCCGAGCTTGAGCAGGCCGGGGTCCAGCCTGGGCGCGTCCTTTTCGCCCACGCTGGCCGGGCCCCCGGANAGGATGATGGCCGTGGGCTTCATGGCCGCCACTTCCGCGNCCGGGGTGACGCAGGAATGNATCTCGGAATAGACGCCCGCCTCGCGCGTCCTGCGGGCGATAAGCTGCGTGACCTGCGAGCCGTAGTCGATGATGATGACCCTGGAGTGCGGCATANGGCTCCCTCGTGTGCGCGGCGCCTGCCCGTGCGGGCGCCCGGCGCGCTGAATCTCCNCGCGNTAGTTCTCGATGCGGTAGTTGGGCGCTTCCTTGGTGATAACCACGTCGTGCACATGGCTTTCGCGCAGGCCCGCCGCCGAAATCTCGCAGAAAGTGGTGTTGCGGAAAAGGTCGTCCAGGGTGTGCGCGCCCACATAGCCCATGCCNGAGCGCAAGCCGCCCATGAGCTGGTACACGGCCTCCATGACCGGGCCGCGGTAGGGCACGCGGCCNACGATGCCCTCGGGCACGAGCTTCTTGCTCTTTTCCTGGAAGTAGCGGTCGGAGCTGCCTTCCTTCATGGCGTCGATGGAGCCCATGCCGCGGTAAATTTTGTAGGTGCGCCCCTGGTAGAGGATGGTCTCGCCNGGGCTTTCCTCCGTGCCCGCGAAGAGCGAGCCGATCATCACCGAGTGCGCGCCCACCACNAGGGCCTTCACGATGTCGCCGGAAAACTTGATGCCGCCGTCGGCGATGCAGCAGCGGTCCATCTCGCGCGCGGCGCGGCCGCCGTCCATGACCGCCGTNACCTGCGGCACNCCCACGCCNGCCACGATGCGCGTGGTGCAGATGGAGCCGGGGCCGATNCCCACTTTCACCGCGTCCGCGCCNGCCTCGAGGATGGCGCGCGCGCCCTCGTAGGTGGCNACGTTGCCCGCGATAAGCTGGCAGTTGGGGAAGCTCGCCTTGACGCTGCGGATGGCGTTGAGCACGTTGACCGAGTGCCCGTGNGCCGAATCCAGCACCAGCACGTCGGCCCCGGCCTCGAGGAGCTGCGCCGCGCGCGCCTCGGAATCCTTGCCGATGCCGATGGCCGCGCCCACGCGCAGGCGGCCGTTGGAGTCCTTGCAGGCGTTGGGATATTTCTGGACCTTGTCGATGTCCTTCATGGTGATGAGGCCGCGCAGGCGCTTGTCCCCGTCCACNACGAGGAGCTTCTCGATGCGGTGCTCGTGGAGATGGCGCTTGGCCTCGTCGAGGGAGGTGCCNAGCGGCACGGTGATGAGGCGCTCGCTCGTCATCACGTCGGCCACGCGCACGGCGNTCGCGTCCTCCACGAAGCGCACGTCNCGGTTGGTGAGGATGCCNACNAGCCTGTCGCCGTCCACCACNGGCAGGCCGGAAACGCGGAANTCGCGCATGAGGTCCAGCGCCTCCTGCACGCTCTGGCCGGAGGCGATGGTNACGGGGTCGAGGATCATGCCGCTTTCGCTCTTCTTGACGCGCTCGACCTCGAGGCGCTGCCGGGCCACGGGCATGTTCTTGTGGATGACGCCGATGCCGCCCATGCGCGCCATGGAAATGGCCATGGCNGATTCCGTCACCGTGTCCATGGCGGCGGAGAGCAGGGGGATGCGCAGCGGGATGGNNGGGGTGAGCCAGGTGGTGATGTCCACGGCATCGGGCGTGATGTCGGAATATCCCGGAATAAGCAGGATGTCGTCAAAGGTCAGCGCCTTGCCGCGATTGGTGAACATGGCTCCTCCCAAGGGCTAACAATTGGATAAAATTTATCTTCTTAACCTATCATTTCCTCCCTGGCATGTCAATGGAAGGCTTGGCGGCGGCAGGGCGCCCCGGGCGTCAGACAGTCGCCNGACAGGGAAANNGGGCGGCGGAAGCGCAGAAAAAAGCCGTCCGCCCCCGGAGGGAACGGACGGCAAAAAGCCCGAGAGACCAGAGGGTCGACAAGACCCGGCCGGCTCCACAAGCCCGCTTTCCACATTTCGCGCGTGCGGAGGCGCGAGCGACGTGCCCCGGGCGGAAGCTGGGGCCCCGGGCCCAGGGCGCGGACGCTACGGACGCTGGTTCACGGGCTCGTAGCCGAGGTCGCGGATGGCGCCCATGATGATGTCGAGCGCGATGGGCATGTTCTTGTCTTCTTCCTCGTACTGNAGCTCTTTCTTGTCCAGGTCCACCTTGGCGCTCTTGACGCCNGGGATGGCGGAAACGGCNTTCTCGACGGCGTTNTTGCAGTTCTCGCAGTGCATTCCATTGACTTTCAGGGTAGCCATAGTATCCTCCTCGGGAAGTTGGCGTGAAACGCGCAACATACGCGGATTGGCCGACTTTGTGAAATATTGGATACAGTATTTTTTCTGGAAAATCAAGAGGTCAGTTCATGACGGATGCACAAGGCGGGGCCGCTGCCCAGGCCTGCCCCCTGCGCTTTGATATCGGCGGGATGCACTGCGCCGCCTGCTCCTCGCGCATCGAGCGCGTGACCGGGCGGCTCCCNGATGTGGAAAAGGTGAGCGTCAACCTCGCCACGGCCCGCGCCGAGGTCTGGCCCGCGCCCGGCGACGCCGACGCCGTGCGCCGNGAGTTCATGGCCGCCGTNGCNAAGCTCGGCTTCACNGCCACNCCNGCCGCNAGCGAGGACGCCGAGGCCCGCTTCGCCGAGGCCAAGGCCAAAGCCCATGCCGACCGCAAAAAGAGGCTCCGNCGGCTCTGGCCCATGTTCATCCTCTCCCTGCCNCTGCTCTTCGTCTCCATGGGCCACATGCTCGGGATGCCGCTCCCCGCGTGGCTCGAGCCGCACGGCTCGCCCAGGGCCTTCATGCTCGTCCAGCTCGGCCTCAGCCTGCCCGTTGTCTGGCTCGGGCGGCATTTCTATGTGGACGGCTTCGCCGCGCTGTTCCGCCGCTCGCCCAACATGGACAGCCTCGTGGCCGTGGGCACGGGCGCGGCTTTTCTCTACAGCCTCGTGAACACCGTGCTCGGCCTCATGGGCGACGACCCCTCCTGGCGGGCCATGAACCTCTATTATGAGTCCTGCGCGGTGCTGCTCACCATGATCGAGTTCGGCCAGTTCCTCGAGGCAACGGCCAAGCAGCGCGCGGGCGACGCCATGGGCGCGCTCATGAGCCTCGCCCCGGAAACGGCCCTGCGCCTCGCGAGCGCCGACGCCACGCCCGACGAAGTGCCGCTTGCCGCCGTGGCGCCCGGCGACCTGCTCCTCGTGCGGCCCGGCGCCCGCGTGCCCGTGGACGGCACGGTGGAAAAGGGCGCGAGCGCCGTGGACCTCTCCCTGCTCACGGGCGAGTCCATCCCCGTGCCTGTGGCCACGGGCGACAGCCTCACCGCGGGCAGCGTCAACGGCGAGGGGCCGCTCGTCATGCGCGCAGTGGCGGTGGGCGGCAACACCAGGCTTGCGCGCATCGTGCGCCTCGTGCAGGAGGCCCAGGGCAGCAAGGCCCCCATCGCGCGCCTGGCCGACCGGGTGAGCTATTACTTCGTGCCCGCGGTCATGGCGCTGGCCACGGTCTCCGCGCTCTGCTGGCTTATCTTCAGCGCCGAGCCCGTCACCACGGCGCTCACCGTCTTTGTGGCCGTGCTCGTCATGGCCTGCCCCTGCGCCATGGGCCTCGCCACGCCCATGTCGGTGATGGTGGGCACGGGACGCGGCGCGCAGCTCGGCGTGCTCATCAAGAACGGCGCGGCCCTCGAGCGCGCTGGCAAGGTCACGGCGCTGGCCGTGGACAAGACCGGGACGCTCACCACGGGGCGCCCCGAGCTCACGGAGGTCATCCCGCTCACGCCGGACGTGCCGGGCCTCGGCGAGCGGGAGCTGCTGGCGCTGGCCGCCAGCCTTGAGGGCCGCAGCGAGCACCCGCTGGGGCTCGCCATCATCCGGGCCGGGAAGGAGCGGGATTGCCCGGTCTGCGAAGTGGAGGACGCGCGCATCGCGCCCGGCCTCGGCATCGAGGGCCGCGTGCGCCTCGCCGGGAAGGTCTGGGCCGTGGCCGTGGGCAGCGCCGCCTATATGGGCACGCGCGGGCTCGAACCGTCCCCCGAAGTGGCGGCGAGGCTCGACGCGCTGGCCGGGGAGGGGCAGACGCCCCTGCTCATGGCCGTGGCCCCGGTGGAGGCCGGCCCCGGGCAGCCAGCGGAGCAGGTGGCCGCCATCTTCGCGCTGGCGGACAGCCTGCGGCCCGAGTCCGCCGCGGTGGTCAAGCGCCTGCGCGGCATGGGCATCAGGGTCGTGATGCTCACGGGTGACAATGCGCGCACGGCCGCCGCCGTGGCGAAGCTCGCGGGCATCGACGAGGTGGCGGCGGGCCTCTTGCCCGCGGAAAAGGCCGACTATGTGCGCCGCCTGCAGGAGGAGGGCCAGGTGGTGGGCATGGTGGGCGACGGCCTCAACGACGCGCCGGCCCTGGCGCTGGCCGACGTGGGCATGGCCGTGGGCACGGGCGTGGACGTTAGCGCCGAGGCCGGGGACATCGTGCTCATGCGCGGCGGCATGGAGGCCGTGCTGGCGGCGCTGGAGCTTTCGCGCGCCACTATGCGCAATATCAGGGAAAATCTCGGCTGGGCCTTCGGCTACAATATCCTCGGCCTGCCCGTGGCAGCCGGGCTGTTGCATGTGTTCGGGGGGCCCATGCTCTCGCCCATGATTGGCGGCGTCGCCATGGCGCTGTCATCGTTCTCCGTGGTGAGCAATGCCCTGCGCCTGCGCTTCTTCAAGGTGAAGGGCAGCGCGGCATAGGCGCGCCGGAGTAAGGATCAGGCCTCGTCGAGGGCTTCTTCCGCCTCGAGGATGGCGTCACGCCGGGCCTGGCGCGCGGCCTCCTGCTTGCGCTCGCGCGTGCCGCGCGGCCCCAGCGCGTCAAATTCCGCGCTGGGCTCCTGCTGCCGGCAGAAAATCAGAAAGCCCGTGTGCGCGGTCATCCTGTCCGCCGGGCGCAGGCGATCGGCCACGGGCTTCCAGCCGCGGATGAAGAGCTCGCAGACCTCGATTTCGGCGAAAGGCCCGTTTTCCAGCCCAAGCAGGAGCTTGCTCACCTGGTCCACCGTGGGCAAAAGGAAGCCCAGGGTGGCGCCGGGGCGCACGGCGGCGAGGGCCTGGTCGAGATAGTCCCACGGGGTGCGCACATCGAGGAAGAGCGCGTCCGCGCCGCTCACGGCAAAGCCCTCGGCAATGTCGCGGCAGTGGAGTTCCACATTTTCGCCGAGCCCCGCCCAGTCGAGGTTCCGGCGCGCGAGGCGCGTGAATTCCTCGCGCGCGTCATGGCTCACGATTTTGCCCGTGGGGCCCGCGAACCACGAAAGCCCCAGGGTGAGCGCCCCCGAGCCGCAGCCCGCCTCGATGACGGTGCGTCCTGGCCCCACGCCGAGGCGCAGGCAGATATAGGCGATGTCTTTGGCGTAGATGATTTGCGTCTGGCGCTTCACGCCGAGCAAAAGGTCGTGGAGGGTGGCCTCCTCCACGCGGATGGGCACGCCCGCGTTGGTCGTCGCCACGGAGCCGAAGTCCAGCGCCGCCACGTCGGCCGCGGCGAGGGTACCGTCATTGCTGTGCCAGTCCTGCCCGGCCTCCAGCCGCTTGAGGTAACGCCGCCCCTTGGGCGTGACATAGATGACGAGGGAGCCGTAGGGGATCATGGCGCTTCCTGAAAGGCTTGGTTGCACTGTGGAGTTGGTGTCGTGCCTGTGCTGCTTCTGTAATGCCGTAATTATCCGTCAAAAACAGCCTTTTAGGTTCCGGCTGCGTCAGAGAAAAATTTCCTCGGTCGAGTACTTGAGTACACTCCCTTCGGAAATTTTTATCTTCCTT
>JAAUYX010000039.1 GCA_014804905.1 Desulfovibrio sp. | reverse complement strand
TACCGCATCAGCGACTGCCTCTGGGCGCGCTATGCCGACAATCCGTTAGCGGGCTTCGAGCCCATCGTCTCCTCCACCAACGAGGCCATGAACGCCAACCTGCGTTCGCCGCGCGTGCCCGACGCCCTGTTGCGGCTCGGGCTCGCCAACGCCAATGTGGGCAATCTCGGCGAGGCGCAGGGCTATATCATCGCCCTCCTCCGTCGCTTCCCGGACTATCCGGGCGTTGCGCAGGGCCTCACCGCGCTCGGCGAGGCGCAGCTCAAGAACGGGCTCAATGCCGAGGCCGAGCAGTCCTTCGGCATTGTGCTCGACAAGTATCCCGAATCCTCGCAGCTTCAGGCGGCGTCCGTAGGCCTTGCGCGCGCACTCGTCAATCAGGACAAGCATGACCGCGCGCAGGTCATTCTCGACTTTATCAGCAAGCGCTGGCCCCGCTACTACATCGAGGACCCGGAATTCCTGCTGCTCCAGGCGGCCAATGAGGAAAAAATGGGGCGCCCCGATGCGGCCATGGACCTCAACTGGCTCTATATCAACCTCGACCCCAAGCGCCAGGGCAACGACAGCCTGCTGCTCAAGATGGGCGACACCTATCTGCGCCAGGGCAACAANCAGGCGGCGGAATTCATCTATANNGACCTCGTGCGCGACTTNCCGGACNGCCCGCGCGGCCGTCACCGCNNGNCTGCGNCTNGCNGAAAAGGGCATCTACGAGNCGCCCATCACCTATGANGAGATGANCNNGGTNTTNGNGCGNGGNNGCGAGCCGCCGCTCTGGCAGGTCTATTCGGATTTGGCCGCGTCCTCCGACACCACGCCCGAGGCCGTGCTGGCGCGCCTCAANCAGGCCATGTGGCTCTACTGGGACCGCCAGTATCCCGAAGCCATGGGCAAGGCCGCTGACTTCATCGACGCCTATCCCGAGCACCGCGACGTGCCGCAGGCGCGCGAGCTCCTCTGGCAGGCCTTCAACAAGGAACTCGCCAATTCGCTCGCCGAGCAGAATTACGGNCGCATCCTCCTGCTCTGGAACGGCTTCCCGCTGGTGCGCGAGCGCTACGGCGAGGTCGATCCCCGGCTGCGCTATGCGCTGGCCCAGGGCTGGCTCGAGCGCGGCAACGAGGACAAGGCCTTCGAGCTCATGGCCGACTTCCTCAAGGGCCCCATGGACCCGGAGTACGGCGAGGCCGCCTTCTCGCAGTTTTTCAACCACTACCTGAAAAGCGGGGCCTGGGACAAGATTCTCGACCTCGGCAAGCTCGTGGAGGGCTGGAACCTCCAGCCGCAGTTGCGCAACCAGCTCGACTANGCGCTGGCGCTCTCCTCGCAGAACCTCAATCTCGGNGCGCCCGCGCTCGCCATGTGGCGCAGGCTTGCCGAGCGGACGGACATCCCCCTCTACCAGCAGGCCTATGCCACCTATTTCCTCGCGCGCGACGCCGAGGCCCGCAAGGACATCCGCAACGCCTACGAGACCAATCGCCGCGTCATCGAGCTCTTTACCCGGCTGCAGGACGAGCGCTCCGACAAGGCGGACCCGCAGCGCATCAAGGAGGCAACCGCGGCCCTGATGGACATTTGCGAGGTGGGCAACCGCATCCCCGAGGCCCTGCAATGGGTGGAGCGCTACAACGCCTATGTGCCGCAGGATTCTGAGGAATATCCGGGCCTGCGCTTCCGCGAGGCGCGCCTCTACCGCAAGCTCGGGGACGCCTCGCGCGCCGAGGCCCTGCTGGAGGACATCGTGCGCCGCTTCCCGGATTCGCCCTTCGCCCAGGCGGCCGCGGCGGAACTGCGCACCTTCGAGGTCTCGCGCGATCTGCAGCGCTTCATGCCCGGCCAGCCCAAGGAGCAGAAGCAGGCCAGCGAAGGCACCACGGACGGCACCTGGAGCAGCTCGGGACCGGCGCCGCGCCCGCAGGAAGGGGAGAACCGCTGAGGCGGGGGATTTTTCCTGAATCTTGCCGAATGCTGGGTTCCGCTAGAGGCTGACTTCGAGGATGCGCAGGCAGAAATCGCGGGTGCGCGTGCCTGCGCCGTCGGCGAGCAGTCGCGCGGGCGCGCCGCGCTCGATGATGCGGCCGCGCTCCATAAAGAGGATTTCCGTGGCGAGCGCGCGGGCAAAATCCATCTGGTGCGTGGCCATGACCATGGTCATGCCCCCGGCCGCCAGGTCGCGGATGACGGCCAGCACCTCGCCCACCAGTTCCGGGTCCAGCGCGGATGTGGGCTCGTCCAGCAGCATGACCTTGGGGTCCATGGCAAGGGCGCGGGCAATGGCCACGCGCTGCTTCTGGCCGCCCGAAAGCTGCGCCGGATAGAGCAGGGCCCGCCGCGCGAGGCCCACGCGCGCGAGCTCGTCCAGCGCCCTTTCCCTGGCCTCCTTGCGCGACATGCCGCGCACCTTGCGCAGGGCGATGGCCACATTCTCTTCGGCCGTCAGGTGGTCGAAGAGGTTGAATTCCTGAAAGATCATGCCCACCTGGGCGCGGAAGGCGCAGAGCTTGCGCTTGTCGTCGCGCTCAAGGCGCTCCCCCTCCAGCCAGATTTCGCCCGTGTCCGGCGGAATGAGGCAGTCGATGCACTGGAGCAGGGTGCTCTTGCCCGCGCCCGAGGGCCCGATGAGCACCATGAGCTCGCCCCGGCGCACATCGAGGGAGCAGTCGTCGAGAATGAGCTTGCCCCCCAGCCGCTTGGAGATATGCTCCACCCGCAGCACGACATCCTGATCTGCGCTCATTGGCTTTCCTTTCCTTGTGCGGGCCGCTCAGGCCGGTTCACCCATGTCGAAGCTGCCGCCGGTGGAATAGCCGGGCACATGCACCTTGTCCTCCAGGCGGCGCAGCAGCCGGAGCACCACCCAGGTCAGGAGAAAATAGATGGCGCCCGCCGCGGCATAGAGGGCGAGGTGCTCGTGTGTGCGCGCCGCGGCGAAGGAGGTGCGGGCCATGATGTCCTGCGTGCCGAGCACGAAGCAGATGGCCGAATCCTTGAGCAGGATGGAAAATTCGTTGGCCCAGCCGGGAATGGAGAGGCGCAGGGCCTGCGGCAGGATGATGTGCGTGATGCCCGTGATGTCGCTCATGCCGAGCGCCCGCGCGGCCTGCAACTGCCCGCGGGGCAGGCTTTCGATGGCCCCGCGAAAGATTTGCGACTGGTAGGCCGTGCTGGTGCAGCCGAGCACCAGGCAGGCGATGAGGAAGGGATCGGCGGGCAGCCCCAGGCTGATGAAGAAGCCGTAAAAGAGGAAGAGCAGGACGAGGATGGGCACGCCCCGGAAAAACCACACATAGAGGCGCACCAGGCGGCGGCTCCACGCCGGGCCGTAGACCTGTGCCACGGCAAAGGGCACGCCCAGGGCGAGGCCCATGGCGAGCGACGCGGCAACATTGCCCACGGTGACNAGGATGCCCGGCAAAATGGCGGGCAGCGCCTCAATGACGACAAGCAATGAATGCATGGGCGTGGCGTTCCGGGGTTTTCGCCGGGGATGCGGCCGCGCGGTGGCCGCNGGCTCTNGCGGTGGGGCNNCCGTGCGGCCCCGGAACCCCTNGCCCGCNCATGGGCCAGGGGTTCCGGGACAAAACGCGGCTTTGGCTGCGCCTTACTTGTGCAGGTACTTCTTCTGCAGTTCCTGCCAGTACGGGTCGGCCTTGAGCTTGCGATAGCCTTCGTCCACCAGCGCGCGCAGGTCCTTGTCCTCCTTGCGGATGGCGACGCCGAAGCCGTCGGGCTCGCCATGCGTGCCGGCCTTCTTCACGGCGCGGCCCTTGGAGATGGCGTCGTCGGCGGGNAGCTCGTCCATGAGCGCGGCCTGNATGCGGCCGTTGAGCAGGTCCTCCACGGCNAGCGGCGCGGANTCATAGAAGCGCAGNTCCATGGGGTAGCCCTTGGCCTGCTGCTCCTGCTTCAGGGCATTGGCCTCGGAAGTGCCGCGCTGCACGCCCACCTTGATGGGCTTGCTCAGNATTTCCTCCACGGTGAGCGTGGAATCCGCCGGGACCACAAAGACGCGCGAAACCGTCCAGTACGGGTCGGAGAACTGCACCATCTTGGCGCGCTCGGGCGTGATGCTCATGCCGGAGCAGACCATGTCGANCTGGTTGGCCAGCAGGGCCGGGATGATGCCGTCCCAGGCCATGGGCTTGTGCTCGATGTTGACGCCCATGTTCTTNGCGATCCAGTTCATGGAATCCACGTCAAAACCGGCAGGCTGCCCGGTCTTTTCATCCACATAGGCGAAGGGCGGATAGTTGGGGTCGATGCCGTTGACATAGGTCTTGGCCTCGGCGGCGAAGCTCCCCTGCGCGAAAAGCAGGGTGAGCAGGCCGGCCAGAAGCGCGCCGCAGAAACTCTTTTTCATGCTGGGCTCCCTCGGGAAATGCGTGTGCGGACGGGGACGGTCCTCGCCCCCCGCGGAAAGGCGCAATTTACCAGATGGCGGCTTGCAGCGCAAGGCGCGCCCCAGGCCCGGCGCGTGGGCTCCAAGCAGGAAAGTCGCAGAAGGTGCGCATCAACGGCAATGTCTGCCCCGAGCTCGGGCTGGCCTTATTGCGAGGAGGCCGGCAGCCCGACGCGGCTGCCGGGCGGCTGGGGGCGGGGTTCATGGCGCATGCGCACATGGCGCATGAAGCGGATGTGCAGGCCGGGCGTGGAAAGGAGATCGGGGGGTCTACGACCTTTGGAGCCCGGCGGGCTTTCTCATTTTAAGAATTCTTGAGCGAAAAATCCATAGCGCAATGAAGAAAAGAGGAACGCTCCATTGTACGAGGCCCCAGAAAAACAGCTGTAGATCACTTACGCAGTAATATTCCCTGTTCTCGTGCCCGCGCCACCGTGCCCCTTCATAGACCTCCCTGAGACCCTGGTATTGTCGCTCGAGGTCAGGATTATCATATTGAAGCAGCAGCTCCGGGCGCTTGTGGAAGTCCTCCAGACTGTGCTCCGAGGCAAGGCCATTATCCGGGTCGAGGAGGATGTCTTTCCCGTTGATGCGTGCCATACAGACAACATGCCCGTAAAGGTCCGTCGCGCGCGCCTCGATGCCGTTTTCCCGCAGGATGTTTTGGAGGATAAGTGCCCGCTGGGAACAAAAACCATAGCCGCGGGCGAGGCCCTTCTCAGGGTTGCAGAACTCCACGGTAAATTTCACTCCACTGAAGGAGGCCCACAGGCCGCGCAGCCAGAGGGGCCATGAGTAAAAAAAAGGAGTAACTATAATGTGGATGTTGTCAGGGGTATTCCTGTTTTCAAAATAATGGGTTGTATGACTGTTGACATAAAGCGTCATCCGTTCCGCATAGGCAAAATCGGTTTCGCCCGGACGCCGGGCAGGCTCAAAAGATTCCTTGGAAAATTTTTCATGATTGATACTTTGCTGTATTTCTGGCTGGTACCAAAGCTCATCNCCCCGAACCANGCCCCAGATATTGCATAAGGTGAGAAAAATTCCCAGAAGGNCCAGGAGCCAAAGCGCAATTTTTTTCATCAATCNATTTCCTGACATGGCGAAAACAATTAAGNCACCTNGCGGCTAAATCCGGGGATAAAAAGCCAAGCNCNTAAAATCATTGCTGAATTATCGACCGCAATTTCGGGGGGCCGCGTGGACATAAAAAAAAAACGGTTGTCAAGATNAAAATTCTCTGNCCCNNAATATTGCCGTTTTTTATGTGCTCTTCGGAATGGGAGGNCTCTGGCCGNAAATGAGGGAGGCTGGGGACAAGGCCGACGTTCCAGAAAACGCAAGGAAGACNGAACGATGATTTGAAATCCCCGNAGGGTGCAGGAACGATGTGGGNGGTACCCCTGCNAGCCGNTGTGAGNCACCGTCCCTTCCCCAATGCNCACGGGAAAAAGCGCAACCGCGCGGGCTCAAAGGTGAGCCCGTGGCGCCNGATGACTGTTGTGGNTGCCTCTGGAGGAGCGGGAGGAGTGAGCAGGGCGCCAGGTGATGCGGCGCGCANAAGCTGTTNCCTTATACGCGGTGTGATCCGGCGTCACACAGAGGGGAAGGAAACCCTTCCTGAGCCCTGCAACCGCACGAACGCGCACAGGAATTTCGCACAGTTTTTACTCTTTAAACCTGCTTTCAAGTGGGGAAGGTGATGATGAGTATGAGGATTTTCGCCGGAGAATCATNTCATTGACATCTATCACAGAAGCCTANNNAACTCAGTACGTTGAAGAAATTTTAATCGCATCGGTCCGTTGGCATGAATCGCGCGGCAGCCGCACCTCCGNAGGGGACTCCACACCCACATCCCCTTGTACAGCCCTTAAACGCAGACCGCCCCCGGAAGGCGNTGGCCTTTCGGGGGCGGNGGAAGAATTTGGCAGCTTCCTACTTTCCCGCGCGAAGATGCGCAGTATCATCGGCGAGGAAGAGCTTAACTGCCGAGTTCGGAATGGGATCGGGTGTACCCTCTACTCCGTGGCTGCCAAAATGGCTGGACGGCGCGCATATCGCGCGGTTCCGGGCTCTTCCTGGGGGCATCTCCTGCTCCCGCCGGAACATCCGTCAAATTCCATCTTAGTTGAACCGCTTCGCGTTTCAACCTTACGCGCTGGCGTTTCGCAAAAAAGCAAGTTTTTTGCTCACTTTGGCGCGGGCGGCGCTGTGCGCTCGCCTTCAAATATAATTGACAGGGAATGGAAGGAAATTTCGGGGACAAGTCTCACGGGCTATTAGTACTGGTCAGCTCCACCCCTCACGGGGCTTCCACCTCCAGCCTATCAACGTGGTGGTCTACCACGGCCCTTCAGGACTTGCGTCAGGGAGAACTTATCTTGAGGCAGGCTTCCCGCTTAGATGCTTTCAGCGGTTATCCCTTCCGCACATAGCTACTCTGCTGTGCCGCTGGCGCGACAACAGATCCACCAGGGGTGCGTCCATCCCGGTCCTCTCGTACTAGGGACAGGCCCTCTCAATTCTCCTACGCCCACAGAAGATAGGGACCAAACTGTCTCACGACGTTTTAAACCCAGCTCGCGTACCACTTTAAACGGCGAACAGCCGTACCCTTGGGACCTGCTTCAGCCCCAGGATGTGATGAGCCGACATCGAGGTGCCAAACCGCATCGTCGATGTGAACTCTTGGATGCGATCAGCCTGTTATCCCCGGCGTACCTTTTATCCAATGAGCGATGGCCCTTCCATGCGGGACCACCGGATCACTAACACCTACTTTCGTATCTGCTCGAAATGTCTCTCTTGCAGTCAAGCTCCCTTATGCGTTTGCACTCAACGGCTGGTTTCCAATCAGCCTGAGGGAACCTTTGCGTGCCTCCGTTAC
>JAAUYX010000038.1 GCA_014804905.1 Desulfovibrio sp. | reverse complement strand
TTGTGGTCCTCCTGGACGAAGGCCGGGTATTCCTTCTTGCTGAACCAGCGGGACTGCCAGTTCTTGTTGTACCCAAGCCGGAAGCCGAACGGATGTACTTTCTGGCCCATAGCCTATTCCTTGCCTTCTTGGAGTATGACGGTGATGTGGCTCGTACGCTTGTGGATCTTGCTGGCGCGGCCCTGGGCGCGGGGCATGAAGCGCTTCCAGGTGGGCCCTTCGTTGACCAGCACTTCCTTCACCACCATGGCGTCCACATCCACGCCCCCGAGCTGGGAGGCGTTGGCAAGGGCGCTCTTGACCACGCCGTAGATGATGCCCGCGGGCTTGTTGGGGGTGAAGCGAAGGAGGTTCATGGCCTCCTCCACCCCCAGGCCCTGGACATTGCGGGCGACAAGGCGGGCCTTTCGCGGCGAGACGCGCTGGTATTTCGCAATGGCTCTCGATTCCATATCCCTACCCTACTTCTTGCCGGCCTTGGCTTTCTTGTCGGCGGCATGGCCGTGGAAGGTACGCGTGGGCGAGAATTCGCCCAACTTGTGCCCGACCATGTTTTCGGTGACAAAGACAGGCACGAACTTCTTGCCATTGTGCACCGCAAAGGTCAGCCCCACCATTTCGGGCAGGATGGTCGAGCGGCGCGACCAGGTCTTGAGCACCCGGCGGTCGTTGTTGGCCACCGCGGTATCGACCTTCTTGAGCAGGTGGCCGTCCACGAACGGCCCTTTTTTCAACGATCTGGGCATGGTCTACTCCTACTTCTGGCCGCGGCGCTTGACGATGAGCCGCGAAGAGGGCTTCTTCCTGTCGCGGGTCTTGTAACCCTTGGCGGGCATGCCCCAGGGGGACACGGGATGACGGCCGCCGGAGCTTCTGCCCTCACCGCCGCCGAGCGGATGGTCGATGGGGTTCATGGCCACGCCGCGCACCTGCGGACGGCGCCCGAGCCAGCGGTTGCGCCCGGCCTTGCCCAGCGAAATGTTCTCGTGAGAGATGTTGCCCACCTGGCCCACCGTGGCCGTGCAGGAGGCGAGCACCCGGCGCACTTCGCCCGAGGGCAGGCGCAGGAGCGCGTACTTGCCTTCTTTCGCCACGAGCTGGGCATAGGTCCCGGCGGAGCGGCAGAGCTGGCCGCCCTTGCCGGGCGAGAGCTCGATATTGTGGAGCACCGTGCCCACGGGGATGCGGGCCATCTCAAGGGCGTTGCCCGGCTTGATGTCCGCCACCTGGCCGGTGCGGGTGTCCACGCCGCTCATGACCACATCGCCCTGCTTCAGGCCCACGGGCGCCAGGATATAGCGCTTCTCGCCGTCGGCATAGTGCAGGAGCGCGATGCGCGCGGTGCGGTTGGGGTCATATTCGATTTCGGCGACCGTGGCCGGGATGCCGATCTTGTTGCGCTTGAAGTCGATGATGCGGTAAAGGCGCTTGACGCCCCCGCCACGGCGGCGGCTGGTGACGCGGCCGTTGTTGTTGCGGCCCGCCTTCTTGGGCAGGCCCTGGGTGAGCGACTTCTCGGGCGTGGTCCGCGTGATTTCCTCAAAATCGGAAACCGTCTGGAAGCGGCGGCCCGCAGAAGTGGGTTTCAGCTTGCGGACAGCCATGATTACACCCCCTCGAAGAACTCGATTTTATCGCCCTTGGCCAGCGTCACATACGCCTTCTTCCAGCCGGGCCTGCGGCCGATGACGCGGCCCTGGCGCTTCCTGTTGCGGGGCGCGCGGCGCACGATGTTGACCGCCGTGACATGGACGTCGAAGGCCTTTTCCACGGCCTTCTCGATCTCGATCTTGCTCGCCTGCGGATGGACGTAGAAGGCGACCTGGTTGGCCTCATCCTTGAGCATGGTCGTTTTTTCCGTGAGCAGGGGCTTGAGGAGAACAGTGGTCAGGTCCATCTTACTCTCCCTTGGCAAAACGCGCCTCAACCGGCTCCACGGCGCCTTCGAGCAGCACAAGCTGCTTGTGCCGCAGAATCTCCAGCACGCTCAGCTGGTCGGGCGTGGTGAAGTTGATGCCGGGAATGTTGCGCGAGGAGCGGATCAGGGTTTCATTGACTTCGGGGGCCACGATGAGGGCCTTGTCCAGCCCGAGGGTTTTGGCGACGCCCGCGAAGAGCCTGGTCTTGGGCTCGGCGATTTCGATGCTTTTCACCACCATCAGGCCCTTGTCGGCCAGGCGGCTGGAGAGCGCCATGCGCAGCGCCAGCTCGCGGACCTTGCGGTTGACCTTGAAGCTGTAGTCGCGGGGCGTGGGCCCGAACACGATGGCGCCGCCGCGCCACACGGGCGAGCGGTTGGAGCCGGCGCGGGCGCGGCCCGTGCCCTTCTGCTTCCAGGGCTTGACGCCGCCGCCGGAGACATAGGCGCGCGTCTTGGCCTTGTGCGTGCCCGCGCGCCTGGCGGCGAGCTGGCCGCGCACCACAAAGTGGAGAATCTCCGGCCTGGGCTCGATCTCGAACACTTCAGGGGCCAGCGTCACTTCGCCGCACTCCTGCCTGTTCTGGTCATATACTTTCACGGTAGCCATGTCGCTCCCCTACTGCTTGCGGACCAGGACGAGGCCGTTCTTGGGGCCGGGCACGCAACCCTTGACGAGGATGACATTGTCCTCGGGGCGCACGCCGACAATCTGAAGGCCCATCTCCGTCACGGTTTCATCGCCCCAGTGGCCCGCCATCTTGCGGCCCTTGAACACATGGCCGGGGAAGGTGTTGTTGCCGATGGAGCCGTTGTTGCGATGCACCTTTTCGCAGCCGTGCGTATCCTTGGAGCCCGCGAAGTTCCAGCGGCGCATCCGGCCCTGGTAGCCCTTGCCGAGGCTCTTGCCCGTCACCTTGACCACGTCGCCGGGGGCGAACATCTCCACGGTGAGCTCGTCGCCGAGCTTGTGCTCGGGCGCGCCCTGAAGGCGCAGCTCGCGGGTCTCGCGGAACAGGCCGGCGTCGGCCTTGGCGAAGTGGCCCTGCATGGGCTTGGTCACATGCTTGGCCTTGGACTTCTCAAAGGCGATCTGGAGGGCGTTGTAGCCGTCCTTTGCTTCAGACTTGATCTGGGTGACGGGGCAGGGCCCGGCCTCGATGACCGTGACGGCGACAGCCGCGCCGTCCCCGGCGAAGATGCGGGTCATGCCCAGCTTGCGACCCAGGATTCCCAATTTCTCAGCCATGACTGCCCTCGCTAGAGCTTGATTTCCACATCCACGCCAGCGGGCAAGGAGAGCTTGCCAAGCGCGTCGACGGTCTGCTGCGTGGGTTCCAGAATATCCATGAGGCGCTTGTGGATGCGCATCTCGAACTGCTCACGGGACTTCTTGTCCACATGCACCGACCGCTGGATGGTGTACTTGTGGATATTGGTGGGCAGGGGGATGGGCCCGGCCACGCCCGCGCCGGTATTGCGCGCCGTGTCCACGATTTCCGCAACGGCCTTGTCGAGGATGCGGTAATCGTAGGCCTTGAGCTTGATCCGGATGCGATCGCTGCTGACAGTCGTCATTATGCCTACTCCATTTGCAAAAAAACCGGGCCGCGCACTGGCGCTCATTCCCGGCGCGGCCGCACATGCGACCGCAAGGCCACGACACCCCTGACGATATGGGGGCGCTTCCTGCAAAAAGGGCCTTTGGGCCTTGTGCGTGGGAGAAAACGGGCGCCGGGCGCACGTCACAGCCACGCGAAATCTCGCGGGAAGCCCCTGACGCGGCCCGGTCATGCCGCCGGAAAGCGGCGGCTGGCGGGACCCGCAGGGTCGCCAAACGGGGGTTTTCCCCCTTTTCCTTACAGCCCCGGTCGCGCGGCGCGCCTTGCGGCGCGAAACTCGCACTGGCTCCGTCATCGGGCTGGAACGGCTCGACATTATGCGGCATCTGGCAACGCCTGCGAATGTCAAAGCCCGGCGCGCGGCGTTTCCGCTCCGCCCGGGCGCAGCAGGACAGGCTCAACCTGCCCTTCCCTGCCGTCCAGGGATCGTCTCACAGTTGTGGGACGGGAGAGGTTTTAGCCGATAGTCCCCCGGCCGTCAAGAAATTTCAAAAATTTTCTTTCGAGCCCACCGGGACGGATGAAAGTACGCCCGTGCGGCAAATAACGCAGAAACGCGCACAGACACAAGAAATCCCCCTGAATTTCAATATGAAAGTTCAGGGGGATTGTTGGCTACGAAGAGGACGCTGCTTGCCGGGTCGGCCGGCGTCCCTGCCTTTCAGTCCGACGGTTCCTCATGCCTCTTTCACGCCGCCTGCATGCGCGAGCTCGGGTCGCCAAATTTTGATCATGGCAAGACAGAAATAGGGAATGTACAAGACAAGCAGGAGAATTTGCAGCCAGCTGTAGGCCCGTCGTGAAGAAAAATCCCCCTTGAGAATGTCCGAGGACGGCACATGGCCGATGGCTTTTAGTCCCGCAGGGCCGTAGCTCATGGCCGCCTTCAGGACCTGTGGGTCGAGTTCGCCGCGTTCCTTGAGGCGTACTGCGGCGCGGAATGCCTCGGGGCCCCCGAATTTAAGAATATCCATGTACTCATTCGTCAATTCGTTTGCCAGCTTGAGGTTGGCTTCCACTTCCTCCGGTGATGTGGAATTGAGCATGACCACTTCCGCCAGCGGTTCATTTTTGACCGACAAAACGAGAATTGGTCCCAAATTGTCAAAGGCGGCTTTGGTCAGCATCTTTACCTGATTGAACTGATCTTTTTTGGCATTGTACAAAGCTGTCGGATGAGCAAGTTCTGAAGACGTGAAATCCATCAGACCTGAGCGGGAGATGGCCGCGAAGACAGGCTTGAACAATTTGAAAATGTACTCCTTGACTTCCGGCTTGATCTTGGCCCATGCCTTGCGAATAGGTGTCATGGCCTTCTTTGCTGGCTTTGTCACGGTTTGGTTGGCCGGCATGAAACCGGCTATATCCAGAACTAATCCGGTGCTATCCAGTGCCAGAAGAAAGGTATTAACGCTTTCATCGTTCTGAAATTTTTGCCAGTGCCCATAGAGACTCTGACCGTGAGAAATAAGGTCTCCCACATCGGACACGCCAGGCACGAATTCCGCCGCTACCTTTCCGTATTTTTTGGCCTTATGCGTCAAACTGCTGCTCTTCACTTCCGCTTCGGCCTTTATTTGCTCCAAGGCGGCATCCTGCTTTGCATTGGGCAGGCTTTGGTAAAACGCGGCATAGGCCAATACCTCTTCAGGACCTACTTTCTTATATTCTTCCGCCTGTTTTGCTGGAGAAAAGGTGCGCATTTCTTCGACATAAGGGTTTTTCTCGCTCTTGAGCGGTACGCAAAGAAAAAGAAATATCAAGGCCAGAACCGAAGAAAAGACAATCTTGCCGCGTCGGGAGCTTTTCTTCGGGGTGGGAACATACGGCAAAATTTTTCCAAGCCAATATGCAGGGACAACAGACAGAGATGACATCTTTAACATGGATAGCCTCATTTTTATTGGGGAAGCCACAGCACATGGCAACTCAGTAAGGGCTACTTGGCAACCCTATAAAATCAAAAAAAAAAAAAAAACAACTAGAATTTAATAGGTCAACAAAATTTTTAAACGCTTGGGAGCAACAGAAATATTGCTGCTTTTAGGGGCGTCATTTTATGAAAAGCGTGGAAGGAAAGGTTTTTTGCCAGCATTCTCCGCGTTCAGGCCGCCCGGCCGCTCACTGCGCGGCCTCTCCCTCCGCCTCGGGCTCGCCCAGAAGCGCGCGGGCAAAGGCGTCGCCGTCGAAGGGCCTGAGGTCCTCCATCTTTTCGCCGAGGCCCACATAGGTGATAGGGAGCCCCTCACGCAGGGCCACGGCGATGGCCACGCCGCCCTTGGCCGTGCCGTCCAGCTTGGTCAAGATGAGCTCGTCCGCGCCCGCGGCCTCCTTAAATAGATGGGCCTGCGAGAGCGCGTTCTGCCCGGTGGTGGCGTCCAGCACGAGCACGCAGCGGTGCGGCGCGCCGGGATGCTTCTTGCCGAGCACCTGGCGTATCTTGCCGAGCTCCTCCATGAGGTTGACCTTTGTCTGGAGGCGCCCCGCCGTGTCCACAAAGAGGATGTCGAAGTCCTCCTTCACGGCGCGGTCCATGGCCTGCCAGGCCACCGAGGCCGGGTCCGCGCCCTGCGCGCCGGAGTGGAATTCCGCGCCAGCGCGTTTGGCCCAGGTTTCGAGCTGCTCCACGGCGGCGGCCCGGAAGGTGTCGGCCGCGGCGATGAGCACCTTCTTGCCCTGCATCCTCGCGCGGTGCGCCAGCTTGCCGATGGTGGTGGTCTTGCCCACGCCGTTGACGCCCACCATGAGCACCACCTCGGGCGCGTTGATGGCGGCGATGCGCCGCGGCTGGCGGAAGAGCTCCTCCAGCTCGGCGAGGAGCAGCGGGCGCACCCCGGCCGTGGTGGTCACTTTTTCACGCCGGGCGCGTTCGCGCAGGCGCGAGGTCATCTCCAGCGCGGTCTCGAAGCCGAGGTCCGCGGTGATGAAAAGCTCCTCCAGCTCTTCCCAGAAGGCGTCGTTGAGCTCGCCGTGGCTGGCGAAAAGGCCGTCCAGCCTGCGGGTGAACTGCTCGCGCGTGCGCGCCAGCCCCTCGGTGAGTTTGACAAAGAGGCGGTTGCGCTCGTCCTCCTCGTCCTCGAGGTCGAGGGCGAGGGCGAGCCGGTACTGGAGCTCGGAGCGGAATTCCTCCACATGGCGGTATTCCATGCGCTCGAGCCAGGAGCGGAACTCGCCGATGAAGGCCTCGGCCTCGGCGGGCGGCGTCTCCAGCGCGCCCAGCAAAACGCCGAGCCTGCGCCAGAGTTCTGGCCCGGCCGTGTCCACCCCGTCGAGGATGACGGCGAGCCACGCCGAGAGCCGGGGCTCGGCCTCGCGCAACCGCAGGATGAGGCCCGCGTCCTCCGACGTTTCTCCGGCAGGTTCTCCGGCGGCTTCAGCAGGAGTTTCCCCGGCGCCTGCGGGGGGAGTGGCGGCAGATGCGACAGCAGGCGCTGCCGCAGAAGCAGCCGCGCTGCTTTCAGCGCCCGGCGCGGTATCCTGGACAGCTTGCGGGGCGGCCTCGTCCGCGCCCCCGCCGGAAAACAGACGGCGAACACTGGAAAAAAAGCCCATCAGCGGCCCCCTTCATCCTTGCGGCCCTGTCCTGTGCCACCTTCCAGCGCGGCGAGCACTTCTTCCAGCGCCCGCGCGCATTCTTCCACGGGCAGCGCGCGCGTTTCGCAGTCCGGGTCATTGAGCGCGGCCTGCATCCTGCCGGCGGCCTCGGTGAGGCGTTCCGCGCCAAGGCAGGGCGCGGCCTGCTCCAGCATCCGCCCCAGGTGGCAGAGGCCCGCTGTCTCGCCATCGGCATAGAGGCGCTGCATGAGCGCCGGCGCGCGCGCAAAGGTCTGCCGAAAAAGCCCGGCCGTCACGCGCCAGGCATCGGGATGCTTGCGCTGGAAGCGGCGCCCCAGTTCCCGGTCAACGGGCGCCGGCGGAGCGGCCCCGGCACCCTCGGCGGCCGTCTCCCCGGCAGCCTCCGGCGCGTGGGGCGCGAGGCCCAGCACCACGGGCTCGGGCTTGTCCTTGCCGTCGGCTCCCTCCGCGGCGGGCGCGGGGCTTCCGAAAGCGCGCACCCGGCGGCGCAGGGCCGCGAGGTCCCCCCACAGCCAGAGCAGGAGCAAGAGCGCCAGCGTCCAGAGCGCGGCCGCGAGCCCGAAGCGCCAGCGCTCGCGCGCCACGAGCTGGGCCTCTTCCTCCTCCATGAGCCTCGGCGACAGCCAGACTTCCACCGAGCCCACGTTCTGCCCCTCCACCTTGAGGGGATTCATGCCCTGCACCGTGTCCTCGGCGATTTCGTCGTCCCAGGGCACCGGCTCCCAGAGATAGTTGCGGCGCTGGCCCTCCAGCATCCCCTGGCGCGTCTCCACCTTGACGGCGTAGAGCCGCTCGTCCTCCATGGCGCTCATGACGATGGTGCGCGCCGTGATCTCGTCCAGCTCCCACGCGGGGATGGCCAGCAGGGTGGCGAGCTGCGCGGCCGTGCGGCCGGCCTCGGCGCTGAGGCGGTTTTCCGCGTCGCGCTGGCTGCTCTCCAAATTCCACAGCCCGAGGAGGAAGAGCAGCGCAAGCCCGGCCCCCCAGATGAGGAGGGCCGCGGCGCGCCGTCCCGCGCGGGAAACGCGCGGCGCGTGAGGTGTGGGTTTGCTGCTGTCGGGCATGACGTGTCCAGGGGCTGGCCCCGATTTCCGGCGCTCCGGCGGCCGGGTTCTCTCGCCCGGTGTGCGGGCGGCCCTGACTATGCCTTACGCGGCCGCGCGGCGCAAGGCTCAGGCGCGATGCCCTCAGGCGCGGTGCGGGTCCGGCTCCGTGCGCCAGGCCGCCACCAGCGCGCGCACGGCGGTGTCCTTCTCCGGCGGCAGCGACTTGAATTCCTCGGCGAACACATGGATGCGCGTGCCCCCGCGCGGCACGAAAAGCCCCTTCACCCGGCACCAGGCCGGGGACAGCACGGCCACGAGGTCCTCCAGGACGGTGTTGGTGATGCTCTCCATGAAGGACTGATGATTGCGGAAGGCGAACATGTAGAGCTTGAAGCTCTTGGATTCCACGCACCACTCGTCCGGGACGTATTCCACGCTGATGGTCCCGAAATCCGGCTGGCCCGTCACCGGGCAGAGGGAGGTGAACTCGGGAAAGGTGATGCTGACCACATAGGGCCTGTTTGGATAGCGGTTGGGGAAGGCCTCCAGCAGCGAGGCGCTGGGGCCCGAGCTCACGCGGGGCAGCGAGCCGCCCCCGAGCAGGCGGAGGCCGCTCACGTCGTCCTTGTCATGGCCGGCCCTGTCATGGTGGGGCATGGATGTTCCTTTGCGGTTGTGGTTATGCTTTCGTGATGATGGCGTGACTGTGCTGCCTGTGTAATGCCGAAATTATCCGTCAAAAACAGCCTTTTAGGTTCCGGCTGCGTCAGAGAAAAATTTTCTTGGTCGAGTACTTAAGTACACTCCCTTCGGAAATTTTTTTCTTCCTTGCTTCAGCCGTTGCGACGAAGGAAGCTACGGATGAAGACAGCAGTTAGTTACCGCGCACGACAGCTAACGCTGCCACTGTCGCTATCCGTAAGGCTCGCAGACTCGCCAACGGCTAGCGCGCCGGAACCTAAAAATCTTATTTTTTAGGATTCTTCCGGCACGAGCACCCGTCTTCCGCTTCGCTCCAGACGGGACGTGGAAGTCAGCATCGCCCACATGGGGACGGTCCCCCTACACCCTGCTCTCGCGCGGCTGCAGGCCCTTGTAAGCCGGCGCGCCGCGCGGTATAGTGGCGGTTCTACGATATTTGGGCCCTCTCGTCCATGCCAGGCGCGGGCCCACTGCGGAGCCAAGCCATGCGCATGAGTTTCGGCCATTTCGGCGACATCTGCCGGATGATCAAGATCGAGCATTCCATCTTCGCGCTGCCCTATGCCTGGGCCGGGGCCGTGCTGGCCGCGCGGGGCCTCCCCCCGTGGCGCGCGCTCCTCCTGCTCACCGTGGCCATGGTGGCCGTGCGCTCCTTCGCCATGACCTTCAATCGCATCGCCGACGTTGCCATCGACGCGCAAAACCCGCGCACCAAGGGGCGCCCCCTCGTCACCGGGGCCATCAGCATGGGCCAGGCCTGGGCCTTCTGCGCCGTCATGGCCGCCATCTTCATCGCGGCCTGTGCGGGCATCAACAGCCTCTGCCTCTGGCTTTCCGTGCCGGCGCTGCTCTTCGCCGGGGCCTACAGTCTGCTCAAGCGGGTATCACCCATCTGCCACTACTGGCTCGGCGCCACGCTCGGCCTCGCGCCGCTGGCGGGCTGGATTTCCGTAAATCCCGCAAGCATGAGCCTCGCCCCGGTGCTGCTGTTCTTCGCCGTGACTTTCTGGGTGGGGGCCTTTGACATCTATTACGCCTTTCAGGACCTCGACTGCGACCTCGCCCAGGGGCTGCACTCCATCCCGGCCTGCTTCGGCCCCAAGACGGCGCTGGCGCTGGCGGGCTTTTCCCATGTGCTGACGGTCATCTTTCTCACGCTCACGGGCCTTGCCGCCGGGCTCGGCTGGCCGTGGTACGCCATCTGCGCAGGCATCGCCTGCCTGCTCGTGTGGGAGCACCGCCTCGTGAAGCCGGACGACCTCAGCCACATCAATATGGCCTTTTTCACGCTCAACGGCATCATCTCGCCCGTGGTGCTCGCGGGCATCATCCTCGGCCTGTACTTCTGAACCGCAAAGGAGGCCCCATGCCCCGCAAGCGCGCCCATGCCACCACGGATGGGGAGAGCCCGCAAAAGCCCAGCCGCTCCGCCAACAAGCGGGGCAGCCACGCGCGCCAGGCCCTGGGCCTCGAGATCGCGCGCCTGCCCGCTGCCGAGCGCGCGGCCCTGCCGCTGACGCCCGACCTCGCCGAGGCCATGGACCTGCTCGACCGCCTCACCGACCGCGAGGGCCGGAGACGGCAGGAGCAGTATATCGGCCGCCTCATGCGCGATGCCGACGAGGAGGCGCTCAGGCGCGCCCTTGCCGGACGTCAGGCGCGGGACGCGGCGGAGGTGGCCCGCTTCCACGCCGCCGAGGCGTGGCGCAGCCGCCTGCTCAAGGCGACGGCCGCGGAGGTACCGCAACTGCTCGACGAATTTTGGCAAGGGGCGCCACAAAAGACCACGGCCGCAGCGGAGGAGCTTGCCCGCGCCGTGGAGGCCGCCCGTGCGGCCCATGCCCGTGGGGACGCCTCGCCGCGCGCCTCGCGGGTGCTCTTCCGCTCACTGGCGGCGGCGCTGGCCGGGAACGCCGAAGGCGCCTAGCGCCAGACGAGGCGCACGGACGCAGGCACGGGACCGAAGCGGTTGGGCCCCGGTGTGCCCGGCACGCACAGGAGGGCGATGCCGAAAAGGTTAAGGAGCGGCACAAAGAGCAGGAGCACGAGCCAGCCGCTCCTCCCGGAATCATGGAAGCGGCGCGCGCTCACGGCGAGCAGCGGCGGCAGGAAGATGAAGGGCACATAGCTCAGGACGAAATCCAGCAGGTTGATGTCGCCGAAGTAGCGGACAAGGGCCACGATGCCCAGGCTCCAGAGCGTGAAAAAGAGGATATAGAAGGCGAAATAGACGAAAAATTCCCCGCGCGAGGCTCGGCCCGCGCCGTTGGCGTACTTGCGGAAGATGCAGGTGGAAAGGACGTCGCGCACTGTCATGTCGTGCCTCCTGAAAAACCCTCGTTTCCGGCCCTCGCGCGGCCTGCCCGGAATGGGCGGCGTGCGGCCGTACGCCTCAATATTAATGAGCATCTCCCCGCCTGACAAGGACGGCGGGATTTTTTCCGCGCGAGGGCGCAGGCGCCGCCTCAGCCGCGCGGCGAAAAATCCACGGGCACGCGCGCCTTCTGCCCGGCCTTGTTGCTGAAGAGCACATAGCCGTTTTCGAGGCCGAACAGGTAGAGGCGTCGCGTGAGCTCTACGTCCTTGCGGCAATAGGCCGCGATGTCCTCAAGGCGCCCTTCCTTCCACCACTTGAGGGCCTGGAGCCCGTCCGCGCTCTTGGGCTCGCCCAGGGTGGCCTCGCCGAGGTTGCCCAGCGAAACGCGGTAACCGAGGCGCTCGTGGATGCGCTGGAGCAGGTCGAGGCTCGGCAGGGCGCGCAGGTCCGCACCATGCGGAAACGAGGGCGGCGCAAAGGGCGCGATGACCGCATAGTCGAAGCGCACACTGTTGAAGCCCACCACCAGCTCCGCCCCCTCAAGCCGCGCGAAGAGGCCCGCCAATTCCTCCTGGCGGAAGGCGTGATAGGCGTCGTCCCGGCTGTCATAAAGCACGGCCACGCTCACGCCCATCTTGCGCGCGAGGCCCCAGCCGCCCACCTCGGCGGCGGAGCGCCGCGTCTCCACGTCAAACACCACATAGGCCGCGGGCGGCGCAAGTCCGGCGGGTACGGCTGCCGCAGGGGCTTTCGCGGGGACAGGCTCGGCACTCTCCACCCGCAGGCGCACCAGCGCGTCCGCCCTTTCCGTCCCGCCCGGTTCGGGCGCCAGGGCGGGCACACTGTCCGGCGCAAGCCTGTCTTGTGCAAGCCTGTCGGGCGCAGGCGTCATGCGCAAGCTGGCGGCGAGCTGTTCCCCCTCGTCGCCGGGCGCCAGCATCTCCTCGAGCAGGGCCAGGGCCCCCTCCTTGCTGATGGGCCGGTTCCCGGAGCCGCACTTGGGCGAGTGAACGCAGGAAGGGCAGCCGTCAAGGCAGGGGCAGGCGGCCACGGCGCGGCGCACNGCCTCGAGCAGGGCGCCCGCGTCGGCGAAGGCTTCGCGCGTGAGCCCNGCCCCGCCGGGNAGGCCGTCATAGATAAAGACCGCGGCATGGCCGAGCTGNGGATGCAGCGGAATGGAAATNCCGCCGAAATCATTGCGGTCCGCCATGACGAGCAGCGGCAAAAGCCCGATGGCCGCGTGCTCCAGCGCGTGGATGGAGCCCATGAAGTGGAGGAAGCGTTCCTCCAGCGAGGCGCGCAGCGCCTCCGGGATGACGTACCAGAAACCCTCTGTCTCGAAAACCTGCGGCGGCACGTCCAGCGGCGTCACNGTGAGNAGGCGGTTGCCATTGGCCGCGCGTTTCTCATAACCCGTGATGCGCTCGGTGATCCTGAGCCGCCCCCGGCAGACGAGGCANCGGCCCAGGGCGCGGCGCTCCGTCTCCTCCAGAATGTCCGTGCTCTTCTGGCCGCGCGAGCGCGTGAACCAGGAAGGCCGNGCGGGCTCCACAAGGATACGGCCGCGNCCCTCGTCCAGCTCCTTCACCACATAGCTCCGGCCCCGGTGCAGATAGACGGCGCCCGGATGCGTCTCGCGCCAGGCGCGNAAGCCGTCCACCGTGCCNATGACCGCGCCCGCCGTATCCTCGATGACCATGCCCTGCCCGGCNCCGCGCAGGTCCACATGGCGCTGCGGCCTCTTGCGCGCGGCGAGCCANTGGGNNCCGTCCTCGGACTGGAGCAGGAGNCCCTGGTCGCGCAAAGCCGCGAGAGCGCGCAGGCCGCCGGGCTGGTGGAGCCACGGGTCGGCGCCGGAGAGGGGCAGCTCCGCCGCGGCGCATTCGAGATGGCGCGCCACGATGACCTCGTTGTCCGGGTTGACCACGGCGCGCTCGGGCGGGCGGCTGAAAAAGTCGTCGGGATTGCGCACGAAATACTGGTCCAGCGCGTCCTCCCCTGCCACGAGGATGACCGCGGACTCCTGCTGCGCGCGCCCCACGCGGCCGCCGCGCTGCAAGGTCTGCATNACCGTGCCGGGATAGCCCACGAGGATGCAGACATCGAGGCCGCCGATGTCGATGCCCAGNTCCAGCGCGCTCGTGCTGACCACGGCGAGCAGCTCGCCCGAGGCCATGCGCGCCTCGATGGACCGGCGCTCCTCGGGCAGGAAGCCCGCACGGTAGGAGGAGATGCGGTCCTTGTACGCCCCGGCCTGCGAGCCCGCCCACAGGCTCACGAGCTCGGTCATGCGCCGTGAGCGGCAATAGACGATGGTGCGCAGATTGCGGGCCAGCGCCGCCTTGAGGAGGTCGATGGCCGCGGTGGAGGGGCTTTGCTCCGGGTCGAGAAAGACGAAGTGCCTGGGGCCGCGCGGCGCGCCGGAACGGGTGATGACCACGGGCGCGCCGGAGGCCGCGTCGCCGTTTTCGGGGCCTGCCGTTCCGCCTGTCCCCGCCGGGNTCCCCATGAGCCCGGCCGCNAGCTCGCCGGGATTGCCCACCGTGGCCGTGCAGAACACATAGGTGGGNCGCGCCCCGTAGCGCGCGGCCACCCGGTTGAGCCGCCGGAACACCTGGGCCATGTGGCTGCCGAACACCCCGCGGTAGGTGTGGGCCTCGTCCACCACCACATGGGTGAGCCCGGCGAAAAAGAGCGCCCATTGCTCGTGNTGCGGCAGGATGGCGAGGTGCAGCATCTCCGGGTTGCTGATGAGCACCGTGGGCGGCTCCCGGCGAATCTTGCGCCGGAAGTGGTCGCTGGTGTCGCCGTCATAGAGGGCCACGGTCGGNCGCGCCTCCTCNGGCCACGCGGCGGCGAGGCCGTTGAGCGCGGCGAGCTGGTCCTGCGCCAGCGCCTTGAGCGGAAAGAGGTAGAGCGCCCGCGCGTCCGNGTCCAGCAGGTGGCGCTCCAGCACGGGCAGNTTGTAGATGAGGCTCTTGCCGCTGGCCGTGGGCGTGGCCACCACCACGGAATGGCCNGCNCGGATGTGGTCCGTGGCGAGGGCCTGATGGGCNTAGAGGCGGATGCCNCGCCCCNCGAGCAGGCGGGCGANGGCCGCGGGCCAGGGGCGGCGGTTCTCCGCGTATTCCGCNTCGCGGGCCTCCTCCACGCGGTGGCAGGTCACCTGCCGCCCCAGCCGGGNCGANGCNAGCAGGGCCGCGATATATTCGCCCACCCGGCCCTGCGCCGGGGACCTTGCCCCGTCCTCAGGCATGGACGCCATCCCCGTGGCCCGGCGGCTCTTCGAGATGCCGGATGACGCGCGCGGGCGCGCCCGCGGCCAGGGTGCGCGGCGGAATGTCCCGCGTGACCACGCTGCCCGCGCCCACGATGGCCCCCTCGCCGATGCTCACGCCCTTGAGCACGATACACTGCATCCCGAGCCAGGCATGGTCGCCGATGCTCACGGGCGCGTCGCGCTCAAGCCCCGGCTCCGTGGCGCGGGCCTCGGGCGGCCAGGGCGCGTGAAAATCCGAATCCACGATGACGCAGTTGGGCGCGATGAGTGCCCCGCGGCCCACGCGGATGGCCGTGGACCGGGCCGTGATGGACGTGCCGCTCAATTCCGCGCCCTCGCCAATGTCGATACAGGCCCCGGGCCCGAAAACGCGCAGCCGCACAGGCCACGCGAGAGCACACGCCGTGGCCCGCCGCCATGAGGAGATGAGGCGCGCGCCCGCCCCGATGCGGATACGGCCGCCGGGCCAGCGCAAAAGGCCCACAGGGCCGTGGGCCGTGACGCCGGGGCCGAGCTCCACGCCGAGAAGCCGCGCCTTGAGCCGGAGGCGCAGCGTGCCGAAACAGAGGCCGAAACAGCGCATGGCCTCGAGGCTCGCCCAGGAGGCCACGTTGGCGGTGGTGAGGCCACGCGCGAGAGCCTTGCGGAAAAATTCCATGCCGCAATCTACCGTGAAGGCGCCTCGCGGTAAAGGGAAGGCCGGAAAAAAAAGGAGGACGCCGCTCACGCGGCGCCCTTCCAAAGTTCTTCGCAGGCGAAAATCCCGCCCGCCCCAAAAGCCGTCAGGCGTGCTGCGCCACCACCTGCGCGTGGGCCGCACCCGAGGGCGCGGGCCGCGCCTGGATGAGCTCGTACATCTTGTCGCTGATGGCCTGAAGGTCCGGCTTGGCGAACTGCGCGTCCGCGCCCACGCTCTCGCACTTGCGCGCGAGCGAGGTGGAAATGAGCGAGGAGAACATGGCCACGGGCAGTTCCTTGAGGATGGCGTCCTCCTTGATGTAGCGGCAGAGGGTGAGGCCGTCGAGGTTGGGCATTTCGATGTCGGTGATGACGCCCTGCACGATGTCNGTGATGGGCACGCCCTTTTCCTCGGCTTCCTGCTTGAACTGCTGGAGCATCTTCCAGGCCTCCTCGCCGTCATTGGCCTGGGTGACCTCGAAGCGGCCCTCCTTTTTCAGGAGGTCGTTGACGAGGTGGCGGATGCTCACGGAATCGTCGGCGTGGATGATGTGGTACTTGCGCTCGAGNACNGAGTCCTCGCGCTCGTCCATGCGCACGGANAGNGCNGGATTCATGGCCGCCACNATGGCCTCGGCGTCGAGCACAAAGACCACGCGGCCCTCGAGGCGCACCACCGCGGTGATGGAACCGCCGCTGATTTCCAGCAGGAGCGGCGTGGGCGCCTCCACCTGTTTCCAGCTGATGCGGTGGATGCGCGTCACCCCGGAAACGAGGAAGGCCGTGTGCGTCTTGTTGAACTCGGTGATGATGATGCGCGGGTCGTCGCTGACCACGCCGCCCTTGTTGAGGAACTTGCTGATGTCGATGAGCGGCACGATGCGCCCGTCACGGAAGGGGAAGGCCCCCAGCACCGAGGGGTGCGGCATCTGCGGCATGGCCGTCACCGGCTGCGAGCGCGAAATCTCCACCACCTTGGAGACATTGATGCCGTAGTAGCCGCGATAGCCGTCCGCCTCGTCGATGTAGAACTCGACCAGCTCCAGCTCGTTGGTGCCGACTTCCAGCAGGATCTGCGTCTGCGACATGGGCCTGTCCTCGTTTTTTCTGGACCATACCTGTTCAGCGGGCGTCCTGCAATGCCCGGAACGGCCCCGCTTACGCGGCCGCCCTGGGCGAAGGCAGAACCAGCCCCGCACGATTCATAGGCATCTATCGGAGGATGCGCCAAAAGGATTAGGCCCAAAGCGCGCCGCGCGCAAGAGCCTCTGCCAGGGGGACCTCGTCGTCTCAGGCTTCGGCCTTCTCCTCGGGCATCTTCCACTCGCCGGGGAGCGGTGCGGTGATTTCCGCCCGGTCGCCCAGCCAGGGATTGAAATAGCCGTAGCGGAGCCAGGGACAGAGGCCGCGCAGCCGCTTCATGAAGGCCTCAAGGCCCATGCTGGCCCCACCCGCCGCGGCCGCGGCGTCCTCTCCCGCCTCCCCGCCCGTCATCAGCTCCCAGTACCATTCGGGGTCGATATTGAGGTTGCGCCACTCAATCATGCTCACGCCGTTCTCGCCCACCAGGCGCGCCAGGGCCGCGAGCTCGGCCTCGGTATCGGTGATGCCGGGGAAAAAGAGCAGATTGAGAGACACAAAGACGCCGTGCCGCCGCGCCACGCGGATGGATTCCGCCACGTCGGAAAAATCGTAGTCCGTGGGGCGGTAATAGCGGCGATAGAGCTCGGGCCGCGCGCTGTTGAGACTCACGCGCATACTGGTGAGCCCTGCTTCTGCGAGCCGGGCCACGGCCTCGGGCCGTGAGGCGTTGGTATTGCAGTTGACCGTGCCGTGCCCGGTCCAGTCCGCGGGGTCGGGCGCGCCGCGGAACAGGCGCACGCTCTCCACGAGCAGGTCCGGGTTCAGCAGGGGGTCGCCCTCGCAGCCCTGGCCGAAGGAATAGATGGGCGCGGCCTTCTCGCGGCTGCCGTGCAGCGCCATGACCTCGGCGATCTCCTCCGGCGTGGGCGTGAAGGCGAGGCGGCACTGCGGCGTCACCTGAAGCGGCGAATCCGCGCCCTTGGCGGAGATGCAGCCCACGCAGCGGGCATTGCAGGCGCGCGAGCTCGGCAGCGGCGCCTCATAGCGGCCCAGGGCGAAATTGCGCGCCGCCGGGCAGGAATAGCGGCGCACGCAATTTTCGATGATATGGCGGATGAGGCGGTTTTTGGGGTGCGCGCGGAGGAGCGCCGCAGCCTCGCGCTCGATGCGGGCGGGCTTAATATGGCGGAACTGCTGGCGCGGGTCGTCATCCACCCTGCGGGCGCAGACCCAGAAGCGGCCTTTCGCAAAACCTACGGCCCCGTAGGCGAAGAGCGGCAGCATGGGCGCGCCCTCCTCCGTCACATAGGCCGGGTGCGCGGAAAGGGTGTGCGCGGGCGCGGCGAAGGCCGCCACGGCGAGGCCTTCCACGGCCTCCATGCGGCCGCTTTGCGGGTCAAGCCCCACGGCGCGCCTGCCCGGCAGGAGG
>JAAUYX010000037.1 GCA_014804905.1 Desulfovibrio sp. | reverse complement strand
CGACGAAGGAAGCTACGGATGAAGACAGCAGCAAGTTACCGCAAAAGTCAACCAACGATGCCGCTGTCGCTATCCGTAAGCAGGCAAAGCCTGCTAACGGCTACCGCTTCGGCGCTGACGGCGTCAGAGAAAAATTTCCTTGGTCGAGTACTTAAGTACACTCCCTGCGGAAATTTTTATCTTCCTTGTCAGCGCCGAAAAATCTTATTTTTTAGGATTCTTCCGGCACCATCGCTGCTGTCGATGCCCGTAGGGCTCGCTTGGCTCGCCAACGGGCACGGCGCTTCGCGCCGCCATCCGGTCGCAGCACCCGTCTTTCGCTTCGCTCCAGACGGTATTAAGGAAGCCCCTTGCCCGTAAGCCTTCAAGGAAACCTTTTACCGGATGCCGAAGGCGGTGGAGACAAGCCCGGTCACTCTCACGTTTTTGCGCGGCCGCTGTCAAGCCGTCATCCGCGTGGACACAGGGGCGGAAAGCGGCTAGACTGCGCCGCCTGAAAAGTCCTCAACCGGAGGCCCGACCATGCTTGACGAGCGCTTTATCGGCGACGGCAAGGTGCTGCTGCTCGCGGGCGGCGGCAAGATATTCACGGACATAGCCGCGCGCTTCGTGCGCAGCGAGCGCGAACTGGAGGACATCGCGGCCTCGCCCTATTCGCGCGATATCGTGCGCAATATCCTCACCAGCGGGCACAGGGCCGCGCTGGAATTCGACTGGTTCCTCTTCGGCGTGGAGGGTTATTCCCGCGTGACCGAGGTGCAGCTCGTGCGCAAGCGCCACGCCTCCTACCTTATCAAGTCCGGCCGGGCGGAGCTCAAGGGCAAGCGCCGCTTCAGCGTGGCCTGGCCCCGCAGCGTGGCCGACTTCAGCGCCGAGGTGACCCTGCCCGACGGCCGCGCCGCGCGCATCAGCGGCCGCGACCTCGCCGACCTGTCGCGCCAGTGGTACGAGGCGGGCCTTGCCGAAGGGCTGCCGGAGGAGGACCTGCGCTACCTGAAGCCCCAGGCGACCACCTTCAAGGCCATCATCGGCATGAACGCCCACGCGCTGCTCGACTGGTTCGCCATCCGCTGCTGCCGCAACGCCCAGGCCGAGATACGCGACCTCGCGTGGAAGATGTTGCGCCTTTGCCGCAAGGCCGCGCCGGACCTTTTCGAGGGCGCGGGCCCGAGCTGCGTGCAGCTGGGGTATTGCCCGGAAAATGCGCGGCAAAACGCCGCGTGCCGGGGACGCATCCTGACGAAGGAGGAAGCCCTCGGCATCCTCCGCCAGCGGGAGCGGACCGCGGGCCTGGCGGACCCGGCCGTGTTCAACGGGCCTCGGGCGGGGGAGGCATAGGGGGCGAGAGCGGCTCAGGGGGGGAATCCGCCGCCGAGGGCACCGGAGTGTCCGGGCCGTTGACCACGGCCCCAATCATGACGCCGAGATAGCTCATGGCGAGCCCCAGCCACCAGATGCGGTAAAAATCGTGGCCGAAGATGCCGTTTACGAGCCAGCCCGCATAGCCGAGCCAGAACCAGGCCGTAAGCCGCCAATAGACGCTGCCGCCCGTGGGGGCGAAAAGGGACTTGGCGTCCGCGGCCGCGCATTCCCTGAGCAGGCTCGGGCGGATGCACCGCCAGCCCCACCAGAGGAAGCCCAGCAGAAAGACCATGCCCAGCGTGAAGCCCACGAGGCCGTGGGCATAGAGCATATCCAAAAAGATATTGTGCGGGTGGGAGATGGTGATGACCTCGCGCGCCGGGGCGAGCCCCAGGGCGCGAAAGGCGGGGTTGTACTGGCCCGCGCCCGCGCCGAACCAGGGATGCTCGAGAAAGACGTTCCAGCCGAGCTGCCAGAGGTCCCAGCGATTGTCGCCGCTGATGTTCAGCGGGGAGAGGCGCGCGGGCTGGAGCAGGGAAAAGGCCCCCAGCACGAGGCACGGCCAGAGGAGGGCGCGCCAGTTGAGGCGCGGGTAGCGCAAAAGTGGCCAGAGCGCGAGCACCCCGGCGATGGCGAGCACGCCGCTGCGGCTCGAGGCCCCCTGCAACAGAAAGAACGCGGGCCAGAGCAGGGCCGCGAACACGAGGAGGGCCACCGCCGCGCCCAGGGCGCGCCGAAGGAGGAACCAGGCCCCGAAGGCAGGGATGAGCGCGAGCGCGATATAGTTACCCACGCTGTAATCCCCGAGGCTCCCTGTGAGCCGCCCGGCATTGCGCTTGTAGCCCATGATGAAGTCCGCCCCGGTGGCGGCCTGCCACAGCCCGTCCAGCCCCTGCCAGAAGCAGGCGAACACGCAGGCCCAGACAAGGCGTCTGAGGTCGCGGCCGTTGCGCACGCATTCCATGCCGATGAAGGGCAGGATGAAGCCCTTGTTGACGCCCGTGCCCGCATGGAGCAGGGAGGCCAGCGGCGCGGTCGAGGCCGCGATGCCGATGATCGTCATGCCCGCGGCGCAGAGGAAGAGCCACTTCACGTCGAGCCGGGCGAGCACACTCTCGCGCCAGGCGTGGCGATAATAGGGAACGAGAAAGACGAGGCAGAGCAGGGGCATGACCTCGCGCATCCCATAGCCGGCGGGAAAGGTGGCAAGCGAGGTCCAGAAGCTGGCGAAGAGCCACGAATGCCAGAAATCCGCCGGGCGCTCGGCATGGGCCGTGCGCAAGGCATTCCACAGGGCGCGCAGGCGTTCCCTTGCGGCGGCGACGTGGCGGAACATGACAGCCTCCCCCGGCAATCTCTCCGGGCAGTCTTCCCGGAGCCCGGCGGCGTTGCCCTGGGCTGATGCCCGCGGCGGCGACAGGCCGGGCGTGGAGCATAGGCGCAGGCAGGAAAAATTTCAAGGGCGCACAGACTTGTCTTGCGGAAGCTATGGGTCTATCATGCTGCCTTCATTGCGCAGTCGCGCCCAAAGCGGCGCAGACCTTATTAAAGAACCCTGTCTGTTTTGAGGATGACATGGCCCGATTCTCCGATGCGACCCGCTCCCCCGAGGGAGCCCGCTTCACCAATTTCGATGAAGTGTACAGTGCCCTTTATGTGGATTTCGACAACATCTATACCCGTATCCTCGAGGCGGACCCGGACGCGGCCCGCGCCTTCGGCTTTTCCCCCTACCGCTGGGTGCGCTGGATAGAGAACCACGCCCTGCGCATCCTCTACGGCGACGGGGTCCGGCGGCGCATCCTCAAGCGCACCTGCTACCTCAATCCCGAGCGCTACCGCGAATTCCGCAATCCCTTCATCCGCAGCGCCTTCCAGGTGGTGGACTGCCCGCCCCTCACCTCGCGCGGCAAGACGAGCACGGACATCCACCTGGTCATGGACTGCATGGACGACCTCTCGCACTCCACGCACTTCGACGAGTTCATCATCCTTTCCGGCGACGCGGATTTCACGCCCCTGCTCATCCGCCTGCAGGAACACGCCAGGCGCACCCTGGTGCTTTCCGTGGGCTATTCCTCCCCGGCCTATGCGGCCGCCGCCTCGTGGCGCATCCGCGAGGANTGGTTCATCCAGCAGGCCCTGCGCGACGACCGNGCGCCCGAGGACGGGGAGGAATCCGTGGCGAGCCACGCCGCGCGCTTCGTGTCGCAGGCGCCGCGCGCGCCGCTCGCCGATGCGGACGAGGACGAGGACGACGACCCCTGCCCGGGCAATGTGTAGCGCCCTGGCGAATTTCCGGCGGCTTCCCCGCCGGTTCCCTTTCACCGCAACCCTTTTGAGGAGGCCCCCCATGTTCCGTTCCCTCTTCGGCGGGCTTTTGCTCGCCCTGGCCCTTGTGGCCCTTGGTGGCATTGCCGAGGCCGCCGAAAAATACACCGTGGCGAGCGACTGCACCTGGCCGCCCATGGAGATGCTTGACGACCAGAAAGAGCCCACCGGCTACTCCGTGGACTATATCAAGGAAGCCGCCAAGGCCGCGGGCATCGACGTGGATGTGAAAAACGTGGCCTGGGACGGCATTTTCGGCGGCGTGGCCACGGGCAAGTACGACATCGTGGCTTCTTCCACCACCATCACGCCCGAGCGCCAGAAGCAGTTTGACTTCACCGAACCCTATTATGAAGTGGAGCAGGCCGTCATCCTGCCCGCNGGCAAGGACATCAAGAGCCTNGCCGACCTCAAGGGCAAGAAGGTGGGCGGCCAGATAGGCACCACGGGCATCTTCGTCATGCGCAAGGCGGACGCCGGGGCGGACCTGCGCGAATACGACGATGTGGGCCTCGCCATTCAGGACCTCGTGGGCGGNCGCATCGACGCGGTTATCTGCGACGACCCNGTNGCCATGTACTATGTGAACAAGAAGCCCGACACCGCCGGCAAGCTCAACCTCTCCTTCAAGACCGGCGACAAGGAATATTACGGCTTCACCGTGCGCAAGGGCCGCCAGGACCTCGTGGAGAAGCTCAACAAGGGCATCAAGGCGGTCAAGGAATCTGGCAAGGAAGCCGAGCTTCTGAGCAAGTGGATGGGTGACGGCAAGTAAGCACGCGCTTTTACGCAAGGGGCCCGGCCTGGACCTCCCGAGGAGGAGCCCGCATGGACAATCACGGCACCAATTCCGACAGGCCCGCAAGCGATACGGGAAGGGCGGGGCAGCCGCCCTTCCTCGGCCTCTTCCGGCCACGGCGGGGNATGAAGCCCAACCTTGAGGAAGAGGAAGTCCACAGCAAGGCGAACATCGTCCTTGTCACGGANGGGGCGTCCATCCCCAACCCGCAGGAGCGCAGGCTCATCAACGCCTGGTCCATCGCGCTGGTGGGGGCCATCGGCTCGCTCTTCGCGCTCTGCCTGCTCTGGCCGGACCCCTACCTGCGCATCCTGCTCTATCTGCCGGACGGCGTTCTCATCACCTTCGAGATTACCATCCTTTCCATCTGCTTCGCCGTGCCGCTCGGGCTGCTCACNGGNCTCGGGCGCATCTCGCGCAACCGNTTCATCAANCTCCTGGCNTCCACCTATGTGGAGGTCATCCGCGGCATNCCGCTGCTCGTGCAGCTNTTNTACATCTATTANGCGCTCTCGCGCTTCTTCCAGGTGAGCGGCATCNCCTCNGCNGTGACCGCCATCAGCATCTGCTACGGCGCGTANATGGGCGAGGTGTTCCGCGCGGGCATCATGGCCATCCCCAAGGGNCAGACGGAGGCCGCGCGCTCGCTNGGCTTCAACCGCTTCCAGACCATGTTCCTCGTCATCCTGCCGCAGGCCTGGCGCACCATTTTGCCGCCGGTGGGCAACGAGTGCATCGCCATGCTCAAGGACACGTCGCTCGTGTCCATCCTCGCCGTGCCGGACATCATGCAGCGCGCCCGCAGCTTCGTCGGGACCACCTACCTCTATTTCGAGACATATACGGTGGTGGCGCTCATCTA
>JAAUYX010000036.1 GCA_014804905.1 Desulfovibrio sp. | reverse complement strand
GGCAACCCGGCTGATGGTTATTCTTCCGGCCAGGCGCTCGCCGCCATGGAGGCCGTGGCCGCCACGCTGCCCAACGACTACGCCCTCGGCTGGGTGGGCTCGGCCCTGCAGGAAAAGCTCGCGAGCTCGGACACCACCATGATTTTCGTGCTGGCGCTCGTCATGGTATTCCTCATCCTGGCGGCGCAGTACGAATCGTGGTCGCTGCCGCTCTCTGTGCTCACGGCCGTGCCCTTCGGCGTGTTCGGCGCGCTGGTGGCGACCTATTTCCGCGGGCTGGAGAACGACGTCTATTTCCAGGTGGCGCTCGTGACCATCATCGGCCTCGCCGCCAAAAACGCCATCCTCATCGTGGAATTCGCCGTGGACGCCTGGCATGACGGCAAAAGCCTCGACGTGGCCGCCATGCAGGCCGCGCGCCTGCGCTTCAGGCCCATCGTCATGACGTCGCTGGCATTCATTCTCGGCGTGGTGCCGCTGGCCATCAGCACGGGCGCGGGCGCCAACAGCCGGCACTCCATCGGCACGGCGGTCATCGGCGGCATGCTGGCCGCCACCTGCATCGCCACGCTGTTCCTTCCCTATTTCTTCAAGCTCATCATGCAGATCTCGCTCAAACTGCGCGGCAAGACCGACCCCAATGCCGGCAAGGGCAGCGTGGACGAGGAGGAAGACGATCTATGAGTTTCAGCCCAACCACGCGCCGGGCGGCGGCAGGAGGAAAAGCCCTGAAACGTTTCGCCCGGGTCTTCCTCTGCGCGGGCCTGTTCTGCATCCTCAGCGCCTGCTCCCTTGCGCCGCGCTATGAGCGGCCGGACCAGGACCTGCCCAAGGAGTGGCGCTCCGTGGACCTGGGCTCGGCCCCGCTGGATACGGACTGGTGGACGCGCTTCAATGACCCGGTACTGACCGCGCTCATCGACGACGCGCTCACCCAGAACCAGGACCTCGCCGAGTCGCTGGCGCGCATCGACTCCGCCGCCGCGCAGGTGGGCGTAGCCACGGCGGCCCTCTTCCCGCAGGTGAGCGGCACCGGCGCGGCCACGGCGCAGAGCGCTTCGGAAAAGGCGCCCAATACCGTGCCCTTCTCCCAGAGCGGGCTTTCGCGCTCCACCACGCAATACCAGGGCACGCTCTCCGCCGGCTGGGAGCTGGACCTCTGGGGCAAGGCCCGCAACCGCCGCACCATGCTGAGCGACGTGCTCATGAACAGCGTCATCGGCCACGAGGCCCTGCGCCTTTCCGTGGCGGCGCAGACCGCACAGGGCTATTTCGCGCTGCTCGCGCTGGACATGCAGCTCGAGACGGCCAGGCGCACCCTCAAGAGCCGCGAGGAATCCTTCGGCATCTACACGAGCCGCTACGAGCAGGGCGACATCACCGAGCTCGACTGGCAGCGCGCCCGCGCCGAGGTGGAGATCGCCCGCGCCCAGGTGCACACGAGCACCGTGGCCGTGGACCAGGCCGAGGCGGCGCTCGCCGTGCTCATCGGCCGCTCGCCGCGCGACATCATCAACCGCGCCATGCCGCGCGGCCATGACATCGGCGTGCTCCCGGCGCCGCCGGTGCTCCCCACAGGGCTGCCCTCGGAGCTGCTCATGCGCCGCCCCGACATCCGCGCGGCCGAATACCTGATCATGGCCTATAACGCCAATATCGGCGTGGCCCGCGCCCAGTTCTTCCCCTCCATTTCGCTCACGGGCGCGCTGGGGACGCTGAGCGCCGCGGTGGGCAACCTGTTCTCCAATCCCGCCGGGACGTGGAGCTACGGCGCCACCGGTTCCATCCCGCTGCTTGATTTCGGCAACAACTGGTACAACCTCAAGGACGCCGAGGCCCAGAAGCGCGCGGCTGAAGCCGCCTATCGCAAGACCGTGCAGACGGCCTTCGAGGACATCCGCACCTCGCTCACGGCCCAGCGCGAGGCCGGGGCCATCGTGCGCAGTATGCAGATCGAGGTGGAGAGCCTGCGCCGCGCCACGGAAATCGCGCGGCTCCAGTACGACAACGGCTATACCGACTATCTCACGGTGCTCGATGCCGAGCGGCAGCTCTTCGCCGCCGAGCTGCAGCTGGCCTCGGCCCTGCGCGACAGGCTCAATGCCGTGGTCAGTGTGTGCATGGCGCTGGGCGGCGGCTGGTCGGACAGCGGGGCGACTCCGGCCTTCCCCATCGTGGATACGGAAGAGCTGCTGGAAGAAGAAAAGGCCGTGGGCGTGCCGGGGGCCCGTACTGGCGCGGGAACCGGCGCGGAAACGGGCGCGGGCGCGCGGCCATGAAGTTCGGGAAACCCGGCCAAGGCCGGGTTTTCTTGTCTTGCGGGGAGAGCCCTGCGCAAGACGCGAGGCGCTGGGTGAAAGTTCTGGCGGGCCTTATGCTGGTGCTGTTCGCCGTCCCGGCCCTGCTGCTCGGGCAGGAGGCCTGTGCGGGCGCCGCGGCCACCACGCAGCAGCAGGCGAAGAAAAAGGCGCTGCACGGCCAGTCCTGGGCCTTCGGCCAGTCCGAGGACCGCAAGGCGGCCATCTGGCGGCGCGGCGTGCCGGCACAGAGCCTGAAGCAAAAGGCCGTCACGGGTGCATCCGCCGCCAAAGCCGCGGGCGCCAAGGGGAATGGAGGCGGCGAGGGCGCGCCCGGCGGCAAGAGCGCCGCAGCCGGGGGGCAGGCGGGCAAGACCGCGCCGGGCAAAGGGGCTCCTGGCAATGGTGCGGTGGACACCGGGGACGCCATCGAGCGGGCGCTTTCCGCGGCCCAGGCGGCCTCCAAGGCCGAGGAGGCCAAGGCCGCCTCCGAGCAGGGCTTCAGGCCCAAGGGATCGCTCGGTCTGAGCATGAAGGATTCCACGACCACCTGGAATGTCACGCCCATGCGCGAGTCCATGCGCCCGGACGAGATTCTGGTGCGCGACCGCCAGCATGTGGTGCGCGCCTTCGCCGATGTGGAGCCCGTGGACGACCTCAGCATCCGCGTGGGCCCGGAGCTCATCCTTAAAGATGAGCAGCACGCCGCGGAAAGCGCGGGCTCAAGCCAGCCCGATTCCGCCCTGGGCCTCGGGATGCAGTTCAAGTTGGATTTCTAGATGCGACGCCGGTTTTTTTAACATCCACGGGAAAGGCGTAGCCGTCGCGGGCCTGGACAGCGCACCCGTTGCCCCACCGCCTGCCGCAGGGGCCGCGCCCTTTTTTGCGTATTCCCCTCCGCCTACTTCCGCACCAGCCTGAGCGGGATGACATGCGTTTCGGCGTCCACTTCCTCGGTCGGGCCGAGCTCCCATTCGGGTTCTCCCTCCCAGCCGAGGCGCCCGGCCACGGCACGAGCCACCCCGGCCACATTGAGGACGGGATGCCGTTTGAACACCTGGGGCAGCCCGTAGGTGAGGCTGCATTTCAGGCATTTGCCCGGCCGCTGGCGAAGCTCGAAGGCGAGGTGCGCCTCCTTGTCCGTCACGCCCAGCGGAACCAGGCGGATGTCGTACGCGCCTTCCTCTGCCCCGCCGAAAAGGGCGTCAAAAAAGGCGTCCGTGCGCTCCGGGGGGAAGGTCTCGTCGAGGAATTTCTGGTCCAGTTCCGCCATGCGCGGCCTCCTCATGGGCTCAGGGTTCGGGTGTCAGTGCTCGCCGAAAAGGCGCGCCATGTCCTCCTCCATAACGCGCATATCGGCACGGGGCAAGGCTTTTAGGGAGAAACACCCCACGAGCTCCCGCGGGTGCGCTGGCGCGCCGCTTGGGTTGATGCCCGCAAGCTCCGCAAGATAGCCCACGATGCGCGCGGGCGCCACGCCCTGCGTCCTCAGCGCCGCCAGCGAGAGGCTGGCATGGCGCTTGGCGAGGCGCTCGCCCTCGGCATCCAGCAGCAGGGGGATATGCGCGTAGCGCGGGGCCGCCAGCCCGAGAGAACGCATGACCAGCAACTGGCGCGGGGTGGAGGGCAAGAGATCGCGCCCGCGCACCACCTCGGTCACGCCCATGAGGCCGTCATCCACGGCCACGGCCAGCTGGTAGGCCATGACGCCGTCGGACCGGCGCAGGGCGAAATCGCCGCCGAAGTCACCGGGCGCGAAGAGCTGCGGCCCCATGATTTCATCATCGAAGGCAATGGCTTCTTCCGGGCAGCGCAGGCGAAGGGCCGCATGGCGACCGGCGGCCAGCAGCCTTTCCCTCTCTGCGGTGTCAAGATTCCGGCAGGGATCGGCGCGGTGCGCTTCCTCCTCGCCGAGGTGCGGGGCCGAGGCCAGCTGACGCAATTCCTTGCGGCTGCAAAAGCAGGGATAGGTGAGGCCCGCGGCCTCAAGCCGGGCAAGGGCGGCGGCATAGATGTGGCCGCGCCGGCTCTGGACAAGGGGGCCCAGCGCAGCTTCCGCCCCAGCCGCGACGCAAGTATCCGGCCCTGCGTCCCAGTCCAGTCCCAGCCACTTGAGGTCTTGAAGGATGGCGTCGGCAAAGGCCGGGCGGGAGCGCTGCGGGTCCAGGTCCTCCATGCGCAGGAGGACGCGGCCGCCCTGGCTGCGCGCCGAAAGCCAGGCCAGCAGAAAGGCCCAGGCATTGCCGAGATGGAGCAGGCCCGTGGGGCTCGGGGCCAGCCGCCCCACCGCCGGACGCGTCATGGGAGGATTCTCCGACCGGGTCATGCGGCCGCCCGGACGCGGACGCGAAAAAACGCGGCAGGGCCGCGTTTTTTCGTTGCTCCGCTGGGGAGAGAATCACGAAAGGAGGAAATCAGGAGCGGTTCCTGCTGGTCTTGCTGCTGAGGGAGGAAACGGTCTTGTGGCCGCTCTTGCGGGAAGCCGTGGACTTGGCCGCAGTGGTCTTGGAAGCGGTTGCCTTGGCCTTGACCGAGCCGGCCTTGGCGAGCTTGCCGTTCTGGCCGGAAACGGGCTTTTGCGCAGACGCCACGCTGGCGGCCTTCTTGGGCGACTTCTTGGAAATGGCCTTCCCGGCCTTGGCGGCCTTGCCGGATTTGGCGGCGCTCTTGCTCACCCTGGAGGTCTTGGACGCCTTGGCCTGGGCGGATTTCTTGCCCTTGGCGGCGGAAGCCACGCTGGTCGCCTTGCCGCCCTTGCGGGCCTCTCTGGTCTCGGCATAGGAGGCGAGGCGGGTTTCGGCCTGGGCCACGAGGTTTTCGCCGCTGCCGATGGAGACGCGCCGCGCGCCGAGCAGGGTCTTGCTGAAATAGGGGTCGGAAAGGGAATTGATGCGCACGCGGGTGCGCTTGCGCGGGCTGTGGATGAACTTGCCGTCGCCCACATAAATGCCCGTGTGGTAACCGCGCTTCGGGTGGCGGAAGGCCACGATATCGCCGGCGCGCATGTCCTCTATATTGCGAACGCTTTCGCCCACCACGGACTGCTCGCGCGCCGTGCGCGGCAGCTTGACGCCCACGTTCTTGTAGGCCCAGAGGACGAAGCCCGAGCAGTCAAAGCCGCCGGGATTGGAGCCGCCAAGCACATAGGGCGTGCCGATGGCCGAGCGGGCGTGCTGGAGCAGTTTCTGGCCCGCCAGTTCCTGTTCCTGGTTGAGGCTGGCTTCATAGGAGTGACGGAAGCGCTCCACGCGCGCCTGTTCGGCGGCTTCGCCGCTTTTCTGCGCCGCGCAGCCAAAGGCCAGGCCGCAGCCGAGAAGAAGCGCGCACAACTTCAGTCCCTTTCCCATCCGTTTCCTTCCCCCTGCAAAAAGTACAGAAAGCGCAACCGCACTCCTTGCCGTCGCGCATGAAAAAAAATCCAGCCCCGCAACCTTTTCCTGCGGCCTGCGAGCCCCATGGGCGGCAGACGGCGTGAAAAGCGTCGCGGATTCAGGCCTTGAGATTCAGCAGTGTGCCCAGCATTTCGTCGGCCGTGCGCACGGTCTGGGCATTGGCCTCATAGGTGCGCTGGGTGACGATCATACCGGGGATTTCCCGAGCAAGTTCCGTGCCGCTGGGCAGCGTCATGCCCTCGGGCAGGTTGGCGGCTTCGCGGAACTCGGCCGCGGTGCCGTCCGGCCCGTAGCCCGCCAGCGCGCCCCCCAGGCGCGGCTCGCGGATGACCGTGTCCAGCGTGACACCCCGGCCGCCGGGGCCGGTGGCGAAAAGCGCCCGCTGCGGCGCAAAGCCGTCAGTGGAGACATTGGCCACATTATGCGCGTGCACGGCCATGCCCCAGGAATGGGCCTGCATGGCTCCCGCGCCCATAAAGAGGGCCGAGGTGATGCCTCCGCTGCCGGATACGCCGTCCATGGTGTGCTCCTCGACAGGTGTTTAGCACAAGTGACGGCGATTGCAAAGCCTTTTTCCGCATAAATCCGCGGCCGCCGCCAGATGCGTCCCGCATACCCTCTCATCGGCCGTCCACGGGAAAATTTAGGGCCGTAAACGCAGCCCCGCTTGCCATCGGCTGCGCCCGGGGGTACTCATGGATGGGGACCCGCGCCCGCAGGCGACTGCCGCGCACCGCGGGGGCCTCTCCTTGCACCTGAGCCGGGGGGACCGGATGCAGCGCCTTCTCCTTGTCGTGGACCCGCAGGTGGATTTCATCACCGGGAGCCTCCCCGTGCCCGGCGCCGAGGCCGCCATGAACGCCCTTGCCGCGGCACTTGGCGCCGCGGGCGACCCTTACGCCGCCAAGATCGTCTCGGCCGACCACCACCCCTATGACCATTCCTCCTTCCGGGAGGAGGGCGGAGAGTGGCCCAGGCATTGCGTGGCCGACACCGTTGGTGCGGCCCTCTGGCCCGCGCTTGTGCCCGCCCTGTACGAGACGCCGGGCGCGTGCACGGTGGTGCACAAGGGCTCCGAACGCGGGCGAGAGGAATATTCGCTGTTCCAGAATCCCGTGGCCTGCGAGCGCGTGCTCGCCACGGTGGAGCGCCTCGGCGTAAGGCGCGTGGAGATTTGCGGGCTTGCGGGCGACATTTGCGTGCTCTCCACCCTCAAGGACGGCGTGAAGCTGCTCGGGCCCGGCATGTTTGCGGTGTTGCCCGCCTTCTCCCCCTCGCTGGACGGCGGCGCGGCGCTCGCGGCTTATGCGGCCGAGGCGGGCATCGCCCTTGCGGACGCACCGGGCGCGAACTGATTTTGCGGAAAACGCCATGCGACAGATCATCACCCATTTCACCGACGACGATCTCTACAAATTCACCATGTGCTGCGCGGTCATCGACAATTATCCGCGCGCGCAGGTGAAATACTCTTTCACCGACCGCGGCGGCACGGTCTATCCCAAGGGTTTCGCCCGCGAGCTCGAGCAGCAGATCGCCATGCTGGAGGACGTGGTCATCACCGACGAGGAAATCGCCTTCATGAAGCGGCGCTGCCGCTATATCCCTCACTGGTTCTACAGTTTCCTGCGCGGCTTCCGCTATGACGCCCGGCTGGTGACCGTGCGCCAGGACGCCTCCGGCCACCTGGAGGTCGAGTTCGAGGGCTGCTGGACCAACACCATCCTGCTCGAGGTCAAGGTGCTGGCCATCATTTCCGAGCTCTACCTCGCCATGACCGGCCGCGAGCAGGCGCTGGACCTCGGCGCCTTTGCGGAAAAGACCCGCGCCAAGGCCCGCCGCCTCATCGAGGGCGGCTGCACCTTCAGCGATTTCGGCACGCGCCGCCGCGCCTCCTTCGCGGCGCAGGCAGCCGCCATCGGCGCGCTGTGCGCGGGAGCGGCGGAAGCGGAGGGCCCGGGCCGCTTCATGGGCACGAGCAACATCTATTTCGCCATGAAGCATGACCTCGTGCCCGTGGGCACCATGGCCCACGAGATCATCGCCGCCATCGGCGGCATGTACGGCCCGCAGATGGCCAACCACATCGCGATGAAGGCCTGGTCCTCCACCTATCGCGGCTCCCTCGGGACCTTCCTTTACGACACCTTCGGCTGGGAAATCTTCAGCCTCAATTTTTCCGAGGATTTCGCCAACATGTTCAAGGGTCTGCGCGTGGACAGCGGCGACAACCGCGCGGAGCTCGACAAAATCGTCGCCAAGTACCGCTCTCTCGGCATCGAGCCCGCCACCAAGCAGGTCGTGTTCAGCAACGCGCTCACCGTGGACGACGCCCTTGAAATCCAGCGCTTCGCCGCGCCCATGTGCCAGCCTTCCTTCGGCATCGGCACCCACTTCACCCACGATTTTCCCGGCGTGGCGCCGCTGAACATCGTCATCAAGCTGGTGGCCGCCAAGATTACCGAATCCTGGCCCTTCTACAACGAGACCTGCAAGCTCAGCGAGGATGCGTCCAAGCACACGGGCGATCCGGCCGTGGTGCGCCGCTTCATGGAGGCCCTGCACCTGCTGCCGCCGGAGCGCGCCGGGGCCTGAGGCCTGGACCTCCCGCAAGGCGGCACAGCGCTTGCATCATCCCCGTATCGCCGCGCCGCGCGGCAAAATCCTGTCAGGGCCTTTTCATGCTTGTCTATATTCATGTGCCTTTTTGTCGTACCCGCTGTAATTATTGCGCTTTTCATTCAGTGCCCCTGGGCCGCGGCGTGGACGCCGCAGCCTCCCCGCAGGTGCGTGACTATGTGGACACCCTGCTCATGGAGCTGGCCCTGCACGCCGATACCCTCGGCGGCGCCAACATCCAGAGCGTGTTTTTCGGTGGCGGCACGCCGAGCCTGTTGCCGCCGCGCATCGTGGGCGTCATCCTCGACCGCCTTGGCCGCCATTTCCACCTCGGCGACAAGACCGAAATCACGCTGGAGGCCAATCCCGAATCCCTGCGCGGGCGCAACGTGGTGCCGGACCTGCTCTCGGCAGGGGTCAACCGCCTCTCCATCGGCATCCAGAGCCTTGACGAGGCCATGCTCCGCACCCTCGGGCGGCCGCACAAGGCGCAGGACAGCCTTCAGGCGGTGTTCGCCGCGCGTGAGGCGGGCTGCGCCAATATCAGCATGGACCTCATGTGGGGATTGCCCGGCCAGAGCGTGCGCCAGTGGCTCCAGACGCTGAAGGACGCCGTGCGCATGTCGCCGGACCACATCTCCACCTACGGGCTCACGCTGGAGCCGGGGACGCAGATGGAGCTGGAATGCGAGGAGGGGCGGCTCGTGCTGCCGCCCGAGCGGGACCAGAACATCATGTTCATGGAGGGCGCGGCCTACCTGGAGGCCCAGGGCTATTTGCACTACGAGATTTCCAATTTCGCGCGCATGGGCTTCCAGTGCCGCCACAATCTCGGCTACTGGGACGGCTTGGACTATCTCGGCCTCGGGCCCTCGGCCACGTCCACCATTGCCGGGCGCCGCTGGACCAATCCCGCGAGCCAGCGCGCCTGGGACAACATGGTGCGCACCGGGGCGCTGGGCAAGTCGCCCGAGGTGCTCACACCCACGGTGCGCGTGCTCGAGCTCATCATGCTGCGCCTGCGCACGGCGAACGGCCTGCGCCTCAAGTCCTATCGCGAGCTCACCGGGCGCGACTTTTTGCGCGACAACCAGCGCCTCATCCAGGCCCTGCACGAAAACGGCCTCATCCGCATCCGCAACGGCTATCTCCGGCTCACGCGCAGCGGGATGCTCGTGTCCAACGCCATCATCGCCAACCTGTTCGAGCGCACCGAGGCCGTGCTCAACCGCGAGGGCCTGGCGGCCGGGGACGGCAACGCCGTTGCGCCCGCACCGGAGGGGGAGGCGGCCCAGCCGACCATCAAGATGGACTTGGGCAAGGGCGCAGGCAATAAGGCCGCTAGCCCGGAAATCCGGCCCGTGGTCTGGCCCACTGCCTGAGAGGCCTGCGTGTTTTTCAGGAATCCGCTCTACCGCCGCGCGGAGAGCGCCTGCATCACCTCGTTGGCCTCGCGCTGGTTCGGGTCGCCCTGAAGGGCGCGCAGAGCGAGCTCTTCGGCCTTGTCGCGCTTGCGCCAGTCCCAGTACATCTTGGCCATCTTGCCGAAGGTATTGGGATGGCCGCCGAAGGTACGCAGGATGGCCATATAGACCTTTTCCGCGCGCTCATATTCCCGAAGCTCCGTCCAGGCATTCACGGCCCCGGTATAGGCCGCCGAGGCGCGGGGCTCGTACTGCATGGATTCCTCATACATTTCCGCAGCTTCGGCCATTTGCCCGGCGGCCGCGAAAATTTGCCCGAGCTGCACGCGGATGCCTTCCTCCTCGCTGAACTCCTCGGCCACGCGCTTGAGGAAGGCCCGCCCCTTGGCGTACTGGCCCTCGTTGAGCAACTGCACCCCGGTCTCGATGAGGGTCTTTTTGCGCTCGAGGCGGGCGTCGGCCTCCTGGCGCACCTTTTCCTCGGCCTCGTTGATCATGATCCTGGCGAGGCCCTCGAGCACGGTGGCCAGCGCCGCCTCCTTGCCCTGCTGGTAGGGGATGGNCCGGGGCTTGCCGCTGCGGCCGGGGTCNAGGAAGGGCTGCATGGCCTGATGATGGGCGAGGGCGTTGAGGAATTCGCAAATCTGGATGTCCATTTCCGCGCGCGGGCCGCGCATGAGCTGCACCCCGGAATACTGCTTCAGGGCCGCGCTCATGGCGGTGAGGGCGCGCGTGACCTCGTTGCGGCGCAAATAGCCGTTGGCGCGCGCGATATTTTCGCGCAATTCCTTGGGGGCGACCTTGAGCATTCAGCGCTCCTCCCTCCAGGCGGCGGCAACGGCCTCCCGGTGTTGTTCCAGAATCTGCAANACCTTTTNCGGCACNCCCTCGGGCGCCCGCCCGGCGAGCCACNCGGCCCGGATTTCCGAGGAGCTCACGGCTTCGGGCNCCAGCGGCAGCAGCACCGCCTCCCCGCCGCCCGGAAGCCCCATGCGCGGGGCCGCGCCCGCGTCCCCANCCNCCCCGAGGGGCGNAAGCNCCNGCGCGTCCGGCCAGTTCGCNCGCGTCACGGCCCGGAAGGCCGCGGCGTCGGCCACGTCNCCGCGCGGCGCCACGATAAGGCTGCACAGCGCGGGAAGCTCCAGCCCCCGCCGCCAGGTGGGGAGCAGGGCATAATCCTCCCCGCCGAGCAGGAACCANGGCGTGACGCCGGGCCGTGCGCCGCGAAAGGCGGCAAGGGTATCCCANGTGTAGGAGGGGCCCCGGCGTTCGCCCTCCATGCGATTGCAGGCGAGGCGCCCGTCCCCGTTCTCCGCGAGGGCCGCCTCCACCAGCGCNCAGCGCAGGGCGAAGGGCAGCACGCCCCGGCCCGGCTTGTGCGGGGGCTGGGCCGAGGGGATGAAGTCCACGCCGTCCGCGCGTTCGCCCAGAAGGCGCAGGGCTGAAGCNGCCACCTCCAGATGCCGCCGGTGCGGCGGGTCGAAGGTGCCCCCGTAGAGGATGCGCCCGCGGGNCGCCCCCAGCGGAGCCCCGGTCCCCACGCCGTTCATGCGCGCGTCTGNCCNTCGCCCAGCACCACGAACTTGGCCGTGGTCAGCTCATGGACGCCCATGGGCCCGTAGGCGTGGAGCTTGGAGGTGGAAATGCCGATTTCCGCGCCGAGGCCGAGCTGGCCGCCGTCATTGAAGCGCGTGGAGGCGTTCACCGCCACCATGGAGGCGTCGGCCTCGCGCAGGAAGCGGCGCGCCCGNCCGTAGTCGCGCGTGCAGATGACCTCGCTGTGGTTGGAGCCATAGGCCGCGATATGCGCAAGCGCCGCGTCCATGTCCTCCACCACGCANACGGCGAGGANGAGNGCGTGAAATTCGTGGCCGAGGTCNTCGGGCGTCTGCGGCTTCGCCGNGGGCCCGAGCAGGGGCAGGGCGGCAGGGTCGGCCCGGAACTCCACCCCGGCCGGCCCGAGCCGCGCGGCCAGCATGGGGAGGAATGCCGCGGCCTCGTCCCGGTGGACGAGCAGGCATTCCAGNGCATTGCACACGCCGGGGCGCTGGGTCTTGCCGTTTTCCNCCAGCGCAAGGGCCATGTCNAGGTCCGCGCCCGCATCCACATACATATGGCAGACGCCCTTGTCNTGCTTGAGCACGGGCATGGTGGCNGCNTCGCTCACCGCGCGCACGAGCCCCTCGCCGCCGCGGGGGATGATGACGTCGATGCAGGANTCGAGCTTGCAGAGGGCCGTNACGGCGGCGCGGTCCGTGCCNGGNACGAGCTGCACGGCGTCCGCCGGGAGGTCCGCNTCNGCGAGCGCCTGCCNNAGCACGTCGGCGAGNGCGCGGTTGGAGCGCGCGGCCTCGCTGCCGCCGCGCAGGATGACGGCATTGCCCGCCTTGACGCAGAGGATGGCCGCNTCCACGGTCACATTGGGGCGCGCCTCGTAGATCATGGCGATGACNCCNAGCGGCACGCGCATCCGCCCCACGAGAAGGCCGTTGGGCCGCTGCCACTGGTGCTCGGTGACGCCCACCGGGTCGGGCATNTCCGCCACNGAGAGGCAGGCGGCGCGCATTTCGGCGAGGATGGCCGGGGTGAGGGTGAGGCGGTCCACGCGCGGGGCGTCCAGCCCGGCGGCGCGGGCGGCGGCCACGTCCTCGGCGTTGACGGCGAGCAGGGCGTCCTCGCGCTCCGCGAGGAGTTCGGCCACGCGGGCGAGGAAGCGGTCCTTGGCGCGGGGTTCGGCCGCGGCCATGCGTCTTGCCGCCGCGCGCGCCCGTCGGCCCAGGCGTTCAATCTCAAGGGTGTTTTCCGCTGTCCAGGCCATGGCGCCCTCCGGCAACGCGCATCCGGGCCAGAGGGAAAGCGGGGCGGCTTTTGCTTTGACAGGACGCGCGGTTGTGGCGTATGCTCAAAAAATGTGACCGGGGCTTTCGGCCGGGCCGTGGCGGCCCGAAACTCCAGATGCCCGCGCCCCTCCCCGAGGAGGTTAGATACATGAATCCGCAAAAGAATCAAGACGAGTCGGCCTCGCCCCTGCTGCGTGACATTCAGGCCGAGGTCAACCCGGAAAGCGCCCCGCTCCTCCAGTTCATCACCCGCTACGCCAGCGCCATTGCGGGCGTNGTGCTCNNNCTTCTGCTGGCGCTCGGCGGCATGGCNGTNTGGAACTGGTANCACCACGGCAAGCAGGANGAGGCNCGNNNNGAGCTCGCGCGCATCAATGCCCAGCTCAAGGGCAAGGACCGCGACGCCGCGCTCTCCAAGCTGGCCGANGGCGCGCCGGANAGCACCAAGCTCTTCATCTATATGAGCCTCGGCCAGAGCGCCCAGGAAAACGGCGACCCCATCCTCGCGGCGGACGCCTACGCCAAGGCNGCCAAGCTNGACGGCGANGGCGCNCTCGGCCTCACNGCGGCCCTCGGCAGCGTGGGGAGCCTGCTCATGCAGAACGAGAANGTCCAGGCGCTNGCCCTNNTGCAGGAGCTGGAGGCCAAGCTNCCNGANTCGCGCCGNTCNGTGCAGCTNNGGCAGATGCTCGCCGAGGCGGCCTCNCGCGCGGGCAAGACCGAGCTCGCCTACAAGACCTATCTCGGCCTCGCGGAAGAGGTAAAGACCCCCGAAGGGGCCTATTTCCGCTCCCGCGCCGAGGCGCTGGCCGCCAAGCTCGGCNAGGCCGCGGNCGCCCCGGCCGCCCAGTAGGGCGGANCTGCCGCTTCCNGGCCTGACCACCCTTGAACCCGGCNCCCNNGCGCCGGGGCGGAGACTGCCGTGGACCCACTNTTGCGCGACGCCCCTGGCGAGCGCCATCTTATGCTGGGCAANGANGCCATCGTGCGCGGCGCGCTGGAGGCGGGNGTCCATCTCGTGACCTGCTATCCNGGCACGCCGTCCTCNGAAGTGCCGGACACCTTCAGCCGCCTGCGGGAGCAGATNCTCGCCGCGGGCGAGCGTCCCGGCTTCGGCGTGGAATANGCCACCAACGAGAANGTGGCGCTGGAGGTGGGCGCGGGCGCGGCCCTCGGCGGNGCGCAATGCCTCGTCACCATGAAGCATGTGGGCCTCAACGTGGCCGCGGACCCGCTNTTNACCGCCGCCTATGTNGGCCTCCCCGGCGGCCTNGTGCTCCTGAGCGCNGACGACCCCGGCTGTCATTCCAGNCAGAACGAGCAGGACAANCGCAGCTACGCCCGCGCGGCNCATGTGCCGTGCTTCGAGCCNGCNNNCGCCGAGGAGGCNAGGGACATGACCGTGGCNGCCTTCCGCCTGGCGCGNGAGCTNGAGCAGCCGGTCATGCTGCGCACCACCACGCGGGTGAGCCANTTGCGCGGNCCCGTGACCCTCGGGNNGCTTCCGGAAAGCGTGGAGCANGCGCCCATGAAGCGCGAGCCCNCGCGCTATGTGCCCGTGCCCGCCGTGGCCCTGNGNNGGCACTGCGCGCTGGACGCCCAGATGGAGGCCGCNCGCGCCGTGGCCGAGACGAGCCCCTTCAATACCNTNNGGGCGGCCGNNNCNGNGGCNNNGGGCCCGAGGCGCGGCATCATCGTGAGCGGNCCCGCGCGCAACTACCTNGCCGACGCGCTCCATGCNGACGGCCTTGAGGGCAGGGCGGCGGTGCTCGAACTGGGCATGACCTGGCCNCTGCCCNNGGAGCTCATCACGGCCTTCCTCGCCGATTGCGACGAGGCCCTGGTGCTGGANGAAGGCGCGGANNTGCTTGAGCGCGACGTGCGCGCGCTGGCGCAGGAACACGGCCTCGCCGTGAGCATTGCGGGCAAGGATGCCGGGCTCACGGGCTTTGGCGAATTTTCCCTTGACCTTGTGCGGCGCAGGCTCGCGCGCTGGTTCGGCCTCCCCGAACCCGAGGGAGCGGGCGGAAAGGCTGGAAAGGGCGCGGCCTGCGGCTGCGAGCCCCTGCCGGGGCGGCCGCCGAACCTCTGCCCCGGCTGCGCGCACCGCGCGGTCTATTATGCGGCGCGCAAGGCCTTTGGCGATGATGCCATCTATTCCAGCGACATTGGCTGCTATACGCTCGGCCTTCTGCCGCCCCTGCGCACGGCGGACTTCCTCGTCTGCATGGGCTCGTCCATTTCCGCGGGCAGTGGCTATGCGCGCGCCACGGGCGCGCCGGTGGTGGGCTTCATCGGCGATTCCACTTTCTTCCATTCCGGCATGACCGGGCTCGCCAATGCGGTGTTCAACCGCCACGACATCCTCGTGGTCATCCTCGACAACGGCACCACGGCCATGACCGGGCACCAGCCCAATCCCGGCATGGCGCAGCATGTGCTCGGCGAGCACGCGGCGCATCTCGACATCGAGCCCATCGTGCGCGCCCTCGGGGTGGAGCAGGTGCGCAAGGTGCGCGGCTCCAACCTGGCGGCGCTCGGCAAGGCTTTTGAGGAACTGGGCGCGCTCTCCGGGGTGCGGGTGCTCATCGCCGAGGAGCCGTGCGTGCTCTACGCCCGGCGCAAGCTCGGCAAGGGCAGGCCCCGCGTGGCCGAGGTGGCGCGCCAGGGCGCCGAGGCCCTGCGCTGCCTTGAGGAACTGGCCTGCCCGGCCTTTTGCCGCAACGGCGACGAGGTGGCCGTGGACGAAAGCCTGTGCACGGGCTGCATGATCTGCCTCCAGGCCGCGCCCGGCGTGTTCCGCGCGCGCAACCGGGTATGAGAGCGGAAATTCGAAAAAAAGTGATGATATAGAACGCAGTTGAGGGATATTCCTTAAATCCGTCTGGAGCGAAGCGAAAGACGGGTGCTCGTGCCGGAAGAATCCTAAAAAATAAGATTTTTCGCTGCTGGCAAGGAAGATAAAAATTTCCGAAGGGAGTGTACTTAAGTACTCGACCGAGGAAATTTTTCTCTGACGCAGCCAGCAGC
>JAAUYX010000035.1 GCA_014804905.1 Desulfovibrio sp. | reverse complement strand
GGCGTCCTGCAATGCCCGGAACGGCCCCGCTTACGCGGCCGCCATGGGCGAAGGCAGAACCAGCCCCGCACGATTCATAGGCATCTATCGGAGGATGCGCCAAAAGGATTAGGCCCAAAGCGCGCCGCGCGCAAGAGCCTCTGCCAGGGGGGCCTCGTCGTCTCAGGCTTCGGCCTTCTCCTCGGGCATCTTCCACTCGCCGGGGAGCGGAGCGGTGATTTCCGCCCGGTCGCCCAGCCAGGGATTGAAATAGCCATAGCGGAGCCAAGGACAGAGGCCGCACAGCCGCTTCATGAAGGCCTCAAGGCCCATGCTGGCCCCGCCCGCCGCGGCCGCGGCATCCTCTCCCGCCTCCCCGCCCGTCATCAGCTCCCAGTACCATTCGGGGTCGATATTGAGGTTGCGCCACTCGATCATGCTCACGCCGTTTTCGCCCACAAGGCGCGCCAGGGCCGCGAGCTCGGCCTCGGTATCGGTGATGCCGGGGAAAAAGAGCAGATTGAGAGACACAAAGACGCCGTGCCGCCGCGCCACGCGGATGGATTCCGCCACGTCGGAAAAATCGTAGTCCGTAGGGCGGTAATAGCGATGATAGAGCTCGGGCCGCGCGCTGTTGAGGCTCACGCGCATACTGGTGAGCCCTGCTTCTGCGAGCCGGGCCACGGCCTCGGGCCGTGAGGCGTTGGTATTGCAGTTGACCGTGCCGTGCCCGGTCCAGTCCGCGGGGTCGGCCGCGCCACGGAACAGGCGCATGCTCTCCACGAGCAGGTCCGGGTTCAGCAGGGGGTCGCCCTCGCAGCCCTGGCCGAAGGAATAGATGGGCACGGCCTGCTCGCGGCTGCCATGCAGCGCCATGACCTCGGCGATCTCCTCCGGCGTGGGCGTGAAGGCGAGGCGGCACTGCGGCGTCACCTGAAGCGGCGAATCCGCGCCCTTGGCGGAGATGCAGCCCACGCAGCGGGCATTGCAGGCGCGCGAGCTCGGCAGCGGCGCCTCATAGCGGCCCAGGGCGAAATTGCGCGCCGCCGGGCAGGAATAGCGGCGCACACAATTTTCGATGATATGGCGGATGAGGCGGTTTTTGGGATGCGCGCGCAGGAGCGCCGCAGCCTCGCGCTCGATGCGGCCGGGCTTGATATGGCGGAACTGCTGGCGCGGGTCGTCATCCACCCTGCGGGCGCAGACCCAGAAGCGGCCTTTCGCAAAACCTACGGCCCCGTAGGCGAAAAGCGGCAGCATGGGCGCGCCCTCCTCCGTCACATAGGCCGGGTGTGCGGAAAGGGTGTGCGCGGGCGCGGCGAAGGCCGCCACGGCGAGGCCTTCCACGGCCTCCATGCGGCCGCTTTGCGGGTCAAGGCCCACGGCGCGCCTGCCCGGCAGGAGGAAGAGCTCGCTCTCCTCGGGGAGCGGCATGAGCTCGTCCGGGCGCGGCAGGCCCCATTCCGCCCCGCGGCGGCAGACCATGAGGAGGTCCGGGGCGTCCACGATGTTGCCCCGTTCATCGGCCATGACAAGACGCGGCGCAAGCCGGGCCATAGTTCCTCCTTGCCCCTGCCGGGGCACGACAGACTGATGACAAACCCCGCTTTGCGGGGTTTGTGCCGTCTGCGCCGCAAAGCGGCTGGACGGAAAGGCACGAAAATCGCTCGCTTAACGGCGCAGCAAAGCTGCAACCTGCTCGCAATTTTCGGGGCTGCTGACTTTGGTCAGCCGCCCCCTTGCCCCTGCCGGGGCAAGCGTATATAAGCGGAGCCACGTCCCGGCCCAAGGCCCTTGCAAGCGAGGTTCGTGTATGTTCTCCGCCCTGCTTTTCATTTTCTTCTGTTTTTTCGGTATTCTGGCGGCGCTTTTCTACCTGCTGAAGCGGCAGGAGCAGGCCTGGCAGCTTTTGCGCGACGAACACGCCCAGCTCCGCGTGCTGGTGCGCGCGCTGGAATCGCGCCTCGAATACCTGGCCGCCGTCTGCCTGGACCCGGAGCAGGCGCGGCGCGCCGAAGCCCGCGCCGCAAAGGATGCCGGGGATGAAAAGGCCGGGGCTTCCTCCGCGCCGCTTGCCGATGGTCCGGCCGGGGCCTCCGGCACGGACCCGCTTTTGCGCCTGAGCTTTGAGGAGCCGGAAACGCCCCACGCCCCCGCCGCCGGAGAGGCCGGACACGACCCGGCGCTGGAACTGCGCTTCGCCCCCGGCGAGGAGGCGGACCGCCGCTAGAGCCGTCTCAGGGGGTGTTCTGTTGCCTTACTCCCTTCCGGACGCGCCGCCCTCCGTGCCGAACTGCCCGCGCGCGGCCGCAAGATAGGCCTCCTTGAGGTCCTCCTGCGGCACTTCCTGCGCCCAGAGCAGATAGGGCACGCTCAAAAAGTCACGGCGCACCGCCGCCGCCCGCTCCCGCCGGGCCGCAACCAGTTCCTCGGCCCCCTGCATCCAGAGGTCGCAGAGCCTGTCCGTAAAGGCCTGCGCCCGGTGGTGGGCGCGGTGTTTCGCGTTCACCTCCGCGAGCGCCGTCTCGCCGATATAGCTCACAAGGTCAGGCCGCTCCAGCAAAAAGCGAATGCGGTAGAGCGCGTCCCCGGCATCGTCCGGCGCATAGCCCACGAGATGCTCGCCATCCACGAAGAGCTTCTCGAGGCCGTGCCCCACGCGCGGCGTCACAAGGCAGCCGCCGCAGCCCATGGCCTCGAAAACGCGGAAATTCAAATCCCCGTGCTCGCACTGGTTGAGGAGCACCCGCCCGCGCGGAAAGAGCGCGCGGTAGTCCCCGCGCGTCACATGGAGGCCGGGGAGGTGCTTGCCCACCTCGCCCAGAAAGGCAGCGCGACGCGGCATGGTCTCGGGGTCCACATTGCCCACGAAGAGGCAGTCCCACTCCTTGGCGAGCTCCGGCCGGGGCCGGTCCTCCTCCCACGCGAAGGGGGGCGACCACCAGATGCGCTCCGGCGCGAGGTAGGGCCCGGCGAAGCGCTCCAGATGGTCCTCCAGCGAGACCAGGCAGGCGTCGAAAGCCTGCGCGTAGAGCGGCTCCCAGGAGTGGATGTGCGAATCCACGCCGTAGAACACCGTGAGGCAGGGAAAATCCTCCACGCCGAGCACAAAGGGCGCGCGGCTCTTGTCCGCCACCACGACCACGTCNGGCACAAAGCCCGCCACGCGCACGAGGTCGTCCCAGCCGTAGACNCGGGGCTCCTCAAAATTGTGGAAGGCCACCTCCTGCCAGCCGCAATCCTTGAGCGAAGCGGAGAAAAACGGGNTGCCGATCCAGAGAAGTCGCTGCATGAGTCTGCGCCCCCGGCCCGCGCCGACGCGGTTGCCAATATGGACAAGATTGCATACTATTTTTNAAGATACTGTTCATGGTTGGCGGCGTCAAGGCGCCGAGCCCGCTGGTCAGGCCCCGCCGCATATCGCAGGAACGCCATGCGTCGCCCCTTGCGCCTCTTTTTCCGCGTCCTGGTTGTGGCGCTCCTCGTGCTGGCCGCCCTCATGGTCGCGGCCTGGTGGTTTCTCCAGCGCGATCCGGGGGGCCTCGTCAACCGCTACCTGGGCGAGGCGGCGCGCAAGCAGGGCCTCGGCTTCAGCATGGGCGCGGTGGACGTGGGCCTTTTGCCTTCGCCCGCGCTTTCCGTGAGCAATGTGCGCGTGGAGGGCGACGGTCTCGCCCTTTCCGTGGCCTTCCTCACCGTGCGCCCCGACCTCATCACCCTTTTGCGCGGGCGNTTTTCCCCCTGGGCCGTNACCCTCGTGCGCCCGCGCCTTGAGGCGCGCNTTGACGAGCCCCTGAGCCCCCCCGGCGAAGTGGCGANGCGGCTGCGCGCGCTTCTGGACACGCCGCGGAAAGGGACGGACGCGGCGCCGCTGNGCTTCCTGGANGGGAGTTGTCGCCTTGAGATCACGCAGGGCGAGTGCCGCCTCACGGGCACGGACGGCGCGAGCCTGGCCTTGCGCGGGCTCCAGTGCCGCCTCAAGGCGGCGCCCCCCGGCGATGTGAAAGGCTCGCTCCAGTTTGCAAGCCTGCGCTATGCCAGCGCGGAGGCCACGCTGGCGAGCCTCGANCGCTTCAGCCTCATGGGCGAGAGCGACCTGGCCCGGCCGCTCGCGGCCACGCCGGAGCTCAAGCTCGCGGCNACGCTCCACGCGCGGGACTGGCCCGGNGCNNTACGCCTNTCCCTGGGCTTNCNGGGGCAGCCCGGCGGCTGGAACGGCAGCTTCGCGCTCGCCTCCGACCTCGGGCTCGGNGGCCANACGGGCGANATCGTGCCGTTCAGCCTGGACGGCACGGCGGCCATGCCCCANGGNGCCCGCGACATCCAGCTGCGCGCCNTCAACTTCGCCCTCGGGCCGGACAGCGGNCGCCTTGACGGCANCCTGCGCCTGCCCGACGCCTCCCGCGGCCCGGAACTCGCCGGGAGCCTGCTGCTCCACCGCGCAAGCCTCACCCAATGGCTCGGCTTTGCGCGCAANCTCGCGCCCGGNCTGCANCTGGCCCTCGACAACATCACCGAGGCGAGCGTCGATTTCCGCCTGGACGACAAGGGCCTCAACGCACAGCATATTTCGGCGGTGTGCGCGGGCTCGCGCTTNACGGGCAGCGGCGGCGTGCCNTCCTGGGCGGCCCCGGAAGTGGTGCTCGACCTCAAAAGCCCNAGCGTGAANCTCGGCCTGGGGCTGCCCGAAGCCGTGGCCCGGGCGCCGGAGGAGGTGTATTATCCCCACCCCACGTTCACGCCCATGCCGGGGGAGCCGCTCAAGCCGGGCGAGACCGGCCTCGGCTACGACATCCGCCTCGCNGCGGACACGGTGCGCTACGGNCCCGTGACCCTCACGGCGGCGAAAACNCGCATCTATCCGGGNAANCTGGACAAGAACGGNCTTGAGGACGTGCTCATCGACGCCGAGGCGGCCTTCTACGGCGGCACCTTNCGCGGCCAGTGCATCCTCGGCGGAAGCAAGGCNCTNCCCTATGCCATCACGGCGCAGGCGCGNGGCATCAACGGCGCGCCGCTGGCGAAGGCCATGCCCGTGCTGCCCTTTGCGAGCGGGCGCTTCCGGGCCGATATTTCCGTGCAGAGCCAGGGCCGGGCGCTCGACATGTTCCTCTCGCACCTGCGGGGCAAGCTCAGCGTGCGCGGCGAGCAGGGGGCGCTGGCCGGGGGCCTTGGCGGGGCCAGGCTCGCCTTCAGCCGCCTGGACACGGATATCGCCCTGCGCTCCGGCGTTTGGCGCGGCTCGCGCCTCGGGCTTGACGGGGCGTGGAAGCTCAGGCTGGAAAACGCGGACATGGACGCCAGCGCAGATTTGGACGGCAGGCTGTGGTTCGGGGCCACGGACGCGGGCGCGGGCATGGAATTTCAAAAAATCCCGGCCAGCGGCANNTTNCGCCTGGGGCCCGAGCTCTCGGGCCTGAGCCAGGGCCTGCGCGCTGCCTGGCGCGCGGTGCTCGGCTGCCAGAGCGCGCGCAAGCGCGTCACGCTCTCGGGNCTGCATGTGGAGGCGCTGGCGGCCACGCTTTCCGGGGAGCTTACCCTCGAGGGCGCGACGCCCTCGGTACAGGGCCGCATCGAGGCCAAAAGCCCGGACCTTGCCAAAAGCCTGCAACGCCTGGGCGTGGCCAGGCCCCGCCTGCCGCAGGGCGTGCGCTCCCTATCCCTCACGGCCGAGCTCTCCGCGAAGCCCGAGACCGTCGCCTTGCGCAAGCTCAACGCCAGGGCCGGGCCGCTCGCCGCCACGGGCTNGCTCAGCCTGTCGCGGCGCGAGGGGCGCCCCTTCGTGGACTTCGCCCTCGCCTCCGAAGCCCTGGACCTGGAAAAGCTCACGGACTCCGGCCCTGCCTCCAAGACAAAGCCCAGGGGCGGCGTGTGGGAAGTGCCCTTCATGCGCGAATTTGACGCCAGGGGGGAACTGCGCGTGCGCGACCTCTCTGGCTGGCGCTTCCACCTGCGGGACCTTTCCCTGCCGCTTTCGCTCGCCGCGGGGCGTCTCACCGTGGGACCGGGCAAGGGGCGCTTCTACGGCGCGACGCTTCANACGCGGGGCACGGTGGACTTCCGCAAGGCCNTNGGCTTTGACACCACCCTTGCCGTCACGGCCTTCGACCTCGCGGTGGCCGCGCGGGACCGCAAGCTCGAATCGGCCCTCAACGGGCANGCCACGCTGGAGGCCACCTTGCGCGCCCGCGACCTNGGGCCGGGGAAGCTTCCGGCCGCGCTCAACGGCGAGTGGCGCTTCANCGTGCGCNACGGCTCCTGGCAGGCGCGCACCAAGTCCGGCGAGCTCAAGGGCGAGCCCACGCGCTTCAGCGTGGCCTCGGCCTCGGGCACGGTGNNNAACGGCGTNGCANANAGCAAGGATTTGCNCATCCAGGGNCCCACGCTCACCACCACGGGCAGCGGCAGCCTCAACCTCGTGAACCGNACNATNGANTGCAACTTCACCGTCAACATGAAGGGCCTGCCGGAATTTCCCCTGCGCGTCTACGGCAACGTGGAAAAGCCCAAGACCTCCATCGGCGCGGGCAAGCTCATCCTCAACACCATCACNGGCATCACNTCGGGCTTTGTGGACATNCTCGGCGGCATCGTGGAAGGGNCGTGGAAGATATTCCGCTGAGGGCGGCTTCGCGCCTAGGGCTTGATATAGGCGAAGCCCTCGCGCTGNAGGCGCACCACCTCCACCAGGCCCGCGGGCACCACCTGGCAGCCGGGCCAGAGGCGCGCATGGTCGATGCCGTGCTCGGCAAGGGCATTGGCGCACAGCTTGAAGCGCACCCCGCGCTTGATGAGCGCGGCGACCTTGGCCTTCGCCTCCGCAAATTCCGGGCCCTCGGCGGCGAAGAGCGGCGCGCCNCCGCCGTTGGCCACCACATCCAGCCGGAAGGACTCGCCGGGAAGGCCGTTGAGGTAGTTTTCGGCATTGCGGAGCACCAGGGCGAGGATGGCCGGGTCCCTGGCGTCCAGGTGCAGGCAGAGATCGTAGTTCATGGAGCCTCCNTTTCTTGCGCNCAAGGGCGCCGTTGCCGCCGAGNTTAACAGAGGCNNGGTGCCTTGCCAAGGTTGCTGGGCCAAGATTGGGGGGGCCNAGATTGNNGGCAAGCCTTCGGCTTTCATCACAAATGCTTGCGCGGCGCGGCCTGAGAGGCTAGACTGCGGCAACCATGTGGCGCGCTTCCGGGCATTTTTCCCCCTGCGGAGCCATGTTCCGGCGTNCGCCGGGCAGGCTCGCGCTCCTTGTGCTGCTGCTGGCCCTTTTGGGCCAGCTCGGCGGNTGCGGGCTGCTCGCGAAAAATACGGACCCTGGCGCGCAGGGGGCCGATACGGCCCANGGCGCNCAGNNCGNGGANGCGGNCNAGANCGNACAGAACGGCGAGGGCTCCGGCGACGGCCCNGCGTGGGACAGCGACCCNGTGCCCTATAAGGTCGACATCGAGGTGGTGGACGGGCCGGGCTCGCTCAAGGGCCAGATGCGCGACNCAAGCCAGCTNGTCAAGCTCNTCAAGGAGCCGCCGGACAGTATGCTCGCGCTGGAGCGGCGCGCCCGCGCCGACGAGGAGACCGCGGTCAAGCTNCTCCATTCCCAATGCTANTATNACGGCAAGGCGGCCTTCAGCATCGACGAGGCCGCAAGCCCGGTGAANGTNACNCTCACCCTCACGCCGGGGCCGCGCTTCACCGTGGGCCGGGCGGATGTGCGCTACGAGCCTGCGCCGGTCATCCCCGACGCCTTTCTGCACCGCACGCGCGTCACCGGCTTCTGGGGCCTTGAGCGCGAGACGCTCCCCGCGCCNGCCTTTCCCGACACTGTTCCCGGCGTCACCGTGGGCGAGCCCATCGTGGCCGACGCCATGCTGGCCGCGGTNTCGGCCATGCCCGAGGCCCTNNGNCGCACGGGCTATCCGCTCGCCAAGGTCACGGAAAGCCGCTACACCGTGGACCCGGCCACGCGCACCCTCAATGCNGANATCANCATCAATCCNGGNCCGCCCGCNCTCATGGGCAGGGTNGAAATCCACGGCAACAAGGAAGTGAACACCTGCTTCCTCGAGCGTCTCGTGCCNTGGNCGCCCGGCGAGGANCCCTGGGACGACGAGATGCTCACCGACTATGCCAACAGCCTNCGCGCCCTCGGGCTNTNCCGCTCGGTGGAGGCCGCGCCNGTNACCGAGGACATGCGGCTCGAGCACCGCGTGCTCGGGCCGGACGGCGCGGAGGGCGACGTGGCCGTGGTTCCCGCGGGCATCACCGTGGCCGAGGGGCCGCCGCGCTCGGTGAGCGCCAGTGCCCGCTATGACACGGACACGGGCTTCGGCGTGGAGGGCACCTGGGAGCACCGCAACCTCTTCCACAACGGCGAGCGCCTCAACATCGACGCGCCCATTTCCCAGCAGGAAATCGGCCTCAAGGCGGCCTTCGAAAAGCCGGCCTTCCTTGAACGCGGCCAGCGCCTGCTCGCCAGCGGCGCGGCCCTGTGGGAAAATACCGACGCCTACCAGCAGGAATCGCTCAAGGGCGAGGTGGGCATCGACCGCCGTCTCGCGCGCCAGTGGTGGGGCGGCATCCACCTTGGGGCCGAGGGCGGCTGGCTCAAGGACAACGAACACGAGAAGCGCCCCTACGGCGTCATCGAGCCCAAGGCGGGGCTCAGGCACGACAGCCGCAACAACAAGCTCAACCCGTCAAGCGGCATGGAGGCGGAGCTCAAGCTCCTGCCCTTCAGCGGCTTTTATGAGGAATTTTTCGGCGCATTCGCCACCACCCTCTCCGTGGCGGGCTATTACGCGCCCTATGGCAAGAAGCCGGACGGCAAAATCGAC
>JAAUYX010000034.1:60601-74263 GCA_014804905.1 Desulfovibrio sp. | reverse complement strand
CGTGACTCGCCCCGCCGGAAAGCCTACTCGGCGGCCGCTTCGCCCTCGCCTTCCTCGGCCGCATCGTCCTTGCTCTTGGCGAGCACGCTGACGATGGCGAAATTGCGGTCATGCACGGCGGTGACGTTTTCCGGCAGCTTGAGGTCGGCCACGGAAATGGTGTCGCCAATGTTCATGTCCGTCACGTCCACCACGACCTTCTGCGGCATGTCCATGGGCTTGCTCGCCAGGCGCACATTCTCGCGGTAGGTCTCGATGATGCCGCCGAGCTTGGTGCCCTTGGCGACGCCCACAAATTCCAGCGGCACATCGACCTTGACTTCCTTGTCGAGGTCCACGCCATAATAGTCGATATGCAGGAAGCAGTTCTTGTAGGGATGGCGCTGCACCTGCCAGATGAGCACGGGATGCACTTCCTTGGTGCCGTTGTTGTCGATCTCAAGATTGAACACCGTGGTGTGGCCCACGGATTCATAGAGCTTTTCCAGCGGCAGCGTGGGCGCCTGCACCATGATGTTCTCGCCCTTGGCGGTATAGAAGATGCCGGGCACAAGGTCCTTGGAGCGCAGCCGCCCGGTGGGGCCTTTGCCGTGGGCGTCACGCTTCTGCACATTCAATGTTTTTTCGATGCTCATCTCGCTCTCCTTGCTGACCGCCGAAACGTGCGGAAATTGTTCATCCTGAAGATTTCCCCGTCATGCTACACGAAGAGCACGCTCACCGAGGACCCTGTGTGGATATTATGGATGGTCTTGCCGAGAAGCGCGGCCACGGAAGCCACCTTGAGCTTGGGGCAGCGCTCCAGCTTGTCGCCGAGGGGGATGGTGTCGGTCACGATGACCTGCGAAAGGGCGTCCGTCGCATTGATGCGGTCAATGGCGGGCCCGGAAAGCACGGGATGCGTGGCGCAGGCCACGATGCGCGTGGCCCCGTAGTTGAGCAACACCTCGGCCCCGGCGCAGAGGGTGCCCGCGGTGTCGATCATGTCGTCCACCACGATGGCGACCTTGCCCTCCACATCGCCGATGACGTGCATGGCCTGCGCCTGGTTGGGCTTGTCGCGGCGCTTGTCCACGATGGCGAGGGGCGCGTTGAGGCGCTTGGCATAGGCCCGTGCGCGCTCCACGCCGCCCGCATCCGGCGAGACAATGACGATGTTGTCGGTATGCAGGTCGCGCAGGCTGTCCATCATGACGGGCACGGCGAAAAGATTGTCCACCGGGCAGTTGAAGAAGCCCTGAATCTGGCCCGCGTGCAGGTCAATGGTGACCACGCGGTCCGCCCCGGCCACGCTGATGAAGTCCGCCACCATCTTGGCGCTGATGGGCGCGCGCGGGCTGACCTTCCTGTCCTGCCTGGCATAGGCATAGTAGGGAATGACCGCGGTGATGCGCCCGGCGCTCGCGCGCTTGAGGGCGTCCATCATGAGGCAGAGCTGCATGACATTGCGGTTCACGTCCGGCGGGCAGGTGGGCTGCACCACAAAAACATCGTCCTCGCGCACATTGTCGCCGATTTCGATGCGCAATTCGCCGTCGCTGAAGGTGGTGGCAAGCGTGGGGGTGAGCTGGCAGCCCAAGTGGTCGCAGATGGACCGGGCGAGCTCGGGATTTGAGGAACCCGTGACGATTTTCAGGTCGCTGAACATGGAGCCGCCTTGGCAAATCCGTTCAAAAACCGACAGTGGTCATCCGGCGCTGCCGCTGATTGGCTGGGATGGAAGGGCTCGAACCTTCGGATGACGGAGCCAAAACCCGTTGCCTTACCACTTGGCTACATCCCAGCATTTCCCAGCGCCTGGCAATAGACNCGCGGGTATTTCCCGCGCAACCGGGCCGCAGCAGCGATGGCCTGCGCCTGCGCCGCGAAGAGCCCGAACACGCTTGAGCCGCTGCCGGACATGGCGGCCGNCAGCGCCCCGAGGCTGCCGAGCTCCGCCTTGAGTTCGGCAAGCTGCGGATGCCGGGGAAAGACGGCGGCCTCAAGGTCATTGGCGAGGTCAAGACGCGCCGCTCCAATAAGACGATTTCCATTAGCCGCGGCAGCGGCCTTTGTCAAGCTGTTTTGGGGCGCGGACTCCCCGNCGCGAGCCTTGGCGGCGCGCAGTTCGTCCAGCCGGGCAAAGGCCTCGCNGGTCGACACATGGATGCCCGGACAGACGAGCACGAGAAAGAGCGGCNNCAGGTTTTCGGCGAGCGGCTCCACCACTTCGCCGATGCCGNTGACGCGGCTCGGGCGCGCGCTGAGGAANAAGGGCACGTCGGCGCCCACGGCCACGGCCGCGCGTGCGAGTTCCTCGTGCGAAAGCGGCCTGTCAAGGAGNGAATTGAGCCAGAGGAGCAGGCTCGCCGCGTCGCTGCTGCCGCCGCCGAGNCCGGCCCCTGCGGGGATGCGCTTGACGAGNTGCACCTCAAGGCCGGGCGCTCNGCCCGCAAGGGCNGCAAAGGCCGCATAGGCNCTGGTCAGGGTATTGCGGGCCGGGTCGATGCCCGGCGCGTCGCAGACGACGCGGATTCCGGGCTCCTCCCGCACGCGGACGAAAAGGTCGTCGCAGGGCTCCGCGAGCGGCCAGAANACGGAATCCAGTTCATGGTAGCCGTCGGGCCTGCGACCGAGGATGCGCAGGCCGAGATTCACCTTGCAGCCTGCGCGGAGGCGAATCACAGGGTTTCCAGGGTCAGGCGGTCATTGGTGTAGACGCAGATTTCGGCGGCGATGGCCATGGCCTCGCGCGCAACGCTGGCCGCGTCCAAATCGCTGTGGCGCATGAGCGCCCGCGCCGCGGCCAGGGCATAGGGNCCGCCGCTGCCGATGGCCGCCACGTCGTCGTCCGGCTCGATGACGTCGCCCGTGCCGGAAAGCAGAAGCAGGTGCTCGGCGTCCGCGAGCAGGAGCATGGCCTCNAGCTTGCGCAGGTANTTGTCCTTGCGCCANTCCTTGGTCATCTCCACGGCCGCGCGCAGGAGATTGCCGCGCATTTCCTTGAGCTTGGCCTCGAAGAGCTCGAACAGGGTGAAGGCGTCGGCNGTGGCCCCGGCGAAACCGGCGAGCACGCGCCCCTCATACAGGCGGCGCACCTTGTGAGCGGTGTGCTTCATGACCATGCTCTGGCCGAGGGTCACCTGACCGTCGCCCGCCATGGCCACCTGNCCNTTCTTNTTTACGGCGAGGATGGTAGTGGCATGTGTTTCCATCATCAGCTCTTTTCCCAGATTTCCTTGCGCTCCCGATAGGCGGTCTCNAGCCNCTGNAAGGCGCGCCTGTCNGAGGCCTTGGCCGCCAGGGCCTTGGCCTGGTTGAAGTAGCGCTCGGTGAGCTTGCGGTTGTTGGCGTAAAGCGCGCTGTAGGCCATGTGGATATAGGCGTCCGCGGTCTTTCCGGCCGTGCCGAGGGAGCGCGCGTAGGCCTGGTGCACTTCCGGGTCCTGCGGCACATGGCGGAGCACATCCGTATAATAGCGCCCGGCCTGCGCCTGNCGCCCGGTCTCGTCCAGGAGGCGCGCATAAAAGAAGGACGCCATATAGTCCCTGGGGTCCCGGCGCATGGCCTCNGCNAGCAGGGGCTCGGCGCGGTCCATGCTGCCCTTGCGGTAGTGGAAGGCCCCGGCCTCGCGGAGCACCAGCGGGTCATGCGGCGCCGCGGCCAGTGCCGCGTCAAAGGCCTGCGCGGCCTCGGCGACGNGGTTCTGGCGCGCCAGCACGATGCCCCGGCCCATCTGGGAGAGGCCGTCCTTGCCCGAAAAACGCTGCAGGGCCGCCTGCTCGTCGCCATAGCGCGCCCAGAGAAGCGTCTTGACGCGCTGGAAGCGGCGATTGTCGCTCTTGCGGTTNCGCACGGACGCGGGCAAGGTCTCGATGCGCGCCTGGAGGCCGTTGACGCGGTCGCCGATGGCCGGATGCGTGGAGAGATAGGTGGGGATATTGATGCCGCTCATCCAGTTTTTGTGGCGGAGCACCTTGAAACCGCCCACCATGCCGGAGGGCGGATAGCCCGCGGCCGTGAGGTATTGCAGGCCGATGTGGTCGGCCTCGCTTTCNTCGATGCGGCTGTAATTGAGCATGGCCGACTGGCTCGCCCCGGCGGCGCCCACGGCGGCGGCCCCTCCGGCCGGGCCNNCCAGGGCCACGCCCGCCACCGCNACGAGCAGGGAGCCCAGGGTGAGGTACTGGGCGCGTTCCAGCCGNGANGCCACATGGCGCTGCGTCACATGGGCGAGCTCATGGGCGAGCACCCCGGCGAGTTCCTCCTCGCGCTCGAGGTTCATGATCATGCCCGTAAAGACAAAAACATAGCCGCCGGGCACNGCAAAGGCGTTGAGCGCGTTGTGGAGCACCACCGAAGGGGTGAACTCGAAGGGCTGCGGCGGCATGGCCTTGACNAGCCGTTTCACCACNTCGGCCACATACTGGCTCACTTCCGGGTCCTCGACGATGGGCAGGTGCGAACGCACCATGACGTCGAACTTGTGGCCCATTTCTTTCTCGTCCTTGAGCGTGACGCCCCCGAAGAAGAAGGCCCGTGCCTGCGGCGGAAAGACCAGCGGCGCGAGCAGGACGAAGATGGCAAGGATGGCCGTCAGGCGGCGAAAAAAGCGGCAGGAAAAGCGCATGGATTCCTTGTGTCGGGTAAGCGGCGGGGAAGCCGCGGGCTTTACTCCAGGTCCCACTCCTGGCCCTGGGGGGTGTCGCGCACGCTCACGCCGAGCGCGGAAAGCTCGTCGCGCAGAGCGTCGGAGCCGGCGAAATCTTTGGCGGCGCGGGCCTCGGCGCGCTTCGCGAGCAATTCCTCCACATGAGCGACCTCGATGTTGCGCCGGCGGGCGCGCACGGCGCGCAGGTCCGCGAGGAAGGCGTCGGGCTCCTCACCAAAGAGGCCGAAGCGCGTCTGCCACTCACGGGCGCGGGCGAGGAAGTCCTCCAGAATGTCGCCGGTGGCGCGCGCCGCGCGCAGGCCCTTGTCCTCCAGCAGGCGGTTCACGATGCGCACCTGTGAGAAGATATGGCCAAGGGCCTGGGCCGTATTGAGGTCATCGTCCATGGCGGCGGAGACGGCGGCGTGCAGGCCGTCCCACTCCTCGCGCAGGCCCGCGGGCAGCGGGGTATTTTTCCACGAGCTGCGCAAGAGCGCCCGCGCCGCGTCGCGCAGGGCCATATAGACACGCTGCTGGCCCTTTTCCGCATCGTCCATGCCCTCGGGGCTGAAGTCGATGGGGCTGCGGTACTGCTTGCCGAGGAGGAAGAAGCGCAGGGTCTCGGGCAGGTAGTCGCGCAGGATGTCGCGAATGGTGGTGAAATTGCCGAGCGACTTGGACATCTTTTCCTGGTTGATTTGCACGAAGCCGTTGTGCACCCAGAAGCGGGCGAGCTCGCAGTGGCACACGGCCTCGGTCTGGGCGATTTCGTTTTCGTGATGCGGGAAGATGAGGTCCTGGCCGCCGCCGTGGATGTCCAGTGGGAGGAAGGGCTGGCTCATGGCCGAGCACTCGATGTGCCAGCCGGGGCGTCCCGGTCCCCAGGGGCTGGGCCAGGAGGGCTCGCCGGGCTTGGCCGCCTTCCAGAGGGCGAAATCAAGGGGGTCCTCCTTTTCCTCGCCCGGGGCCACGCGGGCGCCCGCCATGAGCTCGTCAAGGCTGCGCCGCGAGAGTTTGCCGTAGGGGGCGTAGGAGCGCACCCGGAAATAGACGTCGCCCGAAGGCGTGGCATAGGCCTTGCCCTCGGCGATGAGCCGCGAGCAGAGGTCCTCGATTTGGGGGATGGTGTCCGTGGCCCTGGGCTCAAGGTCGGCGCGAAGCACCCCGAGGCGGTCCATGTCTTCATGGAAGGCCGCCATATAGGTGGCCGCGATCTCGCGCCAGTCGCGGCCCTCGGCCTCGGCGCGGCGGATGATCTTGTCGTCCACGTCCGTGAAGTTGCGGACGAAGAGCACCTCCAGCCCCAAGTGCCGGAGCTGGCGCACGAGGATATCGAACACGATGGCCGAGCGCGCATGGCCGATATGGCAATAGTCATAGGCGGTGATGCCGCAGACATAGACATGGGCCTTGCCCGGACGCACCGGCACAAATTCTTCCTTGCGCCGCCCGAGGGTGTTGTAAAGCTGCATGAAAGTCCTTCCGGCCGCGCCGGCGGCCACGCAAGCCCGGCTCAGGCCTTGGGCGTGATTTTGTCGATACGCCGCTGATGCCGGCCACCCTCAAAGCTGGTTTCAAGGAAGGCCATCACGATGGCGAGCGCCAGCTCGTCGCCCGTGATGCGCGCGCCGAGGCAGAGCACATTGGCGTCATTGTGGAGGCGGCTGAGGCGCGCATGGAGCTCGGTGGTGCAGAGCGCCGCGCGGATGCCGTCATGGCGGTTGGCNGCCATGGACATGCCGATGCCGCTGCCGCAGACGAGGATNCCCCGGCCNTGCTCNGCAAGCACCGCGTCGCAGAGCTTGTGCGCGAACTCGGGATAATCGCAGCTCTCGCACGAATCGGTCCCGTGATCGGTGACGGTNAAGCCGAGNCGCGNCAACTCGCGCGCNATNAGGTCCTTGAGCGCGTGACCGGCATGGTCCGAAGCCAGGTGGACGACGGGCATGGAGACTCCTTTGCGCGTGTGGTCCGAACCGCCTGCGCGGTTCAGGATTTGGGCGCGCGGTACTNNGAAAGCGGAAGCAGGGGCGCGCCTTCGGGCAAGGTAAGTCTCATCTGGTCCCCGGTAAAGGGGGCCTCGGGCATTTCTCTTTCCTTGACGAGGAGGATGGCGCGCTGGCCCTTGGCATGGGTGAGGGAAAGACGGCGCGGGAGGGGCGGTGTGGCCTCGTCATAGACGATTTCCATGCGCCAGCCGTCGACCTTGCCTTCACGCCAGGCCACGGGCAGCCCTTGGGCATCCAGCGTCAGGAGGCCGCCGGGCTTTCCTTCCAGCGCATATTGGGCCATGCCGTCNGNAAGCNNGGNGGCTTCGGNATANGCNTCCCCGAAGGCNCCGGCATANTGGCCNGTGAGCAGNGCNGTCAGCCGCGCAAGGCCGAAGGGCACCGGCACGCCCACCCGGAGCAGGGGGCTNGTCGCGCCCTGGTGGAAATAGGCCTTGTTTTCCAGCGGCGCATAGACGAGAAAATGCTCGCCGTCTTCCAGTATCTTGGCGACCACGGTCCCCACCCCGGCCATGACGTCGAGCCTGAGCTCGCGCCCGCCATTGCCCCAGAGCAGGGCGGTCACGCGGCGCGTATTGCCCTCCTCGCCGAAACGCAGGCTCAACTGGAGGCGGTAGGGCGTCTCGGCCCCGGCGCCGGCCTTGGTATAGACCTGCCACCGCTGGGAAAGTGCCTCGCCGCCTTCGCCGCCGGGCGTCCCNGGCGCGGTGGGCTGNTTCGCACAGGCGCAGAGGAGGAGGGCCATGCAGAGGAGGACGAGCTTTTTCATGGATGGGCGAGCCTTTGCCGCAATGCNTCGGCATTGGCGGGCTTGAGGTCAAGCGCCTTCTGGTAGGCGCGGCGCGCTTCCGCCGTATGGCCCAGATGGCGCGCGATGTCGCCATAATGCTCCCAGATGGTGGCGTCAACNGGNCCCTCGAGGCTCACGGCNCGCCGNATCTTGGTCAGNGCTTCNTNNGCCNTGCCCGCGCGGAAGAGCGCCCANGCAAGGGAGTCGATGATATAGGACTGGTCAGGAGCGAGCGCATCGGCGCGGGTGAGGAGCTGNAGCGCGCGGTCGAGNTCGCGGTTCTNCTCGGCNAGGCTGTAGCCCACATAGTTGAGGGCCTGGAAGTTGTCCGGCTGCTTTTTCAGGATGTCTTCCATGACCGTGAGGGCTTCCTGCTTCTTGCCGTTTTCATCCAGNAGNGAGCCCAGAAGGAAGGCGAGGTCGGTATTGTCCGGCCACTCGGCGGCCGCATTGCGGGCCGCGGCCAGGGCCTCGTCCATCTGCTTCTGGCGGGCGAGCAGGCGNATCTCCACATCGCGCAGCTCGGCNGCGCGGGGAAAATCCTTGTGGCTTTCGCGCGCGAGCGCGAGCGCCGCGTCGGGCTTGCCCGCCTCGGCCAGCAACTGCACGCGGAGCAGCCGGGCGCGCACGGCAATGGGGCTNCCNGCGGGTATCTTGTCCAGCCAGGAAAGCGCCATGTTGAGGTCGCGCCGCTGCTCATAGGCGAGGTCCGCGAGGAGCAGGTAGACATCATCCGGCGCGCCCTCGCGCGCGGTGAGCTGTTTGAGCAGGCGCTCNGCCTGGAGGTAGTGGCGCGCGTCCATGAGCATGGTCACGGCCGTGAGCTTGAAGGGAATGGTATCCGGGCCCTGATTGATGTATTGCAGGGCCTTTTCCGGCTGCTTGAGCCTGAGCGAGAGGTTCACGAGCCNNANNGANACATCCTGCGGCGAAAACTGGAACTTGGCGAGCTTTTCATAGGTGCTCCGCGCCTCGCGGAGTTCGCCCTCCTGCTCCAGCAGGAAGGCGAGTTCGGCCAGNGCCTCCACAAAGTCNGGCATACCGCGCACCGAGCGCCTGAGCANCGGGATGGCCTCGGCCTTGCGCTCCATGCCCGCCAGCGCCTTGGCGTGGTANTAGTCCACNAGGGGCGTGCGCTCCTTGGCGGGGATGTCGGTGAGGAGCTTTTCCGCCTNGCTGAACTCATGCTCCTTCACGAGNAGCAGCGCGAGTTCGAGGCGCGCGTCCAGCGTGCCGGGATGCCGGGCAAGATAGGCGCGCATGAGNTTTGCGCCGCGCCCGGCCATGCCGTGCTCCCCAAGAGCCTCNGCCAGGAGAAGATTGAGCGAAAGGTCCTCGGGCTGCGCCTTGAGGGCCTGCTCCAGATAGGTCACGGCATTGGGCGACTTGCGGCTCATGAGCCAGACGCCGCCGTCCAGCCAGACCTGCGTGGGCCAGACCTCGTCGGCGTCGCCCCTGGCGGCAAAGGTGGTGGGCGCGTCGGCCGCGGGGGCCGGGGCAGCCTTGTCGGCGGATGCATTTCCCGGTGCAGGGGCGGAAGTGGAGCCCTCAGCGGCTTCGGGGCGAGGTGCGGCCGGTGCGGCTGCCACGGGAGTGGCAGCCGTGGAGGCTTCGGCGGCCACCAGTGCCGCCTCCAGCAGGGCGGCCTCATCCTCGTCGAGGATGGCGCGCACGGCGCGCAGATAGGCATAAAGGCCGAGGGCGTCGGGCGAAAGTTCCCGTTCCACCGGGCGTACCTGAATGGGCGGCAGCGCCTGGTGGCGCGGCGTTTCTTTCAGGATGCGCGTGGCCGCTTCCACGGTGGCGGCAATATCACGGCCTTCCGCCTGGGTAGCGGCGCCCCGTGCCTTGCCGTCCGCTGTCACGGGCGACTGGTCATTGCCACCGCAACCGGCGAGGAGGAGGGCGCAGAACACAAGCGCGCAACACCGCGCGGGAATGCGACGCGCCACCGCGCCGAGCACGGGCCCAACAAGGGTACGGAGACCTTTCCGTGGCAGTTTCATCAGGGTGCGCGCCTTCCCGGCTGGCTTGTTCCTGGATGCCGCGTGCCATACGCGCGGTCAGGACTGGATCCAATCCTGCGAAAAATCCTTGACGTCGAGCGTGATGTGCTGGCGGATCTTTTCCAGCAGGCGCGCTTCGAGCTGGCGCACGCGCTCGCGGGTGATATTATAGCGTTCACCGATTTCGCGCAAGGTCACGGGCTCGTCGGTGAGCAGGCGGTGGCGCAGGATATAATGCTCCTTGTCATTGAGCTTGGGCAGGATGGTCTTGAGCTGCGCGCGCACGAGTTCCGCCACCTCCACGGAGGCGAGGCGCTCCTCAGCGCCCTGGTCGAGCGCGGGGAGAAAGTCCATGCGCGTGGCCCCGCCCGTCTCGTCGCCCACCTGCACATTGAGCGAAAGGTCGGTGGAGGCAAGGCGCTGGTCCATCTCGTTGACCTGCTCCACGCTCACGCCGAGGCGCTCCGAAAGCATGGCCGCGTCCGGGTCATAGCCCTGGGCGATAAGCTTCTGCCGCTCCCGGTTGAGATTGTAGAAGAGCTTGCGCTGTACCTGCGTGGTGCCGATCTTGACCATCCTCCAGTTGTCCATGATGAACTTGAGGATATAGGCCTTGATCCAGAAGGAGGCGTAGTAGGAGAACTTGATGCCCTTGTCCGGGTCGAACTTGTTGACCGCCCGCATGAGGCCCACATTGCCCTCCTGCACGAGGTCGAGCACGTTCTGCATCCAGCGGCGCTGGAAGTCCATGGCGATACGCACCACGAGGCGCAAATGGGAAGAGACAAGGCGGAAGGCCGCGTCCGGGTCATTGGCGTCGCGCACGCGCACGGCGAGCTCGTGCTCCTCCTCGGGCTTGAGCAGGGGGAAGCGGCTCACCTCGCGCAGGTAGAGCTGAAGGCTGTCGCGCGCGGCCGCAGGCGAAGGCAGGTGCGGGGCGCGGCGCAGGGGCAGGCGGTCGCGAGCGCCGTCGGCGCTCTCCTCGGGGAGGGCCTCGGGGCCGCTCTCGTCGAGAGGGTCATCGTCGAGGGCAAGCCCGTCCTCCTCGTCGAGGTCGAGGATTTCGCCCTCGTCATCGGAAGTGTCCTCGGGAGCCTCGGCGGAAGCGGAGACTTCGGCGGCGGGGCCCCCCTCGGCGGGGTCCGGGCGCGATTCATCCTCGAGTATCTCGGGGATAACAGCGTTGCGGGGAGGGCGGTCTTGCGTCTTGGTCATAGGATTCCATGGCGGCCGGGCACAGGCGGTCTCGCGGTATCCGGCATCTTACAATTTTGATTTGTCCTTTTCAACGATTTTCAGTAATAAAAAAGCAGGGGCAAACAGCCCCGGTCTTTGTGCGTTCATCGCAAGGATGTGACATGACGAGCCTTTCCTTTCGGCACGCGCTCACCCGTGCGCGGCCGCTCCTGCTGGACGGGGGCATGGGTACCATGCTCCAGGCGGCGGGGATGCCCGCCGGCGTGAGCCCGGACCAGTATTGCCTGGAAAATCCCGACATTCTCCTAGGCATCCACCGCGCCTATCTCGAGGCCGGGTCCAACATTATCACCACCTGCACCTTCGGGGCCAATCCCTTCAAGCTGGCCAGGGGCCTCGATGTCTTTGACGTCTGCCGGCGCCTGACCGAAGTGGCGCGCGAGGCCGTGAAGTCCGCCCCGGCGGGGCGTCCTGTATTTGTGGCGGGAAATATCGGGCCGAGCGGCCTTTTTGCCCGTCCCCTGGGCACGCTCGCGCCGCGCGAGCTTGTTGAGGGCTTTGCCGCGCAGATCCGCGGGCTTGTCGCCGGTGGCTGCGACCTCATCTTCATCGAGACGCAGTTCGACCTTACCGAGGCGCGCGCCGCCGTGGCCGCTGTCCGCGAGGTCTGCGAGCTCCCCGTCATGGTGTCCATGACCTTTGAGCATGGCGTGAGCCTCACGGGCTCCACCCCGGCCATATTTGCCGAGACCATGCAGAACCTGGGCGCTACGGTGGTGGGCACCAACTGCAGCCTGGGGCCGGACGAGATGCTCCCCGTGGTGCGGGAGCTGCTCTCGGTGTGCGCCTGCCCGGTCATGGCCGAGCCCAACGCGGGCCTGCCGGAGCTGCGCGACGGGCAGACGGTCTTTCCCATGGGGCCCGAGGCCTTCGCGCAAAAGACGGCGCACTTTGCGGAGTTGGGCGCCCGCGTTTTGGGCGGCTGCTGCGGCACCACGCCCGCCCATATCGCCGCACTCTCCCACGCGCTCGATGCCGTCACCTGCGCCGCGTCCCCCGCGCCGGAGCCGCACGGCATCGTGCTCACCAGCCGCTCGGCGCTGGTGCGCATAGGCCACGGAGAGGGCCTTGCCGTCATCGGCGAGCGCATCAATCCCACGGGCAAGCCCGTGCTGGCGGGCCAGCTTCAGGAGGGCCGCTTCGATGAGGCCCTGCGCCTCGCGGACGAACAGGTGGCCGCGGGCGCGTCCGTGCTCGATGTCAATGTGGGCGCGCCGCTGGTGGACGAGGCCGCCTGCCTCCCAGAGCTGACGCAGCGGCTCATCGCCAGGTACCAGACGCCGCTCTCCCTCGATTCCTCCAATGCGGCGGCCATTGCGGCGGCGCTGCCCTACGGGCCGGGCTCGTGCCTCATCAATTCCATCAGCGGCGAGGCCGGACGCATGGACGCGCTGGGACCGCTCTGCCGCCAGTACGGCGCGCCCTTTATCCTCCTGCCGCTGGAAGGGAAGGAACTCCCGGTGCGCGCGGCCGACCGCATCCGCATCGTGGAGCGCCTGCTGGAACGGGCGCAAGCCCTCGGCATCCCGCGCAGGCTCATTCTGGTGGATATTCTCGCGCTCGCGGTTTCCTCCACGCCCGAAGGCGTGCGGGAATGCCTGGACTTCGCCCGCTGGTGCGCAAGGGAGCAGCTTCCCACCACCATCGGCCTCTCCAATGTCTCCTTCGGGCTGCCCGCGCGGCCCCTGCTCAACGCGACCTTCTTGGGCATGGCCGTGGGCGCGGGCCTCAACGCCTGTATCGCCAATCCCACGGCCCCGCTGATGCGGGAAACCACGGCGGCCATCGCCGCCCTGGAGGGCCACGACGCCCATGCCGAGGCCTTTATCGCCGCTTACGGCGGCTGGAAGCCCGGTTCAGGCACTGCCGCCTCCGGGGGCGCCCCGGCAGCGGGCGAAGTCGTCCCTGCGAGCCTCTATGACGCGGTGCTGCGAGGCGACAAGGAAGGCGCCCCCGCCCTGCTGGAAAAGGAACTCGCCTCGGGCATGGACCCGCTCAAAATCGTGGACACCATCCTCATCCCGGCCATCACCGAAGTGGGGGAGCGCTACGAGCGGCGCGAGTATTTCCTGCCGCAGCTCATCCGCGCGGCCGAGACCATGCAGCAGGCCTTCGCGAGGCTCAAGCCCCTGCTGGAGGAGCGGCGCGGCCCGGAGACGCGGCCCGTCATCGTGCTCGCCACCGTGGAGGGCGACATTCACGATATCGGCAAGAATATCGTGGCCCTGCTGCTCGGCAACCACGGCTTCGAGGTGGTGGACGCGGGCAAGGATGTGCCCGCGGAGGAAATTCTGGCTTGCGCGATGCGGCACAAGGCGCGTATCATCGGGCTTTCGGCNCTGATGACNACNACCATGNTGCGCATGGAAGANACCATCNNCCTNATCCGNGAGCNNGGGCTGCCCATCCGGGTCATGGTCGGCGGGGCCGCCGTGACCAGGGCCTTTGCCGAGGCCATCGGGGCGGATGCCTATTGTGAGGATGCCGTGAGNGGCGTGCGCGCCGCCCAGGGATTTCTCCGGGAGGAGGCGGCCGGGGCCGCGTCCTCGGCGGATGCGGCCTGTNAAGGAAGGGAATGCTGAGGAAACTGCCATGAAACGGATCGCTCTTGCACTGCTGTTCTCACTCCTGCTGCCCTGCGTGGCTTNNGCCGCCGGGGAGGNCGCCATCNAGCCGCTGGACCAGGCGGGACTCACCGCGCTNATCCAGAAAAACAAGGGCAAGGTGGTAATGCTCAACTTTTTCGCCACCTGGTGCCCGCCCTGCCGNGTGGAGATTCCCGAGCTCGTGAAGGTGCGCGACGCCTANCCGGANTCCGAGCTTTTGCTCGTGGGCCTGTCCGTGGACGAGGACAGCGCGCCNGTCATACCCTTCATTAAAAAGGCCGGCGTCAACTATCCCGTCTACATGGCCGCGCGCGACGTNACCGACGCCTACCGNGTGACCAGCGTGCCGCACAATGTGTTNTTC